>JBBIIG010000021.1:0-26497 GCA_037446635.1 bacterium
AAATTGTAGTCAGTACAAAGCTACTTTTGGACTGCGTGAGCCGCGCTCACGCAGTAAAGGGCATCACGAAACCACCGGATCCGCTTTCTCCGCATCGACGCCCAAATCTTTGATGGCCTTTTGCACCGCCGCCGGCTTGATGGCACCGCGCTGCGCCAACTGGTGCAGCACCGCAACCGCGATGCACTCGGCGTCCACCTCGAAGAAGCGGCGCAGGGCTTCGCGGGTGTCGCTGCGGCCAAAGCCATCGGTGCCGAGGGAATAGAGCCCGCCGGGCACCCAGCGCGCAACCATGTCCGGAACCAATTTCATATAATCCGAGGCCGCCACAAACGGCCCCTCCTCCTTTTCGAGAAGTTGCGTGATGTACGGCTTCCGGGGTTTTTCTGTGGGATGGAGCATATTCCAGCGCTCTGCGGCCAGGGCGTCGCGGCGCAACTCTTTATAGCTGGTGGCGCTCCAAACGTCGGCGGAAACGTCGAATTTCTCCAACAAAATTTTCTGCGCGCGAATGGCTTCGTTCAAAATCGAGCCGCTGCCGAAGATGTGCGCCTTCGGGAGCGGCTTGCCGTTTTTGCCTTTGTCCGGCATCGTCGAAAATTTGTACAGCCCTTTGAGAATTCCCTCCCCCACCCCTTTGGGCATCGCGGCCATCGGATAATTTTCGTTGCCGAGCGTGATGTAATAAAAAATATCTTCGCGATTGTGGTACATCCGCCGCAGACCGTCTTGAACGATCACCGCAATTTCATAAGCAAAAGTGGGATCATACGTCAGCAAATTAGGAATCGTGCTGGCCAAAACGTGACTGTGGCCGTCCTCGTGCTGCAAGCCTTCGCCGTTCAGCGTCGTTCGTCCCGAAGTCGCGCCAAGCAAAAAGCCGCGGCCGCGCAGGTCGCCGAACGCCCAGATCAAATCGCCGATGCGCTGGAAGCCGAACATCGAATAGAAAATGAAGAACGGGATCATATCGATGCCGTGGGTAGCATACGAGGTTCCCGCCGCGGTGAACGACGCCATCGAGCCGGCTTCAGTGATGCCTTCCTCTAAAATCTGGCCGTCTTTCGCTTCTTTGTAATAAAGGAAGGTGTTGGCGTCCACGGGCTCGTACATTTGGCCCACGTGCGAGTAAATTCCGAACTGGCGGAAGAGTGACTCCATGCCGAAGGTGCGCGCTTCGTCCGGGACGATGGGCACGACGTACTTGCCGACGGTTGGGTGCTTGAGCAGCAGCGTCAACATGCGCACAAAGGCCATAGTGGTGGAAACCTCGCGCTCCGAGCCTTTCATAAATTCGTCAAAAAAGTCGAGGCCGGGCACAGCCAGGGGCACAGAATAGACTTTG
This sequence comes from bacterium, assembly GCA_037446635.1. Lineage (GTDB taxonomy): Bacteria > Zhuqueibacterota > Zhuqueibacteria > Oceanimicrobiales > Oceanimicrobiaceae > DASWHH01. The sequence continues at coordinate 1,346 of JBBIIG010000021.1, forward strand.
CGCTGCGGCACAAAACCACCCAGCGCGCGGCGGCGCTCCAGCAAATATTGGATTTCTTCGCTATTCTCCGGCGGGCGGTAAAAGGGCGCTTCTTCCACTTTCGAATCCGGGATGGGAATATCAAAGCGATCACGGAAAGATTTCAACTCCTCTTCGTTCAACTTTTTTTGTTGATGGGTGATGTTCTTGCCCTCGCCGGCTTCGCCCAAACCGTAGCCTTTGATGGTCTTCGCCAAAATCACCGTGGGCTGGCCCTGCGTTTCGATGGCTGCTTTGTACGCGGCATAGACCTTCACCGGGTCGTGGCCGCCGCGCTTCAGTTTTTGCAATTGTTCATCGCTGAGATTTTCCACCATCTTCAGTAACTCCGGATGTTTGCCGAAGAAGTCGCGGCGAATGTAATCTCCCGATTCGACGGTGTACTTTTGATACTGGCCATCCACCACTTCGTTCATGCGCTGCACCAACAGGCCGTGAGTATCCTGTTCCAACAACGCATCCCAATCACTGCCCCAGATCACTTTGATGACGTTCCAGCCGGCGCCGCGGAAAATACGCTCCAACTCCTGGATGATTTTGCCGTTACCGCGCACCGGGCCATCGAGCCGCTGCAAGTTGCAGTTGATGACGAAAATCAAGTTATCTAACTGCTCGCGGGAAGCCAGCGTGATGGCGCCGAGGGCTTCCGGCTCGTCGGTTTCGCCGTCGCCCAAAAACGCCCACACGTGGCTGTTCTCAGTTTCTTTAATGCCGCGATCTTTCAGATAGCGATTGAAGCGCGCCTGATAAATCGCGGTGATGGGCGAAAGCCCCATTGACACGGTGGGAAATTCCCAGAAATTGGGCATCAGCCAGGGATGCGGATACGACGACAGCCCGCCGCCTGCTGCCAACTCGCGGCGGAAGTTTTCCATTTGCGTCTCGCTGATTCGCCCCTCCAAAAAGGCGCGGGCGTAAATGCCCGGCGAAGCGTGCCCCTGGAAGAAAATCTGGTCGCCGTCAAAATCCTGGCCGCGGGCGCGGAAAAAATGGTTGAAGCCGATTTCGTAGAGGGTGGCCGCCGAGGCGTAGGTGGAAATGTGCCCACCAATACCCGGATAGTGCTTGTTGGCGCGCACCACCAGCGCCATGGCGTTCCAGCGAATCAAGCTTTTGATGCGGCGCTCCAGCACGCGGTCGCCGGGGAACGGCGGCTGCTGCTCAACAGAAATGGTGTTGATGTACGGCGTGTTGGCCGAAAACGGCAGCCGCACGCCTTCCTGGTAGCTGCGTTCAACTAATTTTTTGAGGAGAAAGCGGGTACGGTCTTCCCCCTTAATTTCGATGATATCTTCCAGCGCCTCCAGCCACTCGGCGGTTTCTTCCATGTCGGTATCGCCGTTGTAACTGTTGGCCTGTAAAAATTGAGAGACAGTTTCTTCGGACATGATTGGTGTACCCTTCGTTTTGTTTCAGCTTAAATTACAGCGCCAATCTGCATAGTGGATCAATGGATTTTTGGATCAATGGATTAATGAAAAAGCAGATCACACTGATCCAATGATCCATTAATCCAACAATCCGCTTCATTTGAGTAAAGGTTCAAAGTTACCAGCATTAGCGTTGATTCGCGTCCATTCGTAGTTGAAATTAAAAATGGCTACTTAAAGCGTTCGAAAAATAGCCATTTGCTGAGTTGGCGCCGTGCGGTTTATCGAACCAACGGGCGGCAATTTAAAACATTTTTGGGTAAATGTCAACGGGAGAAATGGGGCGGGACAAACCAGCGGGGGGCTTTCAAATCTCCCCTGGTAAGGAGTGCTCTGCAAAGCCTGTGAGATTTCAAAAAACAGTTTGACTTTAACAAACAGATTAAATATGTTTTTACGAAACCAACACTTTATACTCTCTTTAAGAGTTCGACTTCGGCCAGCTCAACTGGCGCCATCCCTAAACCCTCTAAAGCCTAATTTTTTAGCGGTGATGTTACTCAGGAAAATAGCTTGCGCTGAGTTTTCCAGACGGCGCCGTTTCATAAAACTCAAAGACATTAATGATGATCTCGTCCTTCCGCCCGTAAAAGTGCCGATACAACTCCGCCACCGGCCGCAGGTTGAACTTCAGCGCGGCGCTGATCAGGCCATCGCAGGGGTCGTCGTGGTCTTCGTGGCGCAAATAGAGATTGGCCTGCACCGGATACGATTCCAGAAACGCGGCGGGACTCATGAACAGCGCGTAGTCGTGCTCGGCGCAGCCGCCGCCGTGGGTGATGGCCAGCGTCAATGTGTCGCCGGAGATGGAAAGCGATTGCAGATGAAACGGATCGAGCTGCAGCGAATCCGGCGGCTGCTCGGTGATGATCACAAAATTCTCATCCGGACCGGCATCGCCGATCACCTCGAAATCAATTCGCTGCGGCTCGGGAGTTTCAAGACGATCAAACCGCAGCCGCGGCTTCGCCCAGGCGGTGTAGCGGCCCGGCGGCAGCAGGCTGTGCTGCACCACGGAATGCCAGTTGTAAATATGAACCAACTTTTGGGACGCCGGCAACGTCCCGCGTACAATCACGGTCGCGTAAGCGAAGCCGTCGTCGGAAGTTCCCACCAGCAGACCCTCGCGATAAAGCTCAAAGGTGACAAACGGGCCGGTGTCGGGATTGGTGAACGGCTGATCTTTGCCGGTCAAATTTTGCAGAGAATAATTGAAGGTCACATCCTGTCCCACTTCAAACGTTGTGGTCTGCTGGCCGGCGGGATCGGTGAGATAAAATTCGCTGAGGAGGCCGTCGTGGAATTGGAAGAAAGCAGGTTGGTCGCAGCTCAGAAGTAAAGCCAGTATCCAACCTAAGAGTAATTTATTTTTCATGTTCAACCAGTAAGTCTATCGCTGATGTGCATATTCTGAAACTCATTGAATCACCATCGTCGTATCTACCCCGGTGCTGTCGAACGGCCAAAACCGAAATGTGTAGGTACCGGGCGACGGAACGGTAATGCCTGCTGGCGCATCTAAACTTGATATTACTGCAATACAAGGATCATTGTTAATTCTCTTCGCAATAATTTTGAAATTTATCTCAGTTCCGGAGATCGTGCGCTCAGTTCGAACAAATTCCCAACAAGGTTCGGGAAGGCCACATCGCACAATAAAAGAAACGCTTCGCCCAGAAACAGCCGCGCTCTTAATTAAATAAGCAGGAACTGGAACGGGCTCTGGCAGCCTCTCCCCAGAGTCGAGCAAGCATCCGGAGAAGCCAAGCAAAATGGAAAGGCAAATATTGGTTGTTCTCATAAATTGCCTCTAATCAGAATCTAAATATTTTCCGGCCTCCCGCTAACCAACACTAGCGTCACTGCTTTGCCGCCGTCTCGCAATTCATCAAAAATAAAAAGCTGCGGGTAAACCCGGTAGTCATTTAAAAGCCGCCGCACCAATTTGTAATTCAGAGCAGTGAGAACCCGACCCGTTTCCGGAATATCGCTCAAAGCAAAACCAAATTCCATTGGCCAATATCGAATTGGAATGCCCCACACCTGAAAATAACTGCCGATGTTTTCCTCGAAAGTCGGGCCTTGGCGGGATAAGCCAAGGGTAAAAAGCGAATCGCCTTCCCAAAAAACAATCTCATAGAGCGAAACCTGTCTATCGAGTTGATCCAGATAATTGAATATCTGACGGTACTGTTCGGTGTTATTGAAATAAATTCTTTCACCGGAATGATCCCCCAGCTTGATGGCCTCTGAAAATGGCCAGATATGAATGGCAAAACTCTGATAAATCAGCAGGGTGCCAGAATCCGGGTTCTCGAGAATCATTCCGTTGACTCGGTGGAGCTCGCTCAAAAGAACATTCAATTTCTTCGGATAATCGGCGCCATCTTCAACCTCTACGGTTTTGGTGGCGCCATCTGAGGTGTAAGAAATGGCATAGAAAAATCCATCCGCTATGGGATGCTTCGGCTCATACTTTCTGCGCAGCGCGATGAAGTCCGCCTGGTCAAATGCGTCTTTGAGACTATCCAGTTGCACTGGCGTCAGCTCATAATGAACAACAAATTTTTGAGGGTAGTACCTGTGGCTAAGTTCGGCCTGACCGTTTTCATCAATTGTAGTTTGCACGTGAATGCCCCCGAATCCGCCGCTGATGGTGTAAGCGATGTGCGCCGGATGGGAGTAATCCCAAGGGTTGCTGAAATCGCAGGCGGTGGACACCAGGAATATCGCCGCGACAAAATAATAACCGAGGAAAACCTTCGTCATCGAAATCTTAACGATTAAGAAGCCGAACCTCATAATTTTGGCTCCACAATTTTGCCCATAAAAAGAATCGCGCCGGAATGATGATCGCGAATCACAAAAAGGAACGGACGGTCCACGCGCATGAGCGGATACGATGGCACCGACGTTTCCGCGACTTCCACCGACGTCACCGCCGCGGCTTCCGTGCCTTCTTCATCGACTTTCACAAACGTTTTGTGGATGACTTCGTCGATATAAAGACCGCCCGGTGCGTACATGCGGGTGAAATCGGCAGCGCCGCTGAAAGCAATTTCCATCCCCAGCGCTTTCAGAACGTTGTTCATCGTCAATTCATATTCAAGCGTGAATTTCGGAAATTGCAGCTCCGTAGTACGATCGACAAAACTGCTTAGCCAGGCATCCCAATTCTCCTGAGTCAACTCCGCCAGCAGCGCGTTGACATCGAGGGGAAGTTTGGGAAGAAAGATGGTCATGCTAAACAGCTTGTCGCCGTACGGCAAATCCACGGCCTGGAACAAATCGTTTTCAAAGTATGACAGCGTGCCCGTCATGTTCATCATCTTGCAGGGAATTGGCGAACCGTCTAATTTCGTGAACTGGTCATCGCGGGTGTTTTCTTTTTTGAACTCGAACGTCCACGTGCCTTTGAAATAAATGGCGTTGATGAGGAACATCACGGTATTCCAATCGATCGCATCGGGTTTGACGATCTCCGAAATTTTGCCGTGGGTTTTATCCTTCACCCACGCGTTCATCAGCGCCGCGGCGGCTTCCGCATCGTTGAAATTCACCGCGCGCACCACCGCGTCGAAAAATTGCTTGTTAACATCGATGAAAGTTTGCTCGAACGCCATGCCCTCGCGGTACCAGATGGAGTTGCCAATCTCAAACGTGACTTTGCGATCGAGGTTGGTGAGCAAGTCAATCAAGCTGCGATAGGTTTGGTTGATGTCGTCTGTGGTCATGCCGGTGAATTCCAGCGTCTGTTCCATTGCCGCCTGGGTTTCGCCGGCAGCGCCGTTGAGGGTCATGCCCAGTGCCATCGACACGCTCAGCGGCGAGATGAAAATGTTTTTGTCCGCGTCTTCCTGCCGGTTGATTTCGTTGAACAACTTCAACCCGAATTTGTTGTCGGACGCCACCAGACTTTTTTCAAGTGCCGTTAATTCGCGGGCTTCCGGCGCCACCGGATTTTGCTGGTGGATGCAGCGCGTCAAAAGCAGGGTCAGAAGACACAGCGCGAAGAATGTCATTTTTTTCATCATAGCAAAATCACCTCACAAGTCTTGAAATTTTTAAAAGCGCGCGATAATCAGAATCGCGCGGTTGGCGATCCGATTGCGGATACGGATCCAATTGCAACAGCGTGATGCGATATCCAATCGTATCAACGGGTTGATGGGCGAGGGTATCCGACTGAGCAACGAATCCGGGAATGGCCAGCTCCACCTGAACAGAATCCGCGGCCGTTTGCAGCAGCAGCCCAATGCGGGCGCGGCCCGCCCAGACGCAAATCGCATCGCTGGGACAGCGCGACTCCTCCAGCACTTGTTGAAATTCGATGCACAGGTTGTCTGGCGTTAAAACCTTCTCGCCGAAGTTCAAAAAAAATGGTTCATCCAAGTTCACTGGACTCAAAATACCTTCACAAGCACAGAAGAGCACGAGCGCAAGCAACGCGACTTTTTTCATATCATTACTCCTAAAAAGTACCCTTCGAGTTCATCTTAGTCCCCTTCTGCAAAACCTCTAATGACGATTTTAGAGGCCGGAAAAAGCAACTGCTCCGCACTCAAAATCATGCTCGAAATCCGCACGGCTTCATAACAGCCGTTTTCTTTTTTCTCCTTGCCGGCCTGCCACCAAAACAACACCGCTTCGTCTCCGGGTTCATATTCCCAAATTTCATTCACCACCAGCGAACGTTGCTGAAAGGGCGGGATGCGATTCGGATCGTCCGGGCAACTTTGAAGTCTAATAAGAATGGAAGCCAAACTGCCGCGCTCAAAGGCGGCAAAATAGATGGCTGTGCCGGTGGCGTTCACAATGGTGAGCTCGCCGTCTATTCCGGCGATGATTTCAAACGGATTGGAATTGCTGGAGCAGCCAACCAGAAATATCAGGATCGAGACAATCTCACAACGAAATAAGCGTTTCCAAAAACTGTTTGTTGCTTTTGCCATTACTTTTTCCTCCAGCCGTCTGGTAGAAATTTTAAAACTTAAGCTGCAGCGACGACATCATCGGCAGCACGTCGTTGCTGTGGTAGCTGGTGGCGAATCTTCCCTCGATCAGCCAATTTAAATTGGAGCGGATGGGAAGCGCCGCGCCCAGGCCGATGGCGATCCAGCCTTCCGAGAAATTTTTGTGGAATTGCGGGCGGCCATCATCTGCTGGCATGACGACAGGAAATCTCTCCTGAAGCTGCTCAAACGCCACACCGCCCAACACGCTGATAAATGGAGAGACGATCTTTCCCGGACTTATCAATCTCGTTCCAATTAAGAGGTTATAAACCTGAGCATCGCGCCCATCGTTTTGCGCTTGAGCTTTGTTTGATCGCAGCTCAAAAATCGGCGGCTCGACGTCAAACGGGTAGCGCTGGTAATCAAAACCTGCAGTAAGTGCGATGGAGCGGTTCAACGAAAACGCGCCGCCCAAATGGACGCCCCAGCCGTTGCCGTAATTGCCAAGCTTGCGGTTTTGAGACAGATTGATCACGTACCCGCCGCCGAACTCAATTTGAAATTTGGATTGCGAAAATGAAAACGAAGCGGGAAGACATACAATCGCTGATCCTATTATAATTAGCCCACTCTTTTTCATTGCATCCTGACCTCGCTAATGAATGATTCAATCTCTACCCCGTTCACCAACGCTGATTTTAACTCAAACGAACTTCATCCTTCGATACAATATTCAAATGCGAATGGATTAATGTTTGTCCGAAAACGTCCGTTGGTGAACTCGATCTTATCAAAGGGCGCTTCCTCATTTTTTACTCGGAGGTTGAAGATTCCGCGCAACTCTCCGCTGTTCTTATCATAACTTTCAATCTCCACTCGATTGGGATAACCCGTATCCAGGAGATATCGCCGAAACGGAATGCAAAGTCCCAAGTCCCAGTACCCCGTCATTTGCTGATTGATGGCAACCCGGCCTTTAGGCGCCAGTTGGAAGGTTAACATCAAAGTCCGATCCCACTCAGCAGCCGAACCTCTTAGAACGAGCTCACCTTCCTGGTATCCATTTGGGTTGGCGAAAAGATATAGATGATACTCCCGACCCTCGATGCTTACCGTCAACTGGCCGTCAAAAGGCTCTGGAATTTTCAGCGGTTCAAGTTCAACGTGCTTCGGTTCGAAGGTGTGTTGACAAGAAAAAATGACCGCCAACAAACCTGCCATCAATAATATAAATCTGAGCAACTTCATTGAAACCTCTCTGCTGTGATGATACTAATTGATCTCCACCCCATTCACCACCGCGGACTGCAATTGAATGATGCCAATTTGCCCGCGGATCTCCACGCGCCCGGCGCCCGGGGCGTACACTTCCCAAAGCTCATCATCGATGGCCGGCGGGTAATCAAAAAACACTTCGATGCTGTTTTGGAAACGGCCCGCGGGAACCTTCGACTGAAAATTTCTTTTGTTGATTTTGGCGATGTATTCCCCGTAACTTTCCCAACTTTCGCCCACGCCGCGGTTGAAGTCGATGTACAGCGCATCCTGGCCCTGCCAGTTGATGAAAACGCGACCGCGACCGTCGGTGCGATAGTAGGTGGTATCGGGTTGGACCGCCAGATCAAACGTGCGGCGGAAAACGAAATAATCGTGCGCGCCGATGGTGGTGATTCCGACAATTTCGTGCTTGAGCCAGTAAGTGCCGGACGGGTAGGTCAACGAATAGGTCCAGCGGTTGCCGACTTGCAGGGGAAAATAGCCGAGGCCCGCGGTTTCCGGCGCGGTTGGAGCGTGATCGCACGCCCAATAAATCAACCCTGAACTCAACAACAAAACCACGCAAATTTTTGGGCGCCTCATTTTACTTCACCTCCAAAAACTCGCGAAGATTTGCCACCTACTTTTGGCGCGCATGTTCAAGGTGGCAATCGCCGTGACCTCAAGCGGCAGGTAGCGGCCATCATCAAGCGGATTAAGGCTTGGCAAGTTGCCGCTAAAGATGACTGGCAAGCCAGGCTTGCGGAATGGCTCCGGCAAAGTGTGCGTTGGCAAATAGGCGATGGTCGTGTCGGCGTTAGCATAAATGACAAATTGCTTCTCGCGAATTCCGATCTGCTTGATAATGCCGAGTTGGTTAACGAGGTCCGGCGGCTTCTCTTCGTCGAAGAGGTTGCAGCCGCCGGCCCAAAATATTATTAGATTGAACGCAAAAATTTTAGATAGCCTATTCTTCATGATCCGCTAGTCATGGATTGGATGCTGAAGCTTTGCTTCGGTTCTACACGGGGACCGCAGCCCCGCTTGTGCACTCAAATCAACCCACCATTTCAACGGTTTCACCAGCAAGCGAGACAGTCACTTCAGCAACATCATCTTTTGCACGGCGCGCAACTGGCCGTTGGCCTCGAGTGTGTAGAAATAGATGCCGCTCGGCAACACCGCGCCGGAGAGATCGCGGCCGTCCCAGCGGATGGCGTGTTGGCCTGCCGCCAATCGTCCGCCCTCGAGTGTGCGCACTTCCTGTCCCAATAGGTTGAAGATGCGCAGCCGCACCGTCATCTCCGCTGGCAATCCAAACTTAATGAGGGTTTCGGGATTAAACGGATTCGGGTAATTGCCGTACAGCTCGATGGCTGTTGGCACCGGTGGCTCATCCTCCACGCTGGTGACCGAATCCAACACGAAGTTGATCTCCAGCGCGCCATAGCCGACTTCGATCACCTGGGCATCGGCAAAGTTGGCGACGCCGTTGTTGAACTCGCCCTTAAAATTCAGATGTGTGGCTTTCGCGCGGTAGCGGCCGGGCGGCACGCTGTGCAATTCGTACAAGCCTTCGGCGTTGCTCTGTGCAAATGACACCGCCTTCTCCGTATCGTTCAACAAATAAATCGTGGCGCTGCGGATCGGTTTGCCGTTGCCATCGGTGACTTTGCCGAACACCTGCGCGCCGCCGCTTGCGCCCGGCGCGGCCAGGTCGCATTCCGGACAGCCGCGCAGCCACAGAATCGGCGAAAGCGCGAAATCGATGCCGGTCACCGGCTGGTTTTCAACAACGGCGATTACTTTGGCCTCGGAGGGATCATAAACATTGTCGTAGTATTCGCCAATATAGCCCGGTGCGAAGCTGAAGAGGTAATAATCGCCGGCGGGCAGGCCGGTCAATTCATAGCTGCCATCGGTTTGAGTGATGGTGTTGAAAAATTTTTCGGAATCAGGGAAAACCGCCGGCGTCGCCACTGGCCGGGCAATGACCATGGCTATTTGCAGCGCGCCGCTGTTCCATTCATCGGTGACGGTGCCGGAGATGACGCCATCCCCTTCATCACGGGGAGTGAGCGCAAAATTGACCGCGGTGGTTTCACCGCCGACTACTTTCACTTTCGCAGCCAACTCCGGCACCGGCGCATTTTCAAAATACTCGAACGCGCCGTTCGAATAAACCGAAACATAATACTCGCCCTGTGGCAGCCACTCAACTTGATAATTGCCAAACTCATTAGTGATGGCGTGATAGGGCCACCAAAATCCCGGCCAAATACTCGGGCGAGCCAGTCCATCTTCGAAGTAATTGAACCCGATGGGAGTAATCTCCACGTAGGCGCGGGCAATTGGCGCGCCGTTCACTTCGTCGGTGACGGTGCCGGCAATTGCGCCGTAATACGGCCGCAGCGTGAGATCGAAGTTGATGTCATCGCGCTGAGCGCCATCGGCTAATACGATGAGTGTAGCTTCGCTGCGGCTGTCTTTGTGATCGAACCACTGCTGCGCGAAATTCTGGTTCTCCCAATATTGCGAGTAGGCGACGTACTCACCCGCGGGCAGCCCCTGGATGCGATAGCTGCCGTTGCTGTCGGTGCTGGCATAAGCCCAGATCGACGAAGTCGCACCATTGGCCGGATCGAGGGTAGCGTCAGCGGAGGTGAGTTGAATGTAAGCATACAGGATTGGCTCGCCGGTGTGGCGCAGCACGCGCCCGGAAATCCTCGCGGTGCCGGGACGGATGGGCAGCTTAAAATTCGTGGGCTGGCGATCAGTCGCGCCATTCACTATCACCGACATGGCCTCTTCGGGAGTTTCGGCATCTGGCCAGTAGCGATTGACATACTGCCAGCCCACTTGTGCGTACGCGGAAACCAGGTATTCGCCATCGGGCAAATTGTCAATGGTGTAATTGCCGCGATGATCGGTGTAGCCATAAGCCCATACCTGCACGCCACCGCTCGACCAATCGAACGGCGCATGCGCTTGCACCACGGCGCCGGCAATGGGATCATCGTTGGCATCGACCACTTTTCCAAAAATGGTCCCGAAAGTGGTGGGCACGTCGAGATCGAAATCGATGCCGGGAGTTTCCACTTCGGTTTCCACTACCACGGCAATAGCTTCATTGATGTCGGTGACGTTATCGTAGTACTCAATCAAATAAAACCATTGATTCCACATTTGCGCGGAGACGATATAGTCGCCCGCCGGCAAACCGACGATTTGGTAAAATCCGCTTTCATCGGTAATCGCTGAGCCGTAGCCATAAACCACGCCAACTCCAGAGTCGGGCTGCGGAATGGTGCCATCGGGGCGAAAGTCGGTGTAGGCCTGCACATAAATGCCGGAGAGCGGTTTGCCAGTCACCGTGGTGACAACGCCGGAGATCATGCCGCCGCGGCTGAGGGTGAAGTCGATGCCGTCGTAGTGATTCGGCTCCACCACGTCGATGGCATCGGCCGCATCGAACGTAGCCGCTTCTTGGTAGTATTCGTTCAAATAGCCGTCGGCCCAAACGTAGGCATAATATTTTCCGGATTTCATGCCGGTAATTTCGTAGGTGCCGTCATCGCGGGTTTCGGTCCAGCCGTAGAAGAAAGGGTTGTCCGGCGAGAACACATTGACGTAAGCGCGGGCGATCGGGTGACCGTCGAACTGCGCGGTCACTTTGCCGGAAAGGCTGGCGCGTCCGGAATTGATTTGTTCGAGGAAGAAATCGACGCCGCCAGTAGTTTCGCCTTCGCGCACCGGCACCGTGGTGGCGTCGCTGAAATCGGTGACGTTGTTGTAGAATTTCGGGACGTACGTATCGGCTAACGCCAGCACGTAGTAGTCGCCCGGTTCCAATTCGTGAATCACGTAACGGCCATTGGGTTCGACTTTTCCGAAATAGGCGGTGCTGGTGCCCGTGCTGTCCGCAAGCTCCGCATCGCTGCGCCAGGCCACTACCGACGCTGAATAGATATAACGCTCGGAAACGCCCGAAATGACGCCAGCAATCGATCCACCGCCAGCGATTTTGTTCAGGCCGGCAGTCTGCGCCTGTTTGTAAATACCTTCAAACGTAATCGCGGGTTGCTTATGGGCCGCGCGCAGCAGATTGATTGAGCGGATGATTTGTTCTTTTTTGAGTTGATTAAAATTGGGGTTGGAACTCTTTGCAAAATTTGAAACGGCAAAACTGAACAACAGAAACAGCGACAAACAGGTTTTCAGGCGCATACCGCCTCCTCATGACTTGAAGTAATTTTGAGAAAGATAACGGCTCATGTCAGTTTCAGAGTCGCAAACTTAACGCAGAGAAAAAAACTAAAAAATCACCTTTGCGATCCCTTGCGGCTTTGCGTGAGCTTTGCTTTTAATTGACGTCATTGGAAAAAGAAGCCCCTCCCTGCCCATGCGGAAAATATTTGCCCTTCACAGAGGCTTCGATCAGTTTCGAGGTGCCGCTGGCAGAGCGGTACTCCACCATCCCGACCCCGGGCGCATATTTGCATAGCCACTCGCTGCCGACGTTGTCTTGAACTTCAAATTTGACTTCATACAAGTTGCTGAATGCGCCGGCGGGTGCCGAGGCTATTGATCCGGAATTCAGGAGCGTGCCTCTAATAACGCCGTAACTATTCCAGCTATCCGGCGGCACGCGATCGAAATCGACGAGCACGTAATCCTCGCCAAAGTGATGAACCAACACCTGGCTTCCCTCAACGCGGTAATAGTTGGTGTCGCGATACGCACTGTTTTCAAAGCTGCGTTCAAAGACAAAATATTCTTTTTCATTGATGGTTTTGACGCCCACCACTTTGAGGAACCATTTGAAATCCCGCTCAAAATTCTGGTAGGCCCATTGATTGCCAACATGCGCCGGAAAGTAAACGGCTGCCAATGGTTGCTGACGAGTTTTTAAAGCGCTGGCTGGATAAACACTCAACATAAGCATACCAAAAATGATTCAGTTCAAAATCTAAGGCTATGAGGCAGTTGAAAAAGTCAACCCATTAATTTTTCCACGCCCCCTATAACTTGACGATCTGCTCGACAGCGCTGCCGCCGGGCACGGATTTCAACGTGGCGCCGATCAACACTTCGCCCGTGAGAACATTGCCGGCATTATCGCGCCCATCCCAGGTGACTTGGTAGGCTAGGCTCTCGCCTGCCAGCAGCGAAATGCTCGAAAGCACCGCCGCGAAAACTTTATCGCTCGACCAATGCCACAAAAACCCACCCGACTGATTGAACGAGCTTTCAGTGGATGGGCGACGGACGTAAAAATCAAATATCTGACTGGAATTGAAACGCAAATCGATCGGCCCATTACTGACGTTAGTAACAATGAGCGTCAAGTCAAACTTGTGATCCTCAGCCAGTGGCTTGACATCCAATTTCAGACTCAGCCCATTTTCAGTGACGCGGTTCTTCAGCGCCACCATGCCATCGACGATGCGCTGAAGCGGCTCCGGCGCTCCAAAACGATCGGTGAACACCGTGTTTCTCTGATTACCTTGAATAAACAATATCCGGTAAAAAAAGGCGTCAGCGACCCGCGGGTCAACAAAGGGGCCGCGCAGGGAGAGAAAATCATTTTGGGCAAACAGGTCGATCAACTCCCGCAGTTCGGCATCGGAAAGCTGCACCGTCCATTGCTGATTGCCTTGCTGGTTATCGGTGAAAACCGCCAGGCCTGATTCATCCACCAACAAGTTTTGCAGAACGCCGGCAATGCTACCAGTAATTTGCACGGCCAACAGGGTATCGGCAACACTATCGTGGCGGGTGGAGCTTTCCTCGTTGCTGGCGTCTTCACTCAGGATAGATGGAAAATCACAGGACGAAACCATGAGTGCTATACTCAAAAGCAGAAAGTAGAATTTCATATTTAAACCTCGTGAAATGAATACAACAGAATTTGCCTGTAATTCAAGCAACGGATGTGCCAGAAATAATGAAGCCCTCCGGGCGCAGTCGAGGGCTAAAAACACGCTGCTTCCTTGGGGTAGGTTATCAGATTTTTGAGGAGAGTATCAGAAAACTGAGGCGACTGTCGAACGACCAGTCTGGTCGCTTTACAGCTAAAAGCGAATATCAAACCCCGTGGTGACGAGAAATTTGCGGTAAAAGCGGCTGCGAATAATGGACTCGTTGTTATAATACGCCAGCCGCACCAGTGCTGTCAGCCCGGGGTTGAAGTCTTTGGAGAGATCGGCGATGAAAAAATTGCTCTCTTCACGTTCGGTATCGAGGTCGATGGGAAACATCGGCACAAAGTCTTCGGTGTAATGCTTGTTCTGATACGCGCCATAGCCGCGCAGCCAGACACCCGCGAACATCGGCGTTCCAAAAAAGAGCACAATTTGGTGACGGTTGTAGCTGAATCCTTGTGTGTTGGAATCGTTATGAATAAACGAATAACTCAAGTTGATGAGAAATTTTTGGGTGTAATTTAGCTGTAGGAAAACTCTATAATTATCGTCTTCTTGCTTACGGCCAAAAGCCGGATCATTGGGGTTGAAGTTGAGCGTGCGCTTGTAGCGGATTTGCCGAAACGAAAACTCGAGGCTGCTGGCGATGGTCGATGTCAACTTGCGGGAAATCTGCCATTTGATTTGATGATCGGAGTAATCGAAAATGGTAAAATTTTGATAGTTGATGCCCGCGGCTTGATAAGCGAGTTCGCTGGCAATCTTCGAGAAAAACGGCGTTTGAATAAAAATTTCGCCAAAGCCGTTGACGTAATCGAGATTGTCGTTCAAATAAAGTTTGAGCCGGCCGGAGCCGCGCGCGCCTACCACCATCTTCGACAGCTTGGCGCTGCCCGCTATTTCCACCTCGTTAATGAGTTTATTCTCGATTGCGTTTTGCAAGAAGGTCTGCAGTCCCGTGTGGAAAATCAAGCCGACGCGGGTTTTGGGAGAGTTGCGCGTGGCCTGGGATTGAAACAGAAAGCGCGCCGAGGAATCTCGAATCTCACGGGTCGTATCCGAAGCGGGGACCTCGCGTATGTTGCTGTCGAACTCATAGCTCGTCTGCAAGCGGTTCTTCACCCGCCATGGCGGTGCCGTCTGCCCGCTTCCTTCCTCGGGCACGCTTAACAACGCCACACAAAAAATAAAAGTCAGATTACGTCTTAGTCCGTCTTGTGCCACCCTAAATTCTTTGATTAAGAATTGAGCTGCGGATGCATTTTGTAAGACCCTACTTTTGTTAAAAGATACAGAGAGGTAATGGAGTGCTGGAGTAATGTAACTCGAAGTCCGGCTTTGAGATGCAATCCCGAAGCGCGGGGATTGCTTCTCGACTCATTATTCAAAAATCCATCACTCCAGTACTCCATTGCTCCATTACTTCGATTACCCCCGGCGCATTACTGCGGCTTTTTGCTCTCCTTCGCGGCTTTATAAAAAGCCTCAGCTTGCCGCGCCAAGCTATCGGCCTGCGCCTTCAGCCGCTGTTCCTGTTTCTTCAAATTGGCGATCACGTCTTCCAATTCTTCGGGAGAAAGCGTGCCAAAATCGAAGTCCGTTTGCCCGAAAATCAGACTCTGTTCAATAGCCTTGCCGATTTGCCCGCGGCCAGCCTCGTTACCGAACTGGCCATCCGGGGAGGTGGGAGCGCCAGCCTCGCCAGTGAGGTCCTGCACATCGAAGGTGTTGACGTTGCCCATTGCCTCTTCCTGTTGATCGAACACGGAGAGATCGGTCATCAAATCGCTCATACGACTTTTCAACTCCATCTCCTTCTTCAAGTCCGCGGTCTGCTTTTCGATGCGGGCAGCGGTAGCGCGCAGTTTATCCTCCTGATCCTTCAAGAGATCCGCTTTCTGTTCGATCTGTTTCGGGGAATCGTCCGCTTCAATGGCAAGTCGCGGAATTTTAAGGTTCATAATCTTCGATTCGCCAATTTTCTCCTTCGTCGCCTCGGCGCGCAAACGCAGCCGTTCGATCTCCGCCAGCAACTCGCGCTGTCGCGTTGACTCCAACTTCTGATTCTCTAACTGCTTCAGCCGCTTCGAGATCTCGGCATCGTAAAGATAAACCAGGCGATTGGCGTTCTTCACGTACGCATTCTGCAGTGACTGCACTTGCGAGTCGATCTTCTCGATTTTCCTGGTGACGTCCTGCGAGTCCTTCAGCAGGCGTTCCAACCGCTGCTGCTGAAAATAGCTGCGGCTTTCCTTCGCCTTCAAATCCTGAATTTCTTTGGCGTAAGCAGCCAGATCGCGGATCAAAATAGTGCGCAGATTACTCTGCTGCTCAATCAGAGAATCCAGGCGCGCCAATTCCTTTTCCAACGACACAATTTCCTGAGCCAGCAAATTAGCGCCGAACAGCGCCGACAGAATCAGAATTATTGAAATGTGCTTTATGGTTTTCATATTCTTGCCTTTAGTTGTTCATAATGTTTTAAAACGTCAGGCCGTAGATGAACAACTATCGTGCCAATTTCAGCAGCCCGTATTTTTCCAATTTATAATACAGCGCGCTGGTTTTGATGCCTAACCGTTTCGCGGCCTCGGTTTTCACGCCGTCGGCTTCGGCCAGGGCTTTTTCGATGAGCTTCCGTTCCACCGATTCCAGGGTTTGGTTCAAATCCGAACCGTTGGAGGGGATAAAATCCGCGGCCTCCCGCTGCGCAACCATCAGCGGCAAATCTCTGGCGGAAATGTTCTGGTCGTCGCACAAAACCGCCGCCCGCTCCAGCACGTTCTCCAGCTCGCGCACGTTGCCAGGCCAGGCGTACGTTTGCAGCTTTTCCCGGGCGCTGGCGTCAATCGCCAGCTTCGGCAGCTTCAACTCCTGGCGGATTTTGGCAATGAAAAAATCCGTCAGCAGCGGGATGTCCTCTTTGCGTTCCCGCAGCGGCGGCAGGTGTATAGGAATGATGTGCAACCGATAGTATAAATCTTCGCGGAACGTTCCCTTCGCGATTTCCTCTTTGAGATTTTTGTTGGTGGCGGCGATGATGCGGACGTCCACCTGCAGCGTCTCCTCGCCGCCGACGCGCTCAAATTCCTTTTCCTGCAACACCCGCAAAAGCTTCACCTGCGTTTGCAGCGGAATGTCGCCGATTTCGTCTAAAAAAATCGTGCCGTGGTGCGCCAGCTCGAAGCGGCCCTTTTTGCGTTTGAGCGCGCCGGTGAACGCGCCGCGCTCGTGGCCAAACAGCTCCGATTCCAGCACCCCCTCCGCCAACGCTCCGCAATTGACGCGGATGAACGCGCGCCCCGCACGGGGACTGGCTTTGTGAATGGCGCGCGCCACCAACTCTTTGCCGGTGCCGCTTTCGCCGTAAATGATTACCGAGGAATCGCCTTTGGCCACCTTTTCGATGGTGCGATATACTTCCTTCATCGCTGGCGAGTTGCCGACGATTTCTCCAAAATTAAACTCCGATTCAAACTGATCACGCAGATAAACGTTCTCTTCAGAAATACGCGACAACTCCTCGCGCTCCTGAATGCGCTCGAGAATCTTTTTGACTTTCAGCGTCAGCTCTTCCGGCGAAAAAG
Organism: bacterium; assembly: GCA_037446635.1. Taxonomy (GTDB): domain Bacteria; phylum Zhuqueibacterota; class Zhuqueibacteria; order Oceanimicrobiales; family Oceanimicrobiaceae; genus DASWHH01. The sequence continues at coordinate 18,538 of JBBIIG010000021.1, forward strand.
GCTTGGTGATGAAATCCGCTGCGCCCTTCTGCACCGCCTCCACCGCCAGCTCAATGGTGCCAAACGCGGTGATCACCAGCACCTCAGTTTCGGGCGCCGCTTCTTTCACTTTTTGCAGAAGCGAAATGCCGTCGAGGCCGGGCAGTTTGTAATCGGTGATGATGAGATGAAACGGATTTTTTTGAATCAGCGCCCACGCCTGTGCGCCGTCGGCCGCGGGCTGGGCCCGGTGCCCCATCTTTTCGATGACGCGCACCATGCCTTCGCGCAGGGTGTCGTTGTCTTCGACGATGAGGATGTTGTAGGTATTTTTCGAGGTATCGGAGCTCAATTTTCATTAAAAAATTTTCGCGCTTAAAATACCAAAAACTTCAAATTTAAGCAAGACATAAAATTGGTTTGAGTTTGAAAATAGGTTTCTTATATTTGCGGAGATAAAACTAAACTTGGGACGAAATGATTTTTTTCCAAAATGAGTCGCTCACCATCATCCGCGATGACACCATCACCACGAAGTTAGTCGAGCCAGGCTCGGTGGATTTGGTGGTAACCTCGCCTCCCTACAATGTTGATATTCAGTACAACTCCCACGCTGACGACGCCTCGTATGAAGACTATCTCGAATTCAACCGCCAGTGGTTGGCGCGCGTTTTCGAGTGGCTGAAAGATGATGGCCGTCTCTGCCTCAACGTCCCGCTGGACAAAAACAAGGGCGGGCAGCAGAGCATCGGCGCGGATGTAACCACCATCGCCAAAAACGTCGGCTTCAAATATCATTCAACCATCGTTTGGAACGAGGGCAACATTTCCCGGCGCACCGCGTGGGGCTCGTGGATGAGCGCCTCGGCGCCGTTTGTGATTGCGCCGGTGGAACTGATTATCGTGCTCTATAAAAACTCGTGGAAAAAAACCAGCGGCAGCGGAATCTCCGATATCGCCCGCAAAGATTTTATGGATTGGACCAACGGCCTGTGGACGTTTTCCGGCGAGAAGAAATCGGCGGTGGGACACCCGGCGCCGTTTCCCTTAGCGCTGCCGCTGCGCTGCATTCAGATCTTCAGCTTCGTTGATGATCTGATTTTGGATCCCTTCATGGGCAGCGGCACCACATTGGTTGCGGCGCACAAATTGAATCGCAAGGCCATCGGCATTGAAATGGACGAAGGCTATTGCGAGCTCGCGGTCAAACGGCTGCTCAAAGAGGCGCAGATTAACCAGCTTTCGCTGGGCGCGGAACAAAATTTTGGGAGATGAAAATGGGCTTAACGGTTTTGGAAATCGAAGTTGCTAATCCGGCCAATCCCAAGAAAACCGAGAAAGTGGAATTCCTAATCGACTCGGGTGCGGTTTATTCGGTTGTTCCTGCTGCGATCCTAAAAAAGTTGGGAATCAAACCGTTGACGAAGGAGACGTTTCGGTTGGCCGATGGCAGTAAAATTATTCGTAAAAAAGGCATGGCTTTGTTAAAATATCAGGACAAAATTGGCGGCGCGGATGTAATTTTTGGTGAGAAGGGCGACCACCAATTGTTGGCACGCTCGAGGCATTAGGGTTGTCATTGGATCCGTTGAAGCGCGAGCTCAAACCTATGCCGATGGTGCTGGCGAGTATGGCGGCTTCGTTCATTTAGACGGGATTTTGCGTCAGACTTTTTTATCCATATAACACAGCGCCTATGCAAAAAGCAACCCCGTTACAAATAAGGACTGGCAATTTTATTCGCAATGGCATTGCTCTTTGGAGTCAGCGCTGCCCTTTATGTATGGTACACTGATAGGAAAAGTGATCGCAAATCCTCAACCAAATGAGACCGCCAGCATCGGGAGGGTATCTCTTTGCAGGAAATATCGAGGAATGAACAACGGAGGTGTATTCTTCCATTTTATTTATTCCTCCATTTTCTTATTGCGCAAAACGAAAAGCCCTGAAATTGTCAAAATAAAAAGAACTGCGAGTCCTAATCCAAATAGAAAAACGTTGAGCTTCTGTTCCGAAAATGCCTGTGCAAGAACCAATGCAGCAAAAACAAGTTTTCCAACATCAACTATAGTTTTCGAGAGCAATTCCAACTGTTGATTATTAACCCTCCCTTCCGAAAAAATCAACACTAATTTTTTTGCCGCGGCAGGACGATTTCAAAGCGCGCCCCTTCGCCCTCGGCCACCGAGATCGTCCCGCCGTTTTCCTCCACCAGACTTTTCACAATCGCCAACCCAAGCCCGGTCCCGCCTTCGCGTTTGGTGAAAAACGGCTCGAAAATTTGATCGCGAATTTCGGCCGGGATACCCGGCCCGCTGTCGGAAAATCTCAAAATCACATTGCGGCCGGCGGGCGCGGTTTCAAGCCGGATGGCTCCGCCGCCAGCCAGCGCCTGCGCGGCATTCTTCATCAAATTCAAGAAAATACGTTTCAGATGCTGGGGGTCGGCCCAGGCGGTTTGGCCAGGCTTGGTTTCGATGAATTCCACCCGCAAGCCGTTCAGCTCCGGCGCCAGCAGCATTTGCGCTTCCTGAAATATGTCCTTGACGCGGCAAGGTTCTTTTTGCGATTTATTGGGTCGGGCATAATCCAAAAAGTCTGTAACAACTTTCTTCAAATTCTGAACTTCTTTCAAAATTTTCCCGGCCGCGTTTTTCTCTTTCTCGTTTTGTAATTCGCTGGCCAACAGGCCCGCAAACAGCTCAATGCCGCCGAGTGGATTGCGAATTTCGTGGGCCACGCCGGCGAGCATCGCCTTTTGCCGGATGTCGCGCTGCACGATCGCGCGCCGCATCTCTTCCATCGTGTGGCCGAGAAATCCTATTTCATCGGAGCCTTTGATTTCGATGGGCGTTTCATAATCGCCGCGCGCGATTTGTTGCGCCGCCATTTTCAAGCGGTTGATCGGAGTGGTGATTTTTTGTGAAAACAACATTCCCAGAATGATCGAACCGAACAAAACGGCGACGCCCAAGAGCAACAGATCGCGCCGGACGTTCTGGATGGCATCGAGCGTCTCGGCGCTGCCCTCGAGCGCCAATCCGGCCACAACTTCGTCTTCAAAAAAAATGGGCGCGAAGCCGGTTTTATAGAGTCGGCCATCGCTGCCGGTGAAGAGGGGCGAGCTGGCGGGCCTGCCAGCATAAAGCGCCGCTAATTCGTCAGCGCTCACCTCCAAAAAAACGTATTCGGAACCGATTGGCGTTGCTGGCTCGGTGTCCACCAAACTGCGGCGCTCTTTCGAGAAAACAAAAATTCGGCGGGCGCCAATTTTCTCCTTCAGGTCTTGCAGCAACGAACGCAGATTGTGGTAGGTGCGGCTTTCTTCGTCGCCGGGGGTGAGATTGAGCAGCAGCTCAGCATCCACCTGCAGCGCCGCAGCCGCGGCAAGACTTTGCAGCTTATCGGCGAGTTCGGTTTCGAGGGTGCGCTGCAGCCGCCAATCCAGATAAAATCCACCGGCGAAAAATATGATCACAATTTGCAGGGTGAAAAGAAAAATCAGGCGCGTGCGGATGGAAAGCGAGCGCATGAGCCTCACCGATTCAAAATGTCGTGGTAATAGGCTTCATATTGCGGGATGATGAGCGAGCGCTCGAAGCACGAGACCGCGCGCTCGCGGCCGCGGCGGCTGAATTCCTGATAGAGCTGGTCGTTGGTGAGCAATTCGATACACTTCTGCGCCATGCCCTGTACGTCGCCCACGGGCAGCAAAAATCCAGTTTCGCCATTAACCACCACTTCCGGCAAGCCGCCGGTGGCCGTGCCGACGACCGGCACGCCGCACGCGTGCGCTTCCAGCGCCACCAGCCCAAAACTTTCCTGCTCGCTCGGCAGCAAAAACAGATCGGCGCAGCTCAACAAATTCTCGATGTAATCCTGTTCGCCCAGAAAAAATACCTCCTTGCCGATCTTGAGCTCTTTCACCAATTGCTGAGCAAACAGCCGCTCCGGACCTTCGCCGAGCAACAGCAACTTGCTGGGAATCTGCTCGCGCACTTTCGCGAAAATGCGGACGACATCGCTCACCCGTTTCACCGGCCGAAAGTTGGAGGCGTGCATCAAAATTTTTTCACCTGCCGGGGCATAACGTTCTTTCGAGCATTTTTCCAGCCCCTTTTTGCAGCGGCTGGTATCGACAAAATTGTAAATGACGCGAATTTCTCTTTTGATGTCGAATTCTTCAATCGTGCGCTGTTTCAGAAATTTCGAGACCGCGGTCACGCCGTCGGATTCTTCGATGCTGAATTTGATAACGCGGTGAAACGATTTGTCCGCGCCCACCAGCGTGATGTCCGTGCCGTGCAGCGTGGTGATGATCTTGAGTTTCTCGGAGCGCATAATTTTTCTGGCGATGTAGGCGCTGGCGGCGTGGGGCATGGCGTAGTGCGCATGAAACAGATCGAGTTTGTACTCTTCGGCTACGTCGGCTAACTTGGTCGCGAGTCCGAGACCGTACGGGGGATATTTGAACAGCGGATAGGTCGCCACTTCCACTTCATGGATAAACACGTTTTGACTAAAGGTGCGTAGGCGAAATGGCGTGGCATAACTCACAATGTGAACCTCGTGGCCGCGCTCCGCCAAACCCAACGCCAGCTCCGACGCCACCACGCCGCTGCCGCCGTGGGTGGGATAACAAACGATGCCAATTTTCATTTTATTCTCCTCTTAACTACGTGCCAGGCACTTCCAAAGTGCCTGGCACGTGGCACTTCCAAAGTGCCTGGCACGTGACACTTCCAAAGTGCCTGGCAGGTGACACTTCCAAAGTGCCTGGCAGGTGATAGGATCACTGAATTCCTGTCAAATATTCCGGGCCAAAAAACGCCACCGGATCATCGAGCCGCATGGGCTCCCGCACTAAAAACGGCTCGCCGAATTTCACGCCAATGTACGAGCCGTACTGCCGATCGCGGGTGATGATTGCTTCCAAAAATTCTGGACGGCTGATGTTGGTTTCTTCTTCTCCGAATTGCTGTTTCTGCGGGTTATGAAATTGCGATTGATACGCCTGAATCGCCGCGATTTTTTTCTCGTGATGTTCAGAAATGTCCATAATAAACGACGGCTGAAATTCGAAGCGCTCGGCGTAGTAGATCACTTTGTAGGGCCGAAAGGCCTCCTGCCCGGTGTCGAGCTTTTTCAAGCCGGCAAAAAAGGCGGCTTCGCGAATCAAATCAGAGGCGTGGCCGTGATCGGGATGCCGCACCACCCAGTAGGGCGCCAACACAATCCGCGGACGATAAGCCCGAATTTCGCGAATCACTTTGAGCTTGTTTTCCATGGTGACTGCAATGTTGCCGTCCGGGAAATCCAGCATTTTGTGAACCGCCAGCCCCATGATTTTGCCGGCGGCCTCAAACTCGCGGGCGCGAATTTCCGCCGAGCCGCGCGTGCCCAACTCGCCGCGCGTGAGCGCGATGACGCCGGTTTTGTAGCCCTGCGCGCCCAACTTGATGATCGCGCCGGCGCAGGTCAGCTCAATGTCATCCGGATGGGCGCCAAAAGCTAAGATGTCAAGTTGCATAACTCTCCTACGTGAAACGTGAGCGGTGAGAGGTGAAACGGCAAAACATGGCAAGGGATAGTGAAATGTAAATAGTCACATTTCACCCTTTCACTTCACTTTTAACTCTTCTCTTTTACTATTCCCGTCTCACGTTTCGCACATCAATTTTCACACCTCAATAATCTGGTGATCAAAATTCCAAATATCCAACTCGTCATAAATTTTTTGTACAAACTGCCAGCCGTATTTAAACAAAAACGGCGCAACGTTCAGCACGCGTTCCTGCAATTGCTGATGGGGGTAAAGATGATTTGCGGCTTTTTGAATTTGATTCACGATGACGTCGCTACGTTTTTTGTAGGCCTGCACAATTTTGGTTTCGAGCACTTCCACTTGATGCAGGATTCGGCCATTGGCGTTTTGCACAGCGTCGCGCAGCGTCGCATCAAATTCCGTGACGACGTCCGCAAGCGCTTGCAAATTTTTCGAGATGCACAACTGCGTGTTGCGAATCCGTTTCTCGATTTCTTCCGGCAATTGTTTTTGCAAAATGTCATTTGCCAACACATCGGAGTTGCGCCAGAAATCGGCGACTTGGAGATCAAAGTTTTCGAGCACCTTCCGAATCTTCGCTTCAAGCAAAGTCACACTTTTGCGCGGATAGATAATAGGCATCGGCAAATCAAACCTTTCGTAAATGCCCTTCATTTGCGCGTAGTAAGCCGACTCAGCGGGGCCGGCTACGTAGGCCGCCGTCGGAAAAAGTGCATCCTGAAAGATGGGGCGCAGTAGAACATTCGGGCTGAAATGTTGCGGATTCTTTTCCAGCAAATTCAAAAGCTCTTCCAATTCAAAAGTGCGGTCGCTGTTTTTTATGAAAAATCTTTTATCGGAGAAAGCAATCGCGTGCCGTCCCTCTTCCACCAAAAAAAGATTCAGCATGTTATCATGAAGTTGAACCTGGGCGTGATAATTTTTCTGCAGCAGTCGTTGGGTCGCCGCCAGTGCGGCGCGTGTGGAAGGGGAGCGTTCGGCGATTTCTTGTTTAAAAATTTCTTTGCCCAGCGATTTGATGCGTGGGTCGCTGGCATCGATCAAAATCAATCCCAAGGACTTACACAATTGCATCAACCACTTTCCGAAGGCGTGAGAAAAAGTTACGTTGGGCTGATAAACAGTACGCAGGGTTTGTAAAACCTCGGCTTTGAGATCAGTCGGATGGGTGGCGTCATCTAATTGTTGGATGACGTCAGCAACGCGCGGTGACAATTTGATCGCGTACATCGGGACGCGCCCATCAAGCGGGTGATCGCTGTAACCGAACTCCAGGGGCTGATTGTTTTTATCGAGGATGCGAATGTGATTGGCTTCGCGAAAATCGTGATCCTCCGATGCCAGCCAAAAAATCGGGACAAAGCCATTGGCCCTCTTTTCGTTCAAATACGCCGCCAGTTTGATGGCCGTCAACGCTTTGTACAACGTGAACAACGGCCCCCCAAACAATCCCGTTTGCTGCCCAGTGATGATAGCCGAGGCACCCTTTTCCAAACGCAACAAATTTGCAGTCGTCTCCTCACCGCTGCCGAAAAAGAGATTTTGCTCTTTCAAAATGGGTACAAGCTGAGCGAGCGGGAGTTTTCGTGAGCGCGTGGTTTCGGCACGCGCCAACAAAATTTCCGGATGATGAAAATCACCGTTGTAAAATTCCGCGACGCGATCGAAGTTTTCGAGATAATCGAGAAACAGCCGCGAACTGCCAGGAACATCGCGAAATGGAACCGTCATCAATTTTTCTCCTTCCTGCCAACGAGGATCAAACGCGGACTGGCGTCGGTGAACTCGCGGCCATCAAAATCGCCGAAGGTTTTCGTCAGCGTCAATCCGGCGGCGGACAACAGCGCCCGCAATTCGCTGAGCGTGTACACGCGCACCGACTCGCGGTACTCGCGCACGCGGCCATTTTCTTTGATTTTAATTTTCTTTTCGATGCGCTGCTCTTTTTGATTGAACTGGCGCTCCTGCAAAATTTCAAATCCGTTTTCAACGCGAGAATCGCTCGGCACCAGGCTGTTCACCACGAAATCTTTGTTCAAATAATCGAGAAAAAACCAGCCGCCCAGTTTCAGCGCGCTTTGAATGCTCGCCAAGGTTTGCTGGTTTTCTGCGTCGGTTTTAAAATAACCGAACGTGGTGAAAAAACTCAGCACCGCATCGAACGTTTCCGCAAATGGAATGAAGCGCATATCGGCGCGCACAAAGTGAGCGCAACACACTTCATCGCTTTTTTGCTTGGCTAACTTGAGCAGCACCGGCGAGAGATCGAGACAGGCAACCCGCCAGCCGCGCCGGCTGAGCTCGATGGCGTGGCGCCCCATACCGGAACCGAGATCGAGAACGCGCGCGCCGGCTTGCAACGGCAGAACGCTGGCCACGAAATCCACCTGCGTCTTTGCTTCGCGCTCGTCGCGG
>JBBIIG010000021.1:26507-65161 GCA_037446635.1 bacterium
TTTCGGAGGGACCATCCATGTCGCGTTCGCCGCGCTTCGCGCTCGTCGCGGTGGGGATAAACTTTGAGATAATCTTCGCCGAACCAGTCTTTATACCACGCCATACATTTTAAAATAAACACTTTAAGCTTTAAATTCAAACTGATTTTTTTAACTTTCTGGCGGTGCAGCTTGACTCTATCCAAAATTTTGATTACCCTTTCGGTAATTTTACTATCATTGGAGGGAGCTGTGAAACTTGAAGGCAGCGTTACTTTGCCGGCGGAAGCAGAAAAAGTCTGGGCGCTACTTTTAGATCCAACCTTTCTCGCGGAAATCCTGCCCGGCTGCAAGGAATTGAAACAGAACGGCGAAGATCAATTCACTGGAATTTTAGAAGCCAAAGTCGGGCCGATTGGCAGCAGCTACACCACAAAATTTGTCATCCTCGAAAAAAGACCGCCGCAAAGCTACCGCCTGCAATTGGAGGGCAGTGGCAAGGGCGGGTTCGTGCGCGCCGAGACGTTCATCACTCTGCAAGCCAATGGCGCGCAAACGGTGATGATTTACTCCGGAGAAGCGAACATCGGCGGCACCATCGCCAAAATCGGGCAGCGGCTGGTGGAGTCCGCGGCCAAGATGATCATCGACAAGGGGTTCAAAACGTTGCGAGAGAAAGTGGCGGAACGGGTGAAATCCTAGTACGACGAAGCGGATGATTGGAGTGTTGGATTGATGGATTAATGGATTAATGGATTAATGGATCAATGAAATAGCTGCGTAGATCCGTTAATCCGAACCTCAAGTCGATTGCGCTTCCTGCACCGGCTCTTCCGATGGAAACTCTTCTTTGATATGAGCGAAGCTGGCGTTCTGCGCCAGATCGAGCGTGGTTTTGAATTCGATGCTATAGATGTCGAGGATGGTGAGAAAAAAGACCGCGATCACCGGCCCCACGATGAAGCCCATCACGCCGAACATACTGAGGCCGCCGAGGGTCGAGAAAAAGATCATGAGGTCGTGCATACCGGCGTCTTTGCCAACCAAACGCGGCCGCAACAAATTATCGATATTAGAAATAACAAACGCGGTTATCAAAATAACGGCCACGCCCTGCCAGAACTCGCCGGTCATCATCAAATAAAAGGCGGCGGGATAGAGCACCAGCCAGCAGCCCACCAACGGGATGACCGAGAGAATCACCATCACCACCCCCCACAGCACCGGCGAGCCGATGCCAAAAATCCACAAGGTGATCCCGCCCAGCGTGCCCTGGATAATTCCGATCAGCATGGTGCCTTTGATGGTGGCGCGAGAAACCGAAATGAAGCGGTAGATGAGCGCTTCCTCGTAGGTGTCGTCCATGGGACTAAGGTATTTGATGCGCCGTACCAAGCGCTCACCGTCGCGGAAGAAGTAGAACATCGTAAAGAGCATGATGAACACATTGGTCACAATATGAATCGTGCTGCGGGAAGTACGCGCGATAAAATTGCCGATTTGCCGGGCTATCTCCTGCATAGATGCTTCCCAATCTATGGTGTCAACACTAAGGTATTGCAGCAATGCAGAATTTTTAATTTTGCCAACGATGCCGTGGTCGCCTTTGATTATTTCAACAATTTGGGGAAAGGCGGTCTTGTATAAATTAATGGCCTCCTGCGTGACCAAATCGGCGATGGTAAACAGCGGCCCCAATAATCCAATCAGCAAAATCAGACAGCAGGCAAATGCGCTCAGGTTTCTTCGTCTGCCGGTTTTCTTCAACAGCCATTCGTACAGCGGATAAAACAGCGTGGTAAAAACCGTTGCCATTAAAACCGGTACCAAAAAAATCTTAACCAAATTGAAGAACAAAATGAGGCTCAGAATCAGCACCACAATCAAAAAATAGCGGCTGATTTTCTGAACCCGCGCCTTGCCCTCGTCGTGATTGTGGTCGCCGGATTGAATCGACTGATCCGAAAGCATTTTTTCTCCAAAGCCTTAATGAAGCATGAGGTGAGGATATAAGGTATAAGGTGAATTTATTTCCCTATACCTTATCTCCTTAACCCTATTCTCTCGCTACGCCTGCGCTTTCAAAAAGATGTCCACGAAGCCTTTGTAATTGTTGGCCACCATGTTGACCGCGTCTTCGCGGCTGTGCTTTTTTTCTTTATAGCCGGCGAGCGCATCCCAGAACACGGTGCGGCCCACTGCAAATCCAATCACGCCCTTCACGCGCGCGCCTTCTTTCAGCCAGTGGCGCACTTTCTCGTCGTTTTCGCCGCGGCCCAGCACAATGATGCCGACGTTGTCGCGGCCGTTGCTGCGCACCTGCGCCACGATTTTTTCATAATCTTTGGCGTTTTCGAGACCTTCTAATTTCCAGACATCCGGTTCCACCCCCAATGACTGCAACTCGGCGATGGCCTTCGCCATCAAACCGGGGCGGACTTCGGTGTCGTAGCGTTTTTTGTCGCCGCCAACTTTCGCCAACTGGGTTTCGGTGGCGGGCACCAGCAGCTCAAACATAAAAAGGCGATTGTTTTTGTGACAGTAGTCGCTCAGCTTCGCCAGCCGCGCGGCCTGACGCTTGTTCATTTCAGCATCGTCTTCGACATTGTATCGCACCAGCACCTTCACAAACGTCGGGTTGAATTTTTCGATATGCGCGCCAAATTGATCACCGTACTCAAAATCGAATTCATCCTGTCCGCTCTTCTCGGCCGGCATCGCCACTTTGATGCCGCGTTTCAGTGCGTCCCGCGCGCAGTCGGCGCCAAATTGTTCATCCACTAAAATGGCGCCGCGGTCTTTGGGCGCGCCCATTTCCAACGCTTTCAAGAAACCCTCATAAACGATCTGTTTGTACGATGCGATCATCTTCGTCTCGTCATCGTTCGGTTGCCGCCCTTTGATCCCGAACATTTTCGACTGGAACGAGCCGCGGTGATCGAAGGGCATCACGTACAGGGGCTGGTTATACCCCACTTTTGCAGGTGTCATGTTTTACCTCCTAAAAAAATTGAATAGTGATTATTGAAATAATTAGTGTAATTCGTGAAATTCGTGGTTTATAACTTTGCATGCCGCTTTTGAGCTTTTTCATACAATTCGAGATAGCGCTTCGCGGAGGCGTTCCACGAAAAGTCCTCGTTCATGCCGCGCTTCATGATCGCGCGCCAGGTTTTTTGGTTTTGAAAAATATCGAGCGCGCGTCGGACCGTGAGATACAAAGCTTGCGGAGAAAAATCGTTGAACGAGAAGCCGTTGCCTTTTTCATAATATTCGTGGTAATCCTTCACCGTATCCGCCAGCCCGCCGGTTTTGCGGACGATCGGCACCGTGCCGTAATTGAGGCTGAACATCTGATTCAAACCGCACGGCTCGTAGCGCGACGGCATGAGAAACATATCCGCGCCGGCGGTGATGAGATGCGCCAATTCGTTGTTGTAACCGATATAAGTCGAAAACTGATCGCGATACGTCGTCGCGGCGGCACGCAAAAAATCCTCGTGCGCCGGCTCGCCGCTGCCGAGCACCACAAATTGCAGCGGCAGCTTCATCAACTCGTCGAGGACCGGCGGCAGCAGCTCGAAGCCCTTTTGCGGCGTGAGCCGGGAGATCATACCGATGACTGCGGTCTTTTCATCGAACGGCAGCTTCATCATCTCCAGCAGCGCTTTTTTATTTTTGATCTTCTCGTCGAGGTTTTTGGCCGAGTACGGAAACGGAATGTGGCGATCGCTTTGGGGATTCCATTCGTTGGTGTCGATGCCGTTGAGAATGCCGAAAATATCGTTTTTGCGCGACGCTAGCACCCCGTCCAGTCCGGCGCCGTATTCGTGAGTTTGAATTTCGTGGGCGTAGGTTTCGCTCACGGTCGAAATAATTTCGGAGAAGAGAATGCCGGCTTTCAAAAAACAGAACGAATTGTCGAATTCCAGCGGGCCGCCGGGATAGTAGTCGTTGAACGACAGCCCGGCGCGATACACGGCGTCGCGGGAAAACCGCCCCTGGTAGCCAATGTTGTGAATGGAAAGCAAGCTGGCAGTGTTCGCAAACAAGGCATCCCATTTGTAATTGATTTTGAGATACACCGGCAAGAGCGCGGTCTGCCAGTCGTTGCAGTGCACCACGTCTGGCGCCCAGTGGTAGCGCTGCAAAATTTGCAGAACGGCGTGTTGCAGCAGCACAAAGCGCTCGTCCTCGTCCCAGTCGCTGGTGTAGGGCCGGCCGCGGTGATAATATTGCGGGCAGTCGATGAGATACACTTCGACCTCAGAATTGGGGAGATGGCCGTACCAGGTGTTGAAGGTCACCAGCTTGTCGCCGATGTGCACCGGGATATCGGCCAGCTCTTTGGCGTAAATTAAATCGTGGTCAACGACGTCGATGGAATCGTACAACGGCAGAAACACTTTCACTTGACAGCCCAGCTCTTGCAAAGCTTTTGGCAGCGCGCCGGCGACGTCAGCCAGACCGCCGGTTTTAACATAGGGGACGCATTCACTTACTGCAAAACAGACTCTCATATTTTAAAATAACTCTTGACCAAAATTAAACTTTCAAAACAGGCCCTTCCCAGCGGCGTTATTTCAAAGGATACAAGCTTGGCGTAGGTGGAATTACCAAGCGGTTCATCGCGGTAGTCGCCTTCAACGGCGCCAAAATCAAGCAAAACGTCGATGATCATGCGTTTGACCGCGGCGCGCAGCAAATCATGAGCGGAACTGGAATCGGGCTTCGACCAGGTTAAGCCGGTTTTCTCAATCAGTTTGTCGCTAAAATCTTCAACTGAAATAGGAGTTTTCACCGGCAAAGCCGTGAGTTGATCGAGCGCCTCTTTTTTGAAACGCGGCGGCAGCGAATCTCCCATACCCTGGAAAGGGAACGCTTCCAGCCAATCAAATATATAGCACCAGATGGTGAAAAGGAACAATAATTGGGATAGCGGAATGCGCGTGAGATACAACTCAGCAACCGGAGTAAGCAGCCAGCGCCGCGACTGATTGATCGCCAGCAACTCGGCGCTATCGGCCAAAGTGTGAAGAAACCAAAGCGGCCAAAGTTCAATCTCACTGCGAATTTTATAAACATGATTTCCGATCTTTGTTTCAAGCGCGGGCGGGTTGACAAAGCGCCTCGTAATTTCTCGGACGTCTTTTAACGGAAAATTTCCGGTGCTCTGTGTGCCGATGACTTTGTTATCGCGAACATACGACAAAAGCGCGTTCATATCCTGGCGCAAAGCAACCGTCTCAGCGCGTTGGATGATTTCATCGCGGTGATGTTCACCGCTTCCGTTGCCGTAGTTGAGTCCGAGAAATAGTTTTTCGTGCAGCACCAGTCCTCGCAAAATCTAAGTAGTTCTCAAGCCTAAAACCTCGTTTCCAGATAATGCGGCAGCATCCGGCGCCAGGTGGGCCAGTCGTGCGGCATCTCGTGGCCCCATAAATCCAGCTCGTGGGGGACGCCTTTGCTGTGCAAAATTTCCGAAAGCTGCACCGAGGCGTGCGGTGACTCGTAGGCGCCCTGCCCGGTGACGATGTGAATATGCTTGTTCGCTCGCATTTCGGATAGAACCCCCTCATCGGTCAAATTGGGCAAATAATCCACCGGCGAATTGAAATAGCAGTTGTCGTCATAGTAGCCGTTAGTGTAACTTTTCAAGTCGTAGCAGCCGCTCATGGCAATCACGCCGGCAAACAAATCTGGGCGGCGAAAAAAATTGTTGGCGGCGTGCAGCGCGCCTAATGAGGCGCCAGTGTTAATGATCGCCGCCGGCCCTTTGCAATCGTGGCGAATGAACGGCACGACTTCCTCGACGACGTAATAATTGTACTGTTGATGACGGATGGCTTTGTCGCGGGGATTCATCCAGTCGTTGAGCCAGCTTTCATTGTTGATGCTGTTAATGGAAAACACTTTGCACTTTCCTGCTTCGATAAACGGCGCGATGGCGTCAATCATTTGGAAGCGCTCGTATTCTAAAAAATCCGCAGCGGCGGTGGGGAACATCAGCAGCGCAAAACCATAGTGGCCATAGACCGCCATTTCCATGTGCTTTCCCAGATTGGGACTCCACCACTTGCAAATTTCTCGGCGCATTTTTGGGTTCCTCTCCCCATAAAGGCTGGCAAAATATACGCTTTCTAAAAGGATAATCAAAGAAAATTTTGGGTCGGGAGTGCTTATTATATGTCCAGGTAGTGATGCCTTAAGGCATCCCTACCATCAATTTAGATTTTGGAATTGGAGGAGGGATAGCCCTTTTCGCGCGCATATTTGTTCAAACTCTTTTGCAGCAACTTTCGTCCGCGGTGCAGGCGCGACATCACGGTGCCAATGGGATGGTCGATAATCTCAGCGATTTCTTTGTAACTCAAGCCCTCGACGTCCGAAAGCAGAACGACGATTTTGTACTCCTCCGGCAGCCGGTCGAACGCGGCGTTGATTTCATCGTCAAACAAATCCTCATAGCCGTAGTTGTTGTCGCGGTCGTCGAGCTGCTCCCAAAAGTCCGCATCCTTATCTTCTAACTTAAAAGAAACCGCATCCAAGTCGGAGCGGAACGGCGCTTTTTTATCGCGGCGATAATTGTTGATGAAATTGTTGGTGAGAATGCGATAGACCCAGGCTTTAAAATTGGTGCCGGCGTCGAAGCGGTGAAAATAACGGAACGCCTTCATTGCGGTTTCTTGAACTAAGTCTTCGGCGTCCAGCGCGTTGCGGGTCATGCGCAGCGCCAAAGAATACAGTCCGTTCAGGTTTTCCTCAAATAGCCGCTCAAAATCGCTCCTCAAGTCTTTTGATTTCTTGGTCTTCAAATTCATGTTCTCCATCCCGAAATAAAATCAATAACCAATCAAGATTTGTAGTTAAGTTGACGAAAATAAGTATGTTCAACAATGCCGCGACTTGAAAAGACCGGACCCGATGACAGCAATAAGAACGTCTTCGGCTGAGACTATGACCACGCCAACAGAAATATAACGAACCGCGCCGAAGAAAATCGCGGTCATTTTTGAACTGCCCGAACCGTCAATCCAACAAAATTGGATTGGCGGTTTTTTTATTTACGAAACCGGTTACAACCAACTGGTCAGCAGGACGAGCACAGTGATAAGACTGAGCGCCATCATCAAGCCGGCGGGCATAAACTTTTTGGTTGCACCAAATCGCCGGGAAAAAAAAACCAGTAGTAGAAAAGACGCGGCCAGCGAAACATAAAAACCGCTGGCGCTTTTCTGCAGCATGAGCAGCGAGCCCACCATCGCGATGATCCCAAACAAACTGCCTGCAATCAGCGAGGGTTTGCTTTGAGCTTTGGCATACCCCATTATTCCGCCGGCAATAACCAGCACACCGTAAACCAAAACCACATAAGCTGCCATTTATTACTTCCTCCTTCCATTTTCTCAAATTTTTAACCGTAAGGAACGCAAAGTTGGCGCAAAGACCGCGATGAAAAATCTTCCGCTTGGCACCCAGCTTGCGGTTAAACTGGACTGGGCACGCGGTAATTTTCCAAATCCGTAATGCCTCGGCTTTTCAAAAATTCCTCGGCGATCAGCGCGTGCCCGGTTAACTGCGCCGGCGGCGTTTTCACGATCTCCAAACTGGCGTCGGCCAAAAGCTGCGGCGAATACCAGTTGGAGTGCGCAGCAGCTTTGAACATCTCGGCGAACACCCGCGTCGCCTGTGTGTCGATGAGACCGTTGGGCCAGAGGCTGTTGACTGCAATGTTAAACGGCCGCAGCTCCTCGGCCAGCCCCAAGGTGAGATGAGTCATGCCGAATTTGCTCATCAAATAGCCGGTGCGGCCGGCCCAGCTTTCCGCGGCCAGCACGCCGATTTGCGCCGGCGGCGACATGTTGATGATCCAGCCTTCGGATTGTTTTTTCATGAACGGAATCGCTTCGTGACAAAGAATGAACGGCGCGCGATAGTTGATCTGCATCATCAGATCAAAACGCTTTACCGGCAGTTGCTCCACCGGCAGCCAGAAAATCGCGCCGGCGTTGTTGACGACGATATCGATGCAGCCAAACCGCTCGATGGTTTTCTCCACCAGGTTCTGAATTTGATCTTCGAAACGGACGTCGGTGGGCACAGCCAGCGCCTCGGAACCGCGGGCTTCGATTTCTTTCACTGTGTCATAAATCGATCCCGGCGTTTTCGCCGACGACTCCACCGTCTTCGCTCCCACCGCGATTTTGACGCCGTGTTCCGCCAGCTTCAACGCCACCGCTTTGCCAACGCCGCGGCTGGCGCCGGTGATGATAGCGACTTTGTTGTTGAGAATAGCTTTCATAAATCATTCTTTATAGAAATACTCACAACAGTTTAATTAATTCTTCAGGACTAAGCCCAGCTTGACGGATAATCGCTCGCAATGTACCTCGATCCAATTCTTTGTGATCGGGAACGACTACTTGTGAAAACGGATTCATTCTCCGAAGTATGATGTGACTGCCTTCCTGCCGTTTTTTAAAAAATCCAACTTTAGCGAGAACCTTAACACATTCTCGACCGGAAATTCTTGGCAGCTTACTCATACCGCTACCAAAATGGCATCAAAGCCCTCCACCGGAACCGGCAGGCCATCCTCTTCGAGGGCCGCAATATATCCGTTGATTGCTTCCTTAATGTTTTTGAGAGCATCCTCCCTTGTTTTTCCCTGGCTAACGCAACCTGGCAGACTCGGGCATTCAGCCACCCAATAGCCGTCTTCGCCGCGATAAATGATAACCTGTCGCATGTTTTTACTCCTACTTATTTTTCAGTAACAATCTCAACCCGCACCATTCCGCGCACCGCATTCGTCAAAAAAACTCCATCCGCGGATTGCACGTCTTCCAAAGTTAAAACTTTCTCGATGGCGTTGGCGTGCGCCGCCAGAAATTCCTGGCGAAAGACGCCGTTCAATAGTCCGCACTCAATCGGAGGAGTGTAGTAAATTCCATTCTTTTTTATGAAAACGTTGGAGATGGCACCCTCGGTGATCTGATCTTTTTCATTCATAAAAATCACGTCAAAAAATCCCCGTGCTGAATATTTTTCGAATTCACTTTGATACAAATCGCGGCGCGTGGTTTTGTGAAACAAAAACACGTCGCGCGACGACGTTCGCGCCGATGAAACCGCCGCGCGCCCCAATTCTATTTTTTGATACGCCAATGGCTCGGCGCTAACCTGAACGTTTCCTTCTTTATTCAAAACCAGCCGGACTTTGTAGCGGCCCGAAATATGAAAGCGCCGTTCCAGGTCACGGAGGCCTTTCAGAACTTCATCTTCATCGTACAAAAAATCAAAATAAGCCGCCGACTCGCGCAGCCGTTTTAAATGCAGCGGCAGGCGCTGAAAACCGCCGCGCCAAAGTATAGTTTCAATTAACGAAAATTCGCGGTAGGGTTCAATCAAAAAATTGGCTTTGAGCCGGCATTCCTCGAATTCGGCGGCCGCGTCGGAGTCGTAAACCACGCCGCTGCCGACGCCCATTTCACCGCGGCCATTTTCGATAACCACGGTGCGAATGGGCACGTTGAACACCGCATTCCCTCCCGGCGCGATCATGCCAATGGCGCCGGTGTAAACGCCGCGCGGCGCGCGCTCCAGCTCGCGGATGATTTGCATGGTGCGGATTTTCGGTGCGCCGGTCACCGACCCGGACGGAAAAATACTTTTGAAAAGATCAAAGTACGACAGGCCGTTTTTTAACTCGCTGGCGATTGTCGAGGTCATTTGAAAAAGTGTGTTGTATTTTTCCACCGAGTAAAGATTTGACACCCGCACGCTGCCGGTTTTGGAAATGCGGCCCAGGTCGTTGCGCAGCAAATCGACGATCATCACGTTTTCGCTGCGGTTCTTTTCGTCGCTGGCCAAACGCTGCGCTAGCGCTTGATCTTCAGCAAACGTACGTCCGCGCGCCATCGTGCCTTTCATCGGGCGGACGGTGATCTGACTTCCCGCTCTTTTAAAAAACAGTTCCGGCGAAAACGAAAGAATGTAGCGATCGCGAATTTTGATGAACGCGTTATATGCCACCTCCTGCTTCTTTTTCAAATCCTGATAAAGCGGATAGGGATGACCGGCGAAATCAAACTTGTACTTAGTGGTGAAATTGACTTGATAGGTGTCGCCGGCTTCAATGTATTTTTTGATTTGCCAAATTCGGCTCTCATAATCACTCGGCAAAATGGCGAGCTGCAGGTTGGAGATCGCATGCGGCGGCGGCGGTGCGTCCGAGTCGGCAAACCACTCCTGCTGGAAATCGATGCAGGCTCCCGTTTGATGATCGAAAATGAACGGCTTTTCAAACCGGCCTAACCAAATCAACGGCAGAGCTTCCGGGGTGCGCTTTTTGACTTGATTAGTCAAATAGTAGCCGAGTTCATACGAAAAAAATCCAGCAAGAAAATAGCCCGGCGCGTTTTCATCGATCTGCGCGAAGACTTCGGGAATGCGTTCATCCTCGCGCGCTTCGAGAATTGCGCGCGGATTGATGAACAAAAAGCTGTGTCTGTTTTCGGGATCGAATTTGTTGGTTTCCAACAAAATGAAGATCTCGTGGGAATCGATCCAATCGATTTTGAACGGCGGCAAGCGGTGGCTTTGCTTCATATTCTGTGCGGAGAGTTTTGAAAATGTATCGCAATCAGAGCTAGAAGTCAACCCATATGTGAGCTTGCATCTTTTGCGGCGCGTGATTATAATTTCACAAAACCGATTTAATGAGGTTGTATGGTCACGAAATTTCCACCAGTGGAATGGGCTGATGATACCGGCCTGTTAGCCATCGGCGGCGACCTTGAAGTCGAGACGCTGAAGTTGGCGTACACTAGCGGCATCTTTCCGTGGCCAATTGAAGGCGAACCACTTTACTGGTTTGCGCCGCCGCGGCGCGCCATCCTGCAATTCGACGAACTGCATGTGCCGGAGCGGCTGCAGCGTTATTTGAAAAACTCTGATTTCACTTTTCGGGTGAACTCAAATTTTGAAGCCGTGATCCGCGGCTGCGCCGCCAGCGCCAACCGCAAAGGCGCGCGCGGCACCTGGATCACGCCGGAGATGATTGCGGCTTATTGTGAATTTCATCGCTGCGGTTTCGCGCACAGCTTCGAAACCTATAATCGAAAAAATGAGCTGGTGGGCGGAATGTACGGCGTGATGATCAAAAAATATTTCGCTGGCGAAAGCATGTTTTACAAGGAATCCAACGCCTCAAAATTTGCGCTCATCGAAACGGTGAGCTTTCTTCGCCAGCGCGGGCTCGAGTGGATGGACGTGCAAACTCTGACGCCGCTGTTGAAACGGCTCGGCGCGAAGGAAATCCCCCGCGCCGAGTTTATGAAAAAATTGCGAGAGGCGTTAAAGGAGGGGCTGTAACTTCGGGCGGCGTAACTCGACATTCACGTCGAGAAATAGGGCGACATAAATGTCGCATTACGAAATCAAACCGCCACGCCCATCAGCTTCGTTTCTAACACTGCAATCTCAGCGAGCCCCTCTTCCTCACGCCGGTTCTTTTCCTCCGGCTTCAACGGGCGCAGAACTTTGAAATCGGCGCGCCTGATTTCCGTGCGCTTGCCATTGATGGGAAGATAGAACCAGCCGTTTTCTTTCGTGAGTCCGAGAGAAAAATAGTGATCGACTTTTTGCAGCAGCTCGACGACTTCTTTCCAGTCCATCATGCGCTCCATCAGCTCGAGGCCGTCTTTCCAATCGCACTCTTTAATCACTTGTCCAAACAGCCGCACCAGTGTGCGCCATTCTTTGCCGGTGAACCGTTCTTCGATAAGCGACTTCAGCGCTTGCGAATCGCGATTGAGTTGCTGGAAGTCAGTCACCGTTTCCGGAACATCGCTGAGCAGATCGAGCAGTGAGTCGAGCGCATCCTGCTTTTCCGCCAACGGCCAATCTTCCGATTTCAACGTGTACTTCGCGAGACTGCGCCAGCGCTCGAGGTAATCCTGCCAATTTTTTTCCGAGAAAGTGCGCTTGACCAAATTGGCGAGGTTGCGATAGACGGCGACCCAATCTTCGGAGAGAAAACCCACGTCGAGGGCGTTGGCGAACTGCGCTTTCGTGATGCGATCGTCGGGATCATAAATGATAACTTTCCCGGCGGACGCGCCGGCCAAAATGCTGTTGCCCGCAAACGGCAAATATTTTCGGCGCAGCACGCCCTGCTCGTCCCACTCCAGCCCTAACATCAAAACCATGCCGCCCATCAGCGACTCGGCGAGGTACTCCATCGCCGAACCGACAATCACCACTTTCAATCCCGGCCCCGTCGGGCTGCTGACGCTGTTGATCACCCAGCGCGTGCCGACGTTGTCGCGCACGAAAATCTCTCCGCCTTTTGCGCCGTAAACGCCGGTATTGCCGGCGAGTCCGTGCACGACCACCGTGCCGGAGTGAATGATCTTTGCCATGTCGCTTTGCGCGTCGGCATGCACGTGCACCGTTCCGCCCATCAGCGAGTTGCCGATGTCCTGCCCCGGGCTGCCGTAGAGATGCAACTCCAGTCCCTGCGTGTTGGGGCCAAAGCCGGTGCCGAGATAACGCTGGCCAGTAATTTTATAAACGATGAATTTGTGCCAGCCTTTCTCATACGCGCCGATGAGGGCACGCGCCAGCGAATCGTGGCCTTCCGCTGGAAATCCGGAAGCATCGACTACCAGCACCTGTCGATCGTCGCTGCAAGTTGGAATATCGCGATAACAAAAACGTGTGACGCGATGAAACTTGCGCCCGCTCTGTCCTTTATTGATGATCTCAATCTCATCGAACGCGGCGTTCAACCCCTCGTTGACCATTTGAATCAACAACGCGCGTTTCTTTGTATCAGCGCCGACGTCTATTCCTTGCATGCGATCGCGAATCAAAGTGAGCGCTGCGATGGCCAACGTCAGAGCCTCATCCGAATTTTCGTTGTGCGCCAGCGCCTCCACCAGCCAGCGGAACGTGTTGTACTCCCAATTCTTCGCATTCGTTTTCACGAATCCGAAGATCTCCTCAGCTTTCTGGAATCGCAGCCGGCCCAGCTCATCAAACAGATTCTTCGCGACAAACTGTACTTCCTCTGATTCAAAATTGATCGGCTGACGCATATCATAATGAGCGCCGCGCTCTTGCGGCAGAATGTTTCCAAACTTGTCGGCGATTTCAAATTTGTACTCGCCACGGGCTTTGCGCCGCAGATGATAAATGAGCGCGCCGCCGCCGCGCACGTCGCCCTCGGAGTCCTGCTCCACGCTGCCACCGCGCACGATGCGCACGCGATCCGGCTCGTTGGACGCAAGCACACCGGAGTGATAAAGCGCGTCCATCACCGAGCGGCACGCCTGTTCTTCGGATCCCACCAAGCCAATTGAAGCCCACTTGCCATTGTGACTTTGCTGCCAAACGAACACCGACGGCCGCAGCACCGAAGTGTCCGTCAAGCCGATGATGCGCAAATCGCGAGTGACCGCGTCCTGATCGCCGATGATGAAAAACCACGGGCCGTCCGGCGAGCCGCCGACGTGCGTTTTCTGAATGGCTTCAAAATCTGCGGCGAGCTCCGGATTCACTTTTTTCAGTCGCTGCAAGTCGATGCCGGTCGTCGGCGCGATGGCCTCGATGATATGTGTTTGCGGGTAGCCCATCTGTTTGAGAATAGAATACGCCTTCGCCGCCATTTCGGTGTCGGTGCGGAATTGCGGCGCGCCGCCGAATTGATCCCAGAAGCGCACCATCGCCACGTAATTGGCAAAGTCGCCGTTGTGGATGAGCGCTTCGTAAACGCGGCCGTAAAATGGGTGACTGCCGCCGCTGTACGGACTGAACACGGTGGGGAAGCGCTGGTGTCCGATCCAGATGTGCGCGCCGCGGTTGTAGATCACAACCGAGCAATTATTCTGTGCAGGAATAACTTCGATTTTCGTTTTTCGGTTTTCGATTTTCGAAATTTCATTATTTGAGATGTACTCGGCATCGCCGACGATCCAGTAATCCGCTGCCTGCTCCGCGTAGCCCACCAATTTCCAGATGCCGCCGTCTTTCATCATCGACGCCACAAACGCTTCCGGATTGGCGCCGCGCTGCTGCGGCTCGATGTAAAACTTTTGGTTGATTTCAAACGCGCGGCGATAGATGAACTCGTCTTCCAAATCGCGCCATAAATCTTTGTACTCCGGGGCTTCCCAGAATTTAGAATCTGGATCGATGTCGTCGAGATAGTCGTCCGTGAGCAGGTCGAAGTATTTCACAAAGTAGTCGATCCACTTGCCGGCGATGTTGAGATTTTGCAGCAGCTCGCGCGGGTGGCCGTTCGCCAGAATTTTGCGATCGCAATCAGCGAGCCGGCAATCATCCAAAACCTGCTGCGCGAAATCCAGCAGTACCTCTTTTTTCGCGCGCACGAAGAAGCGGTACATGTCGCCGGGATCGACGGCCAAACCGGCTTCTTCAAACGTGATGTCGCGGCCATCTTTTTGCACCCGCGGATTGCGGAAGCGCTCGAGGTTGGCGCTGGAAATTTCGACTGTTCGCCCGTTGCGATCGAAAACGTCGAAATCGCTGAGATGCTGCCGCGCGATTTCCAACATTTTCTGCTGCCGCTGCTTCTCCGGCGTTAACGCGATAATTTGAAACGCATAGCAATCTTCAAAATCGTCAGCGAAAATTCCGCCCAGTCCCAAAATACCGCCGCCGCGGCCGTTGCCGCGATTGTGCATCCGCTGGCAGGCGGTTTGAATGCTCTCCACCGGTACTGGTTTCGTGCACGCAAAACTCACCACCCCGCAGGCATCCCGCTCACTCGGCTCCTCTTTCGTTTTATCCCACTCATTTACTACCACGCTTCGCGTTCTGCTCTTCGCTCCACCTGCCTGCGCAGCTTCCGCTTTCCGATTTTCGCTTTTCGATTTTCGCTCATCGATTTCCCGCCAGCCCCAGTCCGAGATCAAATCCGTCCGCCCGCGCAGCTCGCGAATATCTTTGACGCCCCACACGTACATCATTTTCATCACGTGCTGCATCACCGAAACCTGCGTGTTGATCAACCACTGCGCGTTGAGTAAAATCTCTTTCTGCTCTTCGAGCTGCTCGACAGTGGTGGTGATGCCTTTCTGACAGCCGCCCGGTGCTTCGCAGTTGCCGCAGCGGTTGCACTGCTGCGCGACAATTTCCTGCGTTCCCAAAATCACTTTGTCCGCGCCTAAGATCAGCGCCTTCGCCATGTCATACGCCGAACGAATGCCGCCGCTCGCCACCAGCGTAACTTTGTTGCGCACGCCCTGCTCCACCAAAAATTTGTGCACGTCGGAGAGTCCGTATTCCAGCGGCATGGCGATGCGATTGCGGGCGATGTCCGGCGCCGCGCCAGTGCCGCCGGCCGTGGCGTCGATCTGAATTTCGTCCGCGCCACCGGTGACCAGTCCCAACGCCACGTGATAGACATCGACCGGCGTGGAAATTTTCACGGTGAGAATCGCGTCGGGATTGATGGTGCGCAGCCACTCGAGCATTTTCGTGACGTCTTCGATGGAATAGACATCGTGGAACGGGAACGGACTGAACACGCTGATGCCGGCAATCACACCGCGCAAATCTTCCACCTGCGAAGTCACCTTCGCGCCGAGGATGTGTCCACCCAAGCCGGGCTTCGCGCCCTGCGCAAATTTCAAAACCACTTTTCGCACGCGGCGAATGGTATCTTCATTGACGCCGAAATAGCCGGTGGCGGTTTGGGTTGCCACCCAGTATTCCAACTGTTTGCCGAGCCAGCGCAATTCATCATTTGAAAGATTGGGGAAAAATTTCTGCAGACGTTCAAATTTCTCCAGCGGAAATCCGCCTTCGCCAGTGCCGGTGAAACGCTTCAGCGTGGCGCCGGCGAGGTAGCGCGCCAGCGTCAATTTCCAGCCGATGGAGCCGAGCGACATGTCCGCGGCGTCGATGGGAAAATGGTTGACGTACGGCTGGCATTCCGGGCGACGATGTTTGTTGATCACGCCGGCGGAAATCGAAATCGCGTCGAGGGCGGCAAGCACTTGCGGGTCGCCGGCGCGGAGGGCGCGATCGACTTCTTCCACCGCGCTTTCCAGGCTCATAGTCTTGCCTGCCTGCGCAGGCAGGCCGTTGAAATTCACGGACCCAAATTTCGCGCAATCGAAACTGCCGCCGCCGAAATCCGCTCCCGTTTGCGGGACCTTGTGGGACGGAACCGCGCCAGAGGCCATCATCCAGGTGGCGGTGAGCACGTCGGCGTTCCAGCGCCGATCGCCGCGGGCACTGAGCATCGATTCCAGACTCGCTTTGCGCTCGCCAAGTAAATTTGCGTTGGGCGGTGGAACGACTTTGATCAATTTACTTAATTCAGAAAATTTCCAAGAAGCGGCTTTGGCTAACTCGCCATCTTCTTTGACTTTCTTTTCGTTTACGGAAATCGCCAGCCGCCGCAGCTTTTCATCTTCCACAATCGCGCGCATTTTTTGCTCGCGCTGGCGCAGATCGATCAAGCGCCCGGTCTCGCCGACGGTGCGGCGGATGTCGCGCACTCCGAACGCGCCCAAAACTTCCTGAATTTGTTTGTGCCACGACTTGAATAAATTATGCAAACGCTGCCCACCCTCATCGGGATCGATCTCCGGCAGCGGCTCACCGCGTTTCTCCAACATGGGGAATTCGTGATTAAGCGCCACCAGCGCCGCGCGATCCAATACCAGTGCGCTCGCGCCCATCATCATCGCGATGCCGAGATCCGCCGGCGATTTGATGCCGTTGGCGATAATCGAAACCTGCGTGTGCAGCGACTCACTCAACAATTTCTCATAACAAACTTGGATGATATCCGCGGATTCGTGATAGCCTTTTTGTGAATTGTAATGACAGTTGAGATGAATGATCTCGGCGCCGGCTTTTGCCAACTCCAGCACGCGATCGGCAACGTCATCCGGTTCAGCGCCGACCTCGCATTCCACGAGATGAGAAACCACTAACTTCGAACTAAAGTTTTCACGCAA
Source organism: bacterium (assembly GCA_037446635.1). Taxonomy (GTDB): domain Bacteria; phylum Zhuqueibacterota; class Zhuqueibacteria; order Oceanimicrobiales; family Oceanimicrobiaceae; genus DASWHH01. Next base: position 43,487 of record JBBIIG010000021.1, read on the forward strand.
CTCCGCAATCGACTTTAGACTTGCTCCGCTGAACTCGATCAGTGGAATCCGCTTGAACGACTCGAGTCGTTTGTCCTCAGCTTTCGTCCGCCAGGTGTTGATGGTATCAATTTCCTCCGGCAACAAGCGCAGCCCGATGTTGCCGGCGAAAGGATGCAGTGCATCAAAATTTTCGATGAATTTGAAAAAATCCAAAATCAAAATCGTGCCCTCACGATGGGCGGTGCGAGCGAAAATGCTGGCGAGATCACGCGTCTGTTTTCGGCCCGGCAGCGCCGGCAGCTCGAGCAAAATGGGGGTCGGCAAATCGAGGGTGTTAAAATGAGTTTTGAGTCGCGGAAAACCGTTACCATTTGTTTCGTCGAACAAATGGAAAAGCGGCTTGCGGCCCAAATTCACGCCGATATCGATGGCCTCGCGGATGCCATCGCGGGTGGGCCGCACGATCACCGAAAAGTCGAACATGTAGCGGTCGAACCCTTTGCCGCCAAAAAGTCCGGTGGAACCGGTGCCGCTGGTGGGCACGCCGCCGGTGCGCGCTTCTTCATTGATGCGGCGCACGTCTTCGCGAGTGAAATCTTCGCCCGCGAGATTCACATAATAATCATTGATATTGACGCGAATGGCATCGACCGGGCACTCGATGACGCAGTACAAGCAACCGTTGCAATGCTGGTGGCCGAGATCGATCTGAGCCGGCTTTGGAAAATGGATATATTCGCCGTTGCTCTGCCCCTGCAATTTCAGCGCTTTGGGAATTGGGCCGCCAGCGTCATTAAACCACGCTTTCGGAACTTTGCCGTCCAGCTCGCGCAGCAGATCGTCGAGGCTGACCATTTGCCGCGGGTGGCGCGGATCCCAAAAGCCGCGTTGGCTGGTGGTGTGCTCGTCGCCGCACTTGCCGCAATTGATGCAGCGGTCGCGATCGACTTCAACTTTGTAAATGGCGAAATCGGTTTTCGGCTGCAGCGTCGTGAGGTCGCCGGATTTGGGGACGCGATAATTTCCTAGCACTTCTTTCATGGCGCGCGCAACGCCGGGATGAGTTTTCAAAATGTCCATGTAACGGGCAATCGCGCCATCGACGTCGTAGCCTTCTTTGCGCAGCAGGGTTTCGAAATCGTCGTACGTGGGCAGCTTTTTTTGGCACGCTGGAGAACCGCCGTTCTCGACTTCCAGCAGCATGTCGCTGATCGGGCAAACCGTCTCGCGTTCGGCGACACCGCAGCGAAAACAGAGCACGAAACGATCGACATCTTCCTGCGACAGCTTTTTGCCCTCGAAGAGATGCTGCTGCATGAACTCCATTTTAAAACGCGGCGTGATGTAAATCGCGTCCTTCATCAATTTCGGATCGCCGGACTTTTCCCAGATTTGCGCCAGCGGACAAATCATGCACGCCGAGCATTTGATGCAGCGGTGCAGGGCGTCGAAGTTTTCGCGCTTGTACGGCAGGGTTTGATCCGACTGCAATTTTTCTTTGACTTTGCCGCGCAATTTGAAACGTGCCTGTGTGCGCAGAGCCAGATCCAGCAGATCGATGGAGCGCTCGTGCAGCAGCAATTTTCCTAAGAGATTGTGGCCCCGGCTGCGGATTTCAGTGATCTTGCCCGGATTGAGAATACGCGCGGGATCGAAACGATCTTTGGCGCGTTTGAGATCGCGAAACACTTTCACGCCCAGCGCCCGCCGTGACAGGCCGGCGAACCAGAGGCCAAAGCCGTACGGCCGTCCGCCAAATTTTTTGATGGCCCGCCGCGCCAGCACCGGCGCCAAACTGAAGTGGCGATAGTATTGAAACTTCAGCCGGCGGTCACTGAGAAACTGCGGCAGCACCAGCGCTTCGTCGGAGTTGAGGAGATACGCAACGGGTAAAATCTCGATGCCCAATTTCGAAGCCAGATCGGATACACTTTTCAGGTAGCCATCGACTTGAGACAAAGGCAGGATCACCTCCGCGGTCAGTAGGTCGCCTTTTTTGCGCAGCTTCATGGGGGCGAAGCGCTCGTCCCAAAGAGCCTCGGCAACTTTGGGTGAGGCGACTTCGCAATTAGGTTTGGCGTAATCGACAAACGCGTCGCGATCGGCGGCGGAATCAAAAACCAAAAGCACCGTGTCGCGCGCCGGCGAATTGCTTTTGATCAAATCGGGGGAAAATAAGTCGCTGGATTTTTCTTCAGACTTGATCTTTTGGATTTGATCGAGATAAGCTTTTCCAAAAAATTCGACATGAATGGGTTTGAAAGGGACGCGCGCGGATTTAACGTCCACGGAGAGCATCTGCAAAAATTTGAAGGCGCTTTGTGAATCATTGAAATTCAGAACCACCGGAAAATCAGCAGCGGGCTTGGGCCGCGCTTTCAACGTAACTTCGGTGACGACGCCGAAGCGGCCGTTGGCGCCGAAATAATAAGCAAAATCCGGCGCGGATTTTTCCACTAATTTTTCCTCGCCATCGACGCCGACGACGCGGATGGACTCGACGGTGTCGCGGATGTGGCCGAAGCCGAACGCATTCAAACCCAGTCCACCTTTGAAGGGCTCACCCACTGAAATAAATCCCGCGATGACGCCGTATTTGTTGCTGGGCCGGACCTTCAACGTCAAATGATGGCGATTGAGCGCTTCCTCGGCCTCATTAAAATCCACCGCGGCGCTAACCGTGATAGTTTGTTTTTCGGGTTCGACGAAAATCCTCTTTTCGAACGCAGCCATCTCCAACACCACGCCGCCTTTGGTGAGCAGCGCGCCGCCAAGCGCCCAGGTTCCTCTTCCGCGCGGGGCAATGTTGATTTTATTTTTTGAAGCGTACGCCAAAAACTTTTTGAGATGATCGACGGTGCGCGGGGCGAAAATGAGCTGCGGCGTGATGTTGAAAAGCGCGCGCAGTTTTTTGGGAATCGCGGCGTAATCGCGTGTGTAAACGGTTCGCCGAGAGAAGGGTTCAGTCTTAAAAAGCGCCTCCGCTTCTTCTTCGCCGAAACCCAAGTTGGAAACGATGTTTTCGAGCAGCTTTTGAGCTCGTTTCGTTGAGAGCTTCTCGAAGAACGCCATCGGCTTGGGGGTTGCGTCGTGTTCCCGTTCCCAGAGGGGCGAGTTTTCCCGCGACCGCCACCAGGCGCCGATCGCGTCGTGCAGGCGATTGTTCGTCGGTCGCGCACCCGCGGCGGCAAATGCCAGCAGGTCGGCAGTGGAAAGGTTACCATTGAGTTGGGCGCTGAAAAGCTGATCGTTATCGATCATCACTTTCAAGCGATTGCGCTGCACTTCCCCAAGTTGCCAGGGAAAGCCTTCCTGCGCATCCACGGACACGCGCCCTAAATTGGCAAAGGTTTTTTCGCGGCCGCCATTGAAAAACTGCTCGAGGGCCAAACGTTGGGAAAACGCGCGGCGTTCGTCCTCGGCGGGCGCTGCGGAGTTAGAATTGGAGGCTGTAGAAATTTTGTTGAGAATCAAAGCTGGTTGGTCCAGATGTAAGTTCATAAGATGCCGCTTTGTTTTGCTTAAATTTGAGGAGAGCGTACATACATAAAACATTCATGTTATAGCTTCAATACCGGTCAATTGGCGATAATTTGAAATGTCTCGCGGTGAATTGATTATCGACTTGGTTACACAAAAAACTTAGCTCAGCGTGCAAAACGATTTCGCTAAAAAAAATTAAAAAATCGCTTGACAATCACATAAAACCGGTTATATTAGTTGGTTGTTCAAACCAAATATATTTCCCGGTCTGCTTTCCCCGGAGGCGTGTTGAAAATAAATCAAGACAACTTCATCGGCGGAAACGCAAAATTAGTCCGCAGCATCAACCGCGCTGTCATTCTCAACCTCATTCGCGAGAATCAACCCATCAGCCGCATCGAAATTGCGCGGCTGACCGGCCTGAACAAAAGCACGGTGTCCAGCATCGTCACCGATTTATTAGAGGAAGACCTTCTCTACCAACAAGTCGAGCCCACGCCAAATGTCGGGCGCAACCCAATTAACTTGTGTCTAAAATTAGGCACCCACTTTGTCGGCGCCATCAACTTCGATTTCACACCGTCGCGCATCGCTATTGCCGACTTGGACGGCAGCATCAAAGAAACGGTGACCATCGAGGCGGTATCGGAAGACCCGCAGGCATTTGTCGCGCACTGCGTCGATGAGTTGTTTAAATTAAAAGCCCGCCTCAACATCGATCATCTTGAAGGCATTGGCGTCAGCGTGGCAGGCATCGTCGATCCGGTAAAAGCAGAGGTGGTGTTCGCCCCGCGTCTCGGTTGGGAAGATTTTAAGCTCGGCGAACTTCTGGAAAAATTGTGCCCGCCGGAAACGTTCGTCACCATCGACAACGACGCCCGCGCCTCGGCGCTGGCCGAATTGTGGTACGGCAATCACGATTTGAATCTCTCCAATTTTGTGTTTCTCTCGGTCGGGCCCGGCATTGGCACTGGCATCGTGGTGGGCAAAAATCTCATTTACGGAGATTCTTCCGCTGCCGGCGAATTCGGCCACATGACCCTGTTTGAAAGCGATGTTTTGTGCACCTGCGGAAACTATGGCTGCTGGGAGGCCTATGCCTCGGAGCGGGCGACTATCAAACGCTACGCGGCCAAAAAATCACTCGCCGCGGCCAGCAGCTTGTCATTTCAGGATATTTTGGACGCAGCGATGAGCGGCGATCCCCACGCCAGCGAAATTTTACTCGAAACCGGCCATTATTTGGGGCTCGGCATGGCCAATATCATCAAAGCGCTCGATCCAGAGGCAATTGTCATCGGCGGCCGCATTACCGCCGCCTGGGATATCATCTATCCCGAAATCATGCAAACCCTGTCACAGCGCGCGTTTTTTGGTAAAAAAAAACTTTACGAATCTTGCCAACTTCACTAAAAGTGCGGCCGCGCTTGTTGGGCGCCGCCACCTTAGCCATAAAGGAAATATTCAGCGACTTCCGGATCACACGTTAAACTGCAATTTTGAAAATCAATCAAACTCGTTGGCGGTGTTTTTATGGCTAAAATTAGTTGGTTTAGACAACAAACTTAATTGATATGCTTGCTCATGGCGACTAAGAATGAAAAAACCGGCTACGTTAGGCATTGATATCGGCGGTACGAACACAACTCTGGGTTTGGTGGATGCGGAAGGCAATTGCGTATATGAAGAATCATTTCCGACCCATGCACATGAATCGTTTTCAATTTTTCATCTTCGGCTCATAAAAAAAATAACCGCGATCCAGGAAAAATATGGCGACCAATACGAGGTGGTTGGAATTGGCGCGGCCGCGCCCACGGGAAATTATTCCCGCGGCGTCATCGAAGCTCCCTCCAACTTCAAATGGGGAAAGGTTGATTTTGTGAATATTTTAAGCAGCCATTATCACTTGCCGGTGGCCATCACCAACGATGCCAAGGCGGCCGCGCTCGGAGAAATGGAATACGGCGCCGCCAGGGGGATGCAAAACTTTATGGTGGTGACCCTGGGCACGGGCGTCGGCAGCGGCATCGTAGTGAACGGTCAACTCATTTACGGCCACGACGGCTTAGCCGGGGAATTCGGTCACACCACCGTTGAGCACGGCGGACGGCAATGCGGCTGCGGCCGGCTTGGCTGCCTCGAAACCTACGTCTCGTCCCGCGGCATTTGCCGAACTGTGTTCGAGCTGCTGGCCCGTTCCACTTGCGCCAGCGAACTTCGCCAGATTTCTTTCAACGATTTGACATCCGAAAAAATTTATCACGCGGCGCTGCGCCGTGATCCCCTTGCCGTGCAGGCCTTTGAATACACCGGAAAAATTTTGGGGCGCGCCCTCGCCGACGCTGTAACCTATTTCAGCCCGCAAGCCATCATCCTTTATGGCGGTCTGGCAAAATCCGGCGAGCTTTTGCTCGCACCCACCCGGCGCTATTTTGAAAGCAGCCTGCTCGATATCTACAAAAGCAAAATCGCGGTTTTGGTTTCTAAGGTGGCGAATGGCAGCGCCGCGGTGCTGGGCGCCAGCGCGCTCATTCGCCAGGAAATCGCAAAATCGCGAGACGGCGCAACGCTTAGAATTAATGGGATGATGGACGAATGAAACGTACCATCTCAAAAGTCGAAGAAATCGCCATTAGCCAAAGTGGTGAAAAACTTATCTACTCGCCGCGCGAAAAAATCGCGACGATCGTCGTCGAAAATTTTCCGGCCCTCGGCAAGCTCGTCGCGCTGCGATTTATCGAATGGGCGCAGAAAAACGCCGGCTGGACCATCGCCCTCCCCACTGGCAAAACGCCCGAGCATTTTATCAAATGGGTGACGTACATTCTCAGCAACTGGCGCAGTCAAAAGGTTATCAAGCTTTTGGAAGATTACGGCTTGGACCCCGCCATTAAGCCGGAAATGAAAAGCTTTTATTTCATTCAAATCGACGAGTTTTATCCCATCAATTCCTGGCAGCACAACAGCTTCTATTATTATGTGAATAAGTACTACCTCGAGGGCTTCGACCTCGACCCGCAAAAAGCGCTGCTGATCAATCCGAACGTCATCGGCCTGAGCCGCGATCAAAAATTGGAAGACATCTGGCCGCAAAACCTCGTTGATCTCACGCTCAGGACGCGCCATCCCGTTGATATTTTTGAAAAACGCCGCAAGCAAGTTTTAGACGCCGTCGATCAATTTTGCACCGACTACGAACGCAAGATTCGCGCGCTCGGCGGCATCGGATTTTTCCTCGGCGGCATTGGGCCAGATGGCCACATCGGCTTCAACGTCGAAGGCTCGGATCACTTCTCAACCACCCGGCTCACCACTACCAATTACGAAACCCAGGCCGCTGCGGCCACGGATTTGGGCGGCATCGAAATCTCGCGCAACCGGCTCGTCATCACCATCGGGCTGCAAACCATCGTTCATAATCCGCAAACCACCGCCATCATCATGGCGGCCGGCGAGGCCAAAGCCGCGATTGTCGCCAAATCGATTGAATCGGAAAAAAGCAATGCCGTGCCGGCCTCGGTATTGCAGGAATTGCCCAATGCGACTTTTTACATCACGCGCGGCGCAGCCAAATTACTCCTCGAACGGCGCTGCCATCACTTAAAAAAACAAGCGTTGACTAGCGACGATCAACTTCGCATATTCACTGACCTCGCGCTGGAGAATAAAAAACAGATCGTCGATCTCAACGAAGATGATTTTCAGCGCTCGCCATTTGGAAAACTGCTCTTGGAACGGCTCTCCAGCCCGCTGCCGCCGCTGCTCAAAAAAATCGAAACCGATTATCAGCAGCACATTCTGCGCGCCATGGATGCGCATCGCAACGAGATCTTCCTGCACACGGCGCCGCATCATGATGACATCATGCTGGCCTATCTCCCCTATCTCGTGCGGCTGATGCGCGACCCCTCCAACAAACATTATTTCAATTATCTCACGAGCGGCTTCAACGCCGTTACCAACACTCACGTTCTCCACTTTATTGAAATCACTGCGCGCTTTTTGAAAACGCCAAAATTCAACGCGCTTTTGCAGGAGAATTATTTTCATCCCACTCACGTCGCTTTTAGAAATCGCGACGTGCTGCACTATCTCGATGGTTTGGCCGCAGACGATCAATATGAAATGGAAACCGCGATGGCGCGGCGTTTTCTCAGAAACCTCGTCGAGATTTACGGCGAACAATCTCAAGCTGAATTTGAACGCCGCCTCGAAGAGCTGGCCGTCTACCTCAAAAAACAATACCCCGGCGCCAAAGATCGTCCGGATGTTCAGAAATTGAAGGGCATGATTCGCGAATGGGAAGGCGATATCAAATGGGGGTATTTCGGCCACAGCACCGAGGCCGTCATCCACTCGCGATTGGGATTTTACACCGGCGATATCTTCACCGAAGAGCCGGATATCGATCGCGACGTGCCGCCCATCCTCGCAACCTTGAAACGCGTGCGGCCAACCATTGTCACCGTCGCTTTTGATCCGGAAGGCAGTGGCCCGGACACCCATTACAAAGTGCTGCAAGCGATTTCTTCCGCGCTCAAGCTTTATCAAAAAGAATTTCCAGCGGCGAAAATCAAAGTTTGGGGATATCGCAACGTTTGGTACCGCTATCACCCCAGCGAGGCCAATCTTTTCATTCCAGTAACCCTGAACGGAATGGCAATCATGAAAGACGTTTTTCTCAACGCCTTTCGCTCGCAAGCCACTGCCTCGTTTCCGAGCTATGAATACGACGGGCCGTTCTCCGGACTTGCCAAAAAAATTCAGGTCGAGCAATATCAATTCATGCGCACGATTCTCGGCAGCGATTTCTTCTATCATAATCCTGATTCGCGCGTGCGCTCCACCCGCGGCTTCATCTACTTGAAGGTGATGGAGTTGGACGAATTTTTCACCCACTCGCGCGAGTTGCGCAAGAAGACAGAAGATTTGTAACCCTTTGGGGTTGGCTCCTCTTTCCCACGCAGGAGCGTGGGAACGCCAGCGCGGGCCGAGAGTTCTCCGCCGCTCCCACGCAGAGCGTGGGAGCGAGAATAATTTCGGATTTGTTTCGAGCTTCGGTTTTCGATATTCGAATTTTCTAATCTCAAAAGCCTCGAAAGGAGGTAATCTTGACCCTCCACTGGCTCGATTTCGTGGTTATCATCGCCATGCTTGCCGCGGTCTTTGCCATCGCCGCATATTACTCCCGCGCCGCCGGCAAAAGCACGCAAGAGTTCTTCCTCTCCGGACGCAATCTCCCGTGGTACATCGCCGGCACCGCAATGGTGGCCACCACCTTCGCCGCGGACACGCCGCTCGCCGTCACTGAGCTGGTGGCGCGCAACGGCATCGCCGGCAACTGGCTGTGGTGGAACATGGCCATCGGTGGCATGCTCACGGTTTTCTTTTTCGCGAAACTCTGGCGCCGCGCCGGCATCATGACCGACGTCGAATTCGTGGAGCTGCGCTATGCCGGCAAAACCGCGGCGGTGCTGCGCGGCTTCCGCGCCCTCTACCTCGGACTCTTCGCCAACGCTATTGTCATGGGGTGGGTGCACAAAGCGATGGAGAAAATTTTCAAAGTCACGATCCCCGGCATCGATCCATTTTTGCTGGTCGTGATCGCCGGCGGATTGATTGCAATTTACGCCGCAGCCTCCGGACTACTCGGCACCGCCCGCACCGATAGCTTCCAATTTGTATTCGCGATGCTCGGCTGCATTGTGCTCGCGATCATCGTCGTGCGGCTGCCGGAAGTCGGCGGCCTCAGCGGCATGACGCAAAAGCTCTCGCCGCAAGTGGTGAATTTCTTCCCGCGCATCGGCGAAGTGACGGCCGTGGGCATCACTGGCGGCGCGCTTAGTTTGACGGTCGGCGCGTTCATGGCGTACATCGGCTTGCAGTGGTGGTCGAGCTGGTACCCGGGTGCGGATCCGGGCGGCGGCGGTTACATCGCACAAAGAATGATGGCCTGTAAAGATGAAAAAAACAGCCTCTTCGCTACCCTCTGGTTCAACATTGCGCACTACACACTGCGCCCGTGGCCGTGGATTCTGGTGGCGCTTTCGGCGCTGATTATCTTGCCGCGCGCGGAAAACCCCGCGGCGCTACAAGCTGAAAATCCCGCCTTTTACGAACAGGCCGCGCAGGTTTTCAAAAACCCGGCGCTGCTCAATTCCGATGGCGACATTTTTCAATCAAAAGAGTTTTTAGATTTTTACGAGAAGTATGAAAACACCGTCGACCCCGGCGTACTCTATCCGAAATTGATGCTGCGCTATCTCCCGCCCGGACTGCTGGGACTTTTGATCGCCGTGTTCCTCGCGGCCTACATGTCCACCATCGCGTCGCAAATTAGTTGGGGAACGTCGTATCTCATCAACGATTTTTATCGCCGCTTCATCAAAAGAGACGCGGACGAAAAACACTACGTTTTGATCTCCCGCCTCGGCATTGCGCTGATGGTGATCGTCTCGCTGGTGGTCGCCAATTTTTTGACGACGATCTCCGGCGCGTGGGAATTCATCATCAACGCCAGTGCCGGCATGGGCGCGGTGTTGATCCTGCGCTGGTTCTGGTGGCGCATCAACGCCTGGTCGGAAATCGCGGCGATGATTGCGCCGCTGATCATTTATCCGCTGGCGAAATCCTACGGGCTGCAAGCGCCCATCACGCTTTACCCCGTAGTTTTGGGGACAACAGTAGTTTGGCTGGCGGCAACGTTCATTACGAAACCGGTGCCGCGCGAAGTGCTGCTGAAATTCTATCAAAAAGTTCACCCTGGTGGAGTCGGCTGGAAGGCCATTGCGCAACAACTGCCCGGCGTGCCGGGCGACTCCGGTTTTGGACGATTGTTCGTGAGCTGGCTGTGCGGCGTGGCGCTCATTTACAGCGCGCTGTTTGGGATTGGCAAAGTACTTTTCGGAGAATTTTTGTCCGCCCTGCTTTTCTTCGCGATCGCGGCGGCGGCGGTGTTCGTCATTCAAAAAAATTTGCAAAAGATCAATTTGATAAAATAGCGAAAAACCGGGGTGTCAAGCTTTTAGCTTGATCGATCTTGAAGTTTAGCACTCCTAAGTTTTTCGCAATCCTATTGAGAGGCACGCATGATTAACAAATCTCGTCTGCGAATCAACTTTGTCCCGACACTTTTCATCGCTCTGTTATTTGCAAGAGTCTCGTCAGCCCAACCGGATCTGATGCCCTTGCCGGCCAGCCTCGAATGGCAAGAGGGCAAATTCCGGCTCGCTGAAAATTTTAAAATCGCCGTAACTGGCGCTGCGGACGATCGCCTTTACGCCGGCGCCACGCGCGCGCTGCGCCGCCTCGCTGGACGTACCGGACTTTTTCTACCGCAGGATTTCATCCGCCGTGATGTCAAAGTTGATTCCGCCGGACTAATCATTAATTGTGAGCGCCCCGGTCAAATGAAATTGGGCGAAGACGAAACGTACGCGCTGATTGTCTCACCAACGCAAATCAATTTAAATGCGAAAACCGATCTCGGCGCGCTGCGCGGACTCGAAACCTTTTTGCAATTGCTTTCGGTGGATGAGCAGGGCTACTATTTTCCCGCGGTGAAAATCGCTGACGGTCCGCGTTTCCCGTGGCGCGGATTGATGATCGACGCCTCCCGCCACTTTATGCCGGTGGAGGTGATCAAGCGCAATCTCGATGGCATGGCCGCAGTCAAACTCAACGTGCTGCACTGGCACCTGAGCGACGATCAGGGTTTCCGCGTCGAAAGCAAAGTGTGGCCGAAATTGCACGAGATCGGATCGGACGGCCTATACTACACACAAGCGCAAATCAAAGAAGTCATCGAGTACGCGGCGGAGCGCGGCATTCGGGTGGTGCCGGAATTTGATGTTCCCGGACACGCCACTTCGTGGGTCGCGGCGTATCCGGAACTGGGCAGCGCGCCGGGGCCATATCAAGTCGAACGCCAGTGGGGCATCTTTTATCCGGTGCTCAATCCCGTCAACGATTTCACCTACAAATTTCTCGATAAATTTTTTGGCGAAATGGCGGAGCTGTTTCCCGATCCCTATTTCCACATCGGCGGCGATGAAATCGAACACGGCGATTACCACGAGGCCAAACACTGGAACGAGAATCCGGAAATTCAGGAGTTCAAAAAGAAAAAAAACATCAAAGACAATTTCGCGCTGCAAGCGTACTTCAACAGCCACGTTTTGAAAATTCTCACCAGGCACAAAAAAATCATGGTGGGCTGGGACGAAATCCTGCACGAGTCGATGCCCACCAACATCGTCATCCAGTCGTGGCGCGGACGAGATGCGATGGTGAAGGCAGCGCAGGCGGGGTATCAGAGCATTCTTTCCAACGGCTACTACATCGATTTGATCCAGCCGACGGACTTTCATTATCTCAACGATCCGCTGCCGGCCGACACCCAGCTGACGCCGGAGCAGCAGCAAAAAATTCTCGGCGGCGAAGCCACCATGTGGGCAGAGTACGTGAGTCCAGAAACGGTCGATTCGCGCATCTGGCCGCGCACCGCGGCGATCGCCGAGCGCTTCTGGTCGCCGCGTGATGTGAACGATGTCGATGGCATGTATCGCCGGCTGGAGACCATCAGTTTCCAATTGGAGGAACACGGACTCATGCACGAGAAAAATTACGCGATGATGCTGCGCCGGCTCACCCGCAATCATGATATCACCGCGCTGAAGAATTTCGTCGATGTCATCGAGCCGGTGAAAATTTACAATCGCGGTCGCCTTAAACCGCACGTGCAGCACTCGCCGCTGACGCGCGTGGTGGACGCCGCGCGCCCGGATGCAAAGGTCGCGCGCGAATTCCGCCGTGACGTGGACGCTTTTCTCGGCGCGGGCGGGGATCACAGCGATCTCTCCGCCGCCATGCGCAGCCGGCTGGAATTGTGGCAGCGCAATCACGGCGAGGTGAAAAAGATCATCGTGCTCTCGCCGGTGCTGGCGGAGATCGAAACGCTGTCCGAAGACTTGATGAAAATTTCAGAAATTGGATTGCAGGCGTTGGATAGGATCGCAGCCGGCCAAAAAGCAGATCAAGCATGGCTTGATCAATCCAAGTCAATTTTAGAGAAAGCCAAAGAGCCGCGCGGACAAACGGAATTAATGGTGGTTTCAGCGATTGAAAAAATGGTCGAGGAGGCGGGTAAGCTTGGAGGCGGGAGATAAGCTAAACTCTGTCAGGGTTAAGACCCTGACAGAGTTGGCTTTGGTGCGAATCGAACAATAAACTCCATCATCTAAATTTAGTTTAGTCCTTTTCAAAAAAAAGGAGAGCAATGATGAAACTCGGAAAAATCGCCTTGACAGCGATGAGCGTCCTGCTTTCATTGGTTGTCGCCGCCACGTCAGTGCAGGCCGGCACCAAAGGCAAAATCGCCGGCAAGATTTCCAGCAAGCAAACCGGTGAAGCGTTACCAGGGGCCAACGTTTTCATAGTCGGAACCACGTATGGCGCCGCCAGCGATTTGAACGGCTTATTCACCATTCTTAACGTTCCGCCGGGCGTGTACTCGCTGCAGGCGTCGGTGCTCGGCTATGCGACGGTAACGGTCAACGGCGTGAGTGTTCACATCGATCAAACCTCTACGGTGGATTTCGAGCTGCCGGAAGAGGCCATCACAGGCGCGGAGGTGACGGTGATCGCGGAGAAACCGCTGGTGGAAAGAGATGTGTCGGCCAGCGTTACCGCGCTTTCTCCGGCGGAAGTGAATGACCTGCCGCGCATCACGGTGACGGATGTGGTTCAGCTTCAGGCCGGCGTCGAAGAAAATTTGACCATCCGCGGCGGCGGCGCCGACGAGGCGCTGTTTCTGGTGGATGGCTTCGCGCTGCGGGACGCCCGCAACAATCAACCCATCACCGGCATCCCCTTAAGCGCAATTCAGGAGATTTCGCTGGTGCGCGGCGGCTTTAACGCCGAGTACGGCCAGGTTCGCTCCGGCATCGTCAACGTGGTCACCCGCGAGGGCAGCCGGCAAAATTACACCGGTAATTTTACGGTTCGCTACAGCGACCCCAGCCGCAAACATTTCGATATTTCCCCCTATGATCCCAATTCCATGTGGCTGCGGCCGTATCTCGATCCGGAGGTGGCATTCGTTGGCACCGCCAACGGCCCGTGGGACAAGTATGATCAACGGCAATTCCCATCCTTCGAGGGGTGGAATGAATTTGCCCGCGCCCGCAACACCAACAACGACCCTAACGATGATATCACGCCGGCGCTGGCGCAGCAGGTGTTCCGCTGGCAGCATCGCAAACAGGAAATCACCGACCAGCCGGACTATAACATCGACGCCGGCTTTGGCGGCCCCGTGCCAATCCTCGGTCCCAAGTTGGGCGATTTGCGATTCTTTGCAGCATTTAGAAATACCCGGGAAATGTTGGTGATTCCTCTCACGCGCGACGATTACTACGACTACGATTGGAACCTGCGGCTGACGTCAGATATCTCGCCCGCGATGAAGCTCAATCTCACCGGCGTCTTGGGAAAAAGTTTTAACATAGCGGTGAACGGCGGCGAGCAGGCCAACAGCACCGATTACATCCGCTCGCCAGTGGAGATTGCCAGCAATATCTCCACCCTGAATTTTCAGCCCAGCCGCATTTTCTCTGACTCCTACTACAGCCTCGCCGAGGTGCAACACCGCGGCATCTCCGCAGACCTGACACACGTGCTCGGCAAAAATACCTTTTATGATTTCCGGCTCGAATATTTTCAGCGCGACTATGAAACCGGGCCGCGAGAACTGCGCGACCCCACACAGTTTGAGCTGATCCCCGGCAGCGGAATTTTCGTCTCCGAAGCGCCCTTTGGCTGGAGCCCCAGCGCTGACGCCGGCGTTGGCGACCCCACCTTCCTGTTCGGCGGCCACACCAGCACCGCACGCGACAGCAGCAAAACTTCGCTGTTCAAAGTGAAGTTCGATCTCACCAGCCAGGTTAATTTTAATAACCAAATCAAAACCGGTTTTGAATTCGTTTATAACACGCTCGATCTCGATTACGCCATTCTCAACATCCCGTTTCCGGAAGCCAACTTGTTCGTGGATCAAAAATTCCACCCGCTGCTGGCATCCTTTTATCTGCAGGACAAGCTCGAGTTCAAAAGCCTGGTGGCGAATTTAGGAGTACGGTTGGACTACAGCAACGCCAACGCCGAATGGGTGCGCGCCAATCGCTTCGACGCCGACTTCTTCTCCGGCAGCTCCGACGGCAGCGACAAAGAACGCTCCGCCGAGGGCAAACTTTCGTTAAGCCCGCGCCTGGGAGTATCGCACCCCATCACCGATAAATCGAAGCTCTATTTCAACTACGGCCATTTCAAACAGCTTCCGACCTACGAACAAATCTTCGAGATCTCCCGCGCCCCCGGCGGGCAGATCAAACGCTTCGGCGACGTCAATCTCAATTTTGCCAAAACGGTTTCCTATGAACTGGGCTACGATCACGAATTGTTCGACAATTATCTCATCCAGCTTGCCGGGTTTTATCACGACATCACCGACCAGGTGGCCTACACCCAGCGCCGCGGCATCGATCCGGGCAGCGTGCAGGTCAGCGTTGCCACCAACGACAGCTACGAAGACATTCGCGGATTGGAGATCACCTTGCGCAAAGCGCGCGGCAAATGGTGGAGCGGATTTCTTACCTACACTTACCAGGTGACCACAGCCGGCCGCTTTGGCCGGGATGTGGAGGAAGAACGGCCGGACCTGCAGCGGCAGTTTGACCGCGACATCGGCAATTTTGCGCAAGAACGACCGCAGCCGCGCCCGCGCGCCAACCTGGTTTTGATGCTGCGCACTCCCCGCGATTTTGGGCCAACGATTTTAGGCGGGCGCTTTTTCAGTAATTGGAACGCCACGCTGCTCGGCGTCTGGCAGGCCGGTGATTATGAAACCTGGAATCCCAACCAGGCGGCGTTCGTCTCCGACAACCTGCAGCGCAAAAGTTTTTATAATCTGGATTTGCGTTTAACGAAACGGTTCGACTTGGGCCGGGTCAGCACAACCTTTCTAATGGATATCACCAACGTGCTCAACACGCGGCATTTCTCATTTGCCAGCTTTTTCAACGCCTTCGACCGCATCAATTATTTCGAGTCCCTGCATCTGCCGCGCAGCAGCGCCTACAATAATATCGTCGGCGACGACCGGCCCGGAGATTATCGCAAACCGGGCGTGCCGTTTCAGCCCATCGAGCAAGTCGCCAACATCAACGATCCGAATTTGAGGCCAGAGAGCAGGCCGTTCTATTATGAAACCAGTACCGGCCGTTATATGCAATTTGTCAACGGCGTCTGGCAAGAGGTGCCCGCCGATATTTTGAGAAAAGTATTGGATGACAAAGCCTATATCGACATGCCCAATCAAACGTCATTCACTTTTTTGAATCCTCGAAACATTTTCTTTGGAATTACGACCTCGTTTGAATTTTGAAATCGCGAATTTTAACTATCTACTAGAGAGGGAAAAATGAGATGCAAAAAGGCGCTTTTAAATGCGAAGCTCGGCGTCGCGATAGCCATTTTTTTGGGAATCCTGGCCGGCAACCATCCGGCTTTTGCCCAGGCCCAGAGAATCAAATGGCTGCGAGTTGGCGCTCTTCATAGCTGGTACTCCAATTGGGGCGCAGAAATCGAGCTGGGGCGCGTGCCGGGTGATTTAACCCTGCAGCAGGATGGCTTGCGCTGGCCCGCCGATTTTCTGTATCAGGACACCGAAGTCGCCAAAGCGATGTGGTTAGGCGCCGTCGATTATTTCGATCCGCGCGTGAATCAAACTTTTCCACACAAAGTGATCGGAGTCGGACCACGCCAAATCAACGTCGATATTTTTGGCGAAACCTTCCCGCAGGATTTCCGCATGGTGGGCCGCTTTCGCTCCCCCACGGTGCTGGTGGATGACAACGTCGGCTCCATCAACACCTTTGACGACATCGTCGATGAAGTCGATCCAGGGCTGCTGGCCGACCGGGTGATTTTCAACACCGTGCACACGGCGATTGGCGTCACCGTCAGCCGCAAATTAATGGCGTTTGCGCAACAGAACCACGACAACTATTTCATCTACGAATACGTGTTCAAGAACACCGGCATCATCGATAATCAAGGTACCGTGGATACGAAAACCATTAACGGCTTCATCGCCCAATTTCAGTACCGTTACGCCGCCGGCAAAGAGGCCTTTCAACTGGGGTGGGCGCCCACCAATAATATCACCTGGGGCCGAAACACGGTGCATGAAGTGGTGGGACAAGATCCCAACGCGGCAAATTTTGAATTTCGCGCGCTATACTCGTTTTACGGCCCGCACTCTTTGAGCCCGGTGGATTCCTGGGGAGCGCCGAACCCCAACGATGGCCGGCTGGGCGCCGTGCAATTTATGGGGGTGGTGGTGCTGCACGCCGACAAATCGGCGACCGACAAATCCGACGACCCTTTCCAACCCACCACCACCATGTATTTAAGTGCGGACCGCGGCGAATACCCGGGCTCGACCACCAATTTTCTCGGCCCTTCTTCCAATCAATTTAACGCCGCCCTCATGAGCGCAAAATACGGCGCGATGTCGGCCGGCCACCCGGCCCGCACGCACGCGCAGGAGATTGCAAACGGGTTTGCCGACACCTTTGGCAATGATCTCGGCGGCTTCCAGCAAACTCAGGGGTTTGGGCCGTACGATTTGGCGCCGGGCGACAGCATTCGCATCGTGGTGGCGGAAGCCGTTGCGGGTATCAGCCGGCAAAAAAGCCTCGAAGTTGGCCGCACCTGGTTTGAAAACACCGGCCCGTTCGTTTTGCCGGACGGCAGCGCCGCCTCCAACCGCGACGAATATAAACGGCTGTGGGTGCAGACCGGCAGAGATTCGCTATTTCAGACGTTCCGGCGCGCCATCGCCAATTTCAAAAGCAATTACAACATTCCCAAACCGCCGCCGCCGCCCAATGTTTTTGAAGTACGCTCCGGCGGCGATCGCATTGTTTTGACCTGGTCGGACAACGCCGAATCGTTCCCCAACTTTCAGGGCTACCGCATCTATCGCGCCGAGGCCCGGCCCGACACCTTCTACACCCAAATTTTTGAGACCCGAGTTCCGAACATCGTCAATCGCTACGACGACACCACGGCGCGGCGCGGCTTCAACTACTACTACTACATTGAAAGCTTCGACGACGGCTCGACCAACGACGTCCATCCCAATACGCCGCTGGCCAGCAGCCGCTTTTTCACCATGACCAGCGAGCCGGCGTTTTTGCGCCGGCCGGCCGAAACCAGCCTGGCGCGGATCCGCATCGTGCCGAATCCGTTTCATCTGCGCGCGCTGGATTTGCAGTTCGGCCGCCTCGAACAGGGGCGGATTTCGTTCTTCGGCCTGCCGCCGGAATGCATCATCAAAATTTACACGGAACGCGGCGACTTGATTGCGACCCTCGATCACAACAACGGCACCGGCGACGAATTGTGGAACTCCGTCACCTCCTCCGGTCAGATCATCGTCAGCGGCGTTTACATCGCCTATTTCGAGGTGCCGCGTGATTTACACGATCTGGAAACCGGCGAGCTGCTGTTTAGAAAGGGCGAACATACCTTCCGCAAATTCATCGTCATCCGGTGACGCCCTTATTTTGAATATCTAAGGTGGAGACCAAACATGAAAAAACGCGACCTACTCATATTCGCGGCGCTGATAATGGCCGCCAGCCTCGCGCAGCCGGCGGCGGCCCAGGAAAAATTGGCGCAAACCGGTTTGCAGTTTCTCAGCGTCATCTCGGACGCCCGCGCCGCGGCGTTGGCCGGCACGATGACCGGCTTGGAAGCCAACTCCAGCGCCATGTTTTTTAATCCCGCTACCATGGCCCTGGGCGCGCATTTTCTCGACGTCAGCTTCAGCTACAACCAATGGATCGCCGACATCAACCACAATACCTTCAGCCTCTCCCTGCAGCCGGCGAACGGGAAATTCGGCGTCTTCGGCGTCAGCGTGCAAGCCGTCGATTACGGCGAAATTTTTGGGACGATGGTGGCAAACAACGAACAGGGGTATATCGAAACCGGCAACGTCTCGACCTCCGCTTTCGCCGCTGGCCTCGGTTACGCCAAAATGCTCTCCGATCGCTTCGGCGTCGGCGGCCAGGTGCGCTGGGCGCGGCAGCATCTCGGAGATAACTTCATCCCTATCGATATCTCGCCAACCGACACCACCGTCACCAGCGTCAAAAACGAGCTCAAAGTCCTGTCGTTTGACTTCGGCACCATCTACAAAACCGGCCTCAAAAGTCTGACGTTCGGCTTCAACCTCCGAAATTTTTCGGAGGAGGTGGAATTTGCGGAAGAAAGCTTTCAACTGCCGCTGGTCTTTTCGCTGGGCGCTTCCATCGACCTCATCGATTTAACCCGGCTGAACAACCGGACTCATTCGCTGCTGCTGGCGGTGCAGGCCACCAATGAACGCGCGCACGCCGAGCAGGTGAGCTTCGGCCTGGAATACAAATTCATGAACGTGCTGATGCTGCGCGGGGGTTACATCACCAACAACGATGAGGACGACGTGAGCTTCGGTTTCGGCGTTACCAGCTTCGGCTTGCAGGTGGATTATGCCTATACCCCGTTTGGCGTCTTTGATAAGGTGCAGCGAGTAACCGTTCGTTTTTCAAAGTGACTAGGAAATTCAAATTTTGGAGATAGCCCCATGAATTCCTCAAGAATTAAACGAGTCGGCCGCGCGGCAATTTGGCTCGTCATCGCGAGTTTGATGGCCTGCAATTACGAGGACCCAGCCGTCATTTTCGATCCGAACGCCACCGGCGCGCCGACGCCGGTGATTACCGCCCTCGATCCCAGCGACGAGGCCGTCGCCGGCGTAACTCGCATTCGAATCCTCGGCAGCAATTTCGCGCCGGCGGTCGATCAGAATTTCGTCTATTTCGGCGCGGCTCGAGGCGCCGTTCTCGCAGCTTCGACCACCGAGCTAACCGTGATCCCGCCGCTTCTCATCGCGGATTCCTTAACGGTGCGGGTCGAGGTGCAGAATGCCTTTCTGCCGGCGGTTTATGCCCAACCGTATCGCTTAACGCCCATCGCCACGCCATACGGGAATCTGGGACGAGTGCGGGTGATCACGGTGGATGGCGATGAAAACCTGTTTGCCAGTAACAGCGGCGGTTCGGTCTTTAAATTAGCTCGCGATCTGACTGTGACACGATACGGCTCCTTGAGCTTTCCCACCGCTTCAACCATGCGGATTGGGCCGGAGGGATTTTTATACGTGCAGCGCAATGAGAATATCCGCCTCTACCGCATCCCCCCCGGCGGCGGCGCGGACGCCGAGTTCGTGCGCTTTCCCCAGGCCGTTTCATTCTTCGATTTCGACGCCAACGGCAACATTTTCGCCGGCGGCGAACGGGGATTATTTGTGCTGACGCCCGGCGGCGCGCCGCGCGCCGTGGGCCAGTACCAAACAACGGTGATTCAAGCGGTGCGTGTTTTTAACGGCTATGTTTATGTTGCAACCGGCAATCCTGCTCCCGGCGTCTCGCGTAATCAAATCCTATCCGCAGACGGCAGCCTCGGCGATAATGAGCTGGTTTTTGATTGGAGCAGCGCCAGCGGCTTCTCCACCTTTCAAATCAGCGACATCACCTTTGCTGAAGATGGCGACCTTTACATCGCCGCCGCGGCCAAAGCCGCCGATCCCATTCTTGTCGTTCATCCGGACGCGAGTACAGAAATCCTCTACCCGGGCGTGCTCAGCTTCGTCGTCGCCGATTTCGTTTGGGGCAACGACGAATTTCTCTATATCAACCACGACAATAACTCGGGCGTCAGCCGCATCGCCATGGGCAAACGCGGCGCGCCCTATCACGGTCGTGAATAAACTCATTCAAACACCCGGAAAGGAGGGATGCCCGCGAGGGAGTGAAAAAAAGCTATTTCGAGCGAGAGCTTGAACGGGGCTCTCAAACCATTCACCAATTTTAATCAAGGGAGGCAAACAATGTTATCGAGACGCGTGTTCACAATTTTTTTGGTGTTGATCGCCGCGGCGGTTTTTGCCCAAAACAACGCGCCGGTATCCGTGCCGTTTATGGTTAAAGCGCCAACCCCGCCAACCATCGACGCAGACCTGGGCGATTGGAATTTGGTTTATTGGATCAACTTAAACAAAGCCACCGAGCCGGACGGCGGCCGCACCGAAGTTAATTTCCCAACTGACGGCACCGACGCGGATCTCTCCGGCCAGATCGCGATGCAATGGGATGATGACAATCTCTATTTTGCCGCGGTGGTTAACGATGACACCTCGGGTGCGGCCGGCAGCGCCTGGTTCGGGGATGGCATCGAAATTTACCTCTCGAACGTTCCCCTGGCTCCGGATGCGCTCCATGGCCCGGACCACGGAACGGTATTTTTTGACGAAGCCAACGGCGATTATGAAGTGCATCTCTTCATCCGCTACGACGCCGACGCCGACACCTCCGCGCTGATCGTTTTTATGCCCGCGGTCCTCGGCCAAGTCAAATCGCCCGACGTGGTGATCGATGGCGAGCTCAACGCCGATGAAAACGGTTATTTCCTCGAAGGCCGAATCGCCTGGAGCGCCATCGCCTCGCCCACCACCGGCAACACCTTTAACTTCAGCGGTGGAGAGCGCGTGGCGGCCACCTGGAGCTTGATCGATATCGATATCGATGAATCCTCTGAGCGCTACGCCGCCCTGCAGTTTGTTGTTGACCCAACCCGCGGTCCCAACGGCAACCCGGGCGGGCCGATTTGGGAAGTTTTGGATGTGCGCTCTGATGCCGCTGCCATCGCCGCCGCACAGGATACGATTTTCACCTACCTCAATGAACCGTTTATGAAACGGCCCGATGGCCCGGTCGTCATCGACGCCGATCTCTCCGAATGGAACTTTGCATTTTGGGTTGATATGAACAAGCTCACTGAGCCGGATGGCGGACGCACCGAGGTCAATTTCCCAACCGACGGCACCGATGCGGATTTGTCCGGACGGGAAGCGCTGATGTGGGACGAAGACTTTCTCTATTTTGCCGCCGAAGTTAAGGACGACACGGCCGGCGCCGCCGGCAGCGCCTGGTTCGGGGACGGCATCGAGATTTACTTATCGAACGTGGACATCGGCGCGGGCACGCTGCACGGCGCCCGGGCGTTAGGCGCGCCCTTCCTGGATGAGGCCAACGGCGG
>JBBIIG010000022.1:0-63328 GCA_037446635.1 bacterium
GTGGGTGGTGTCAAAGCGCAAATCGTTGATGTGCGGGTGATTGCGGCCACGAATAAGGAGTTGGAAAAGGCAGTGCGCGCCGGCGAATTCCGGGAGGATCTGTACTATCGTCTGAACGCCATAAAGATTTTCGTGCCGCCGCTGCGCGAGCGCCGGGAAGATATTCGTCCGCTGATTGCAAAATTTGCGCGGGACTTCAGCCGGCAGAATCACATCGAGTTTGAGGGTTTCTCAGAAACCGCGCTGCGCATGATGGAGGAGTACCCCTGGCCCGGCAATGTGCGCGAGCTCAAAAACTTGGTGGAAAGTTTGATCGTTTTGGAGAAGGGTCAGCGCATCGACGAATATCTCCTCAGCCGCCATTTGAAGACACCGACGCCCTTTGAACGCAATTTGCCCGTGCCGACGCACCGGACCTCCGAGCAAGTGGAGCGCGAATTCATTTATCACGCGCTGCTGGATCTCAAATCGGAAATTTCGAAACTGCGCGAGGATTTATATCATGTCCTGTTCTCCGAAAATCGGCCGCGCCAGTTGCCGCCGGCGTTTTCCTCGGCTGAGCCCGTCCGCTTTGGCGGCGAAGTGCTGCCGCGCCCCACTGAACCCCTGCCCGTGGAGGACAATCACGAACAGCTCGATTTTGAAAACATGACGCTGGAGGAAGTGGAGCGCATCATGATTAATCGCGCGTTGGAAAAAAACGGCGGCAGCAAACGCAAAGCATCGAAGGCGCTCGGCATCAGCGAACGGACGCTTTATCGAAAAATCAAAGAGTATGACTTGCCGTACTGACCTCTCCGGTGTTGGGGCGACGGGAGTGTTGGAGTACTGGAGTAGTGGAGTACTGGAGTACTGGAGTAGTGGAGTACTGGAGTAGTGGAGTACTGGAGTAGTGGATCATTGGATCATTGGATCAGACCAAAGCTATATTCATTGATCCAGCAATCCATTGATCCAATACTCCATTACGTTTCTTCCTGATTAATAAAAGGTTGAACGATGAAATTTCTTTTCCCTATTCTCGCGATCTCAATTCTGATGGTTGCCGCTTGCGGACCGTATTCCTTTTCCGGCACCAGCTCGCCCCACATTAAAAGTGTGGCCATTCCAATTTTTCAAGATCAAACTTCAGAGTTTGGAATTAAGGAAAAGCTGACGGATGTACTCATTCAGGAATTTACCAAAGATAATACCCTGCGGGTCACCGACCGCCGTAGCGCCGATTCCTTGCTCGAGGGCACCATCATCCGCGTCGATGATCGCGCCGGCGCCTTCACCAGCGACGAGCGCGTGCAGGATATCAAAATTTTCATTACCGTGCATGTCAAATACCAGGACTTGCAGAAGCGCAAAGTCATCTGGGAAGAAGAGATCACCCAGTGGGGCACCTTCAACCCGGACGAAGGCCCGCAGAGCCGGGACGCCGGCATCGCTGAGGCCATCGCAAAAATTTCGGGTGAAATTCTCAACAAGTCCGTATCTGGCTGGTAAACAAAGAAATTAGTTGCGATTCGCCCATTATTTTCTTACATTTTTATCCGTTTGTTCACCATTATTTTGAGTTGCGATGTCTGAAAATAATAACACGCTGCGGTTCTTGGAAGAACATCTCAAAAAGAACCCCGACTCCATTCTATTTGCCCGCCTCGCCGATGCTTATCTGAAGAATCAAAAAATATCCGAGGCG
This sequence comes from bacterium, assembly GCA_037446635.1. Lineage (GTDB taxonomy): Bacteria > Zhuqueibacterota > Zhuqueibacteria > Oceanimicrobiales > Oceanimicrobiaceae > DASWHH01. The sequence goes on from JBBIIG010000022.1 coordinate 1,688, forward strand.
ATCGCTTTGTGTGAGAATGGGGTGAAGAAGCACCCCTATTACGTCACCGGCCATTTGGTACTCGGCAAGTGTTACATGGCGAATAAATTGCACGATCTGGCGGAAAAGGAATTCAAGCGGGTGCTGCTCTTCGATCCGCGCCATTTGGCGGCCCACAAATTTTATGGCGATTTGATGCAGGAGATCGGCTGGGAAAATACCTGCGAGAGCAGCTACAAGAAAATTTTGCAAATCGATCCGCTGGATGAGGTGGCGCGCAGCCGAGTATCCGAATTTGAAGCCTTTGTTCAGCGCGAGCCGGAAAAGCCGGCCTCCGAGCCTTCGCCGGAGCCTGTGGCGCCGGTGGAAATCAATTTCGACGCCATCTCCCCGCTTTCCATCGAATCCATTGACGACGATCTGGTTTTCAGTGAGCCGGCCGTCGAGACGCCGCAGCCGGAAGCAGAAGCAAAGACGCAACCCGCGCCGCCCGGCAACGACCAAAGTCCGGAGGTCGATGATCAGAAGATCGAGGAGTTTTCCGGAATTCTCGACGATATTTTTAAAGACGAGGTGGTGAAAGAGCGGCCCGCGGACGTGTCGTCGGAGGATGACGATCTGTTTCCGCAATTCCAGCAGCAGCCCAAAACTTTCAGCGATGATTTTGAAATGTATCGTCCGGAAGTGGAGCGCCCGCGGCCCTTCCAATCGCCGCCCCTCCCCAGTCAGGATTTAGAGGATTTCGGCGAGCTGGATTTTACGCCCAAGCGCCCGGCGCCGCGCGAACCGTTTCCACCCCCCTCCAAGCCGGAACCGAAACTAAAAAAAGAAGATGCCGAGGTTTTTCAAACCCCGCGGCCGAAGAAGGGCGAAAAAATTGTCACCCCCACGTTGGGCGAGATTTATGCGGCGCAGGGGCAATATGCCAAAGCCATCGATGTGTTTGAGGTGTTGATGAAAAAATATCCCAAAAATGAGGCCTTTCCACAAAAAATAAAACTATTGAAGCAGAAGTTAGAAGAACAAAAAAATGCGCCAAAGAATTGAGAAACTGCGGGAACGCATTCAGCACTTCAAATTGGATGCGCTGCTCGTCACTTCTTTGGTGAATATCCGTTATCTGTTTGGATTTACCGGGTCGAGTGCGATAGCGTTGGTTGCACCCGACCTTTGTTATTTTATCACCGACCGCCGCTACAAAACTCAGGCGGCCGCGCAGGTGAGCGGCGCTGAAATGTTCGTCGCCATTCAGGATTTGTACGGCGAGCTGAAACACCTCCCTCTCAAACCGGGCGCCCGAATAGGGGTGGAAGCCGTTCATCTCTCTCTGAAAAATTATTTGCATCTCAAGAAGATCTATCGCGAGGTGAAATGGCTGGCCAGCGAGCGCATCGTCGAACGCCTCGCCAGCATCAAAGAGGCGGACGAGATCGCGCATATTAAAAAAGCGGCCGAGCTGTGTGGAAAAGTGTATTTAGAATTGTTGCCGCTCATTAAACCCGGCGTCAGCGAGTTGGAGCTTTCCGCAGAAATTTCTTATCGCACCCGGCGCAGCGGCAGCGAGCGCGATCCCTTTGAACCGATTGTCGCCAGCGGCCAGCGCTCGGCCTTGCCGCACGGCATTTCTTCGTCAAAAATAATTGCGCCCGGCGATTTGGTGATTCTCGATTTCGGCGCCGTGGTCAACGGTTACGCGGCGGACCTCACCCGCACCGTCATAGTCGGCCAACCGACGAACCAGCAAACCGAAATGGCCGCGCTGGTGGAGTCGGCGCTGCGGCTCGCCGAATCCTCGGCTCGGCCCGGAATGATCGGCAAGCAATTGGATGGAATCGTTCGCGACTTTTTGAAGCAGCGCGGCTACGGTGATTTTTTTCAACACTCACTGGGTCACGGCCTTGGTCTCGAAGTGCACGGCTTGCCCCGCATTGGCGAGCAGAGCGACGACCCCCTCGAAGCCGGCAACGTGCTGGCGCTGGAGCCCGGGGTTTACTTGCCGGAGATTGGCGGCGTGCGCATTGAAAATAATTACTATCTCGGCAGCGAGGGCGTGCAAAATTTGAGTCCGTTTTCACGGGAAGTGGTCAGCGTGGGATGAAGACGGGCGTTTCGGCGGTCATCGTCACGTTTAATAATGAAAATGAAATTGCCGATTGCTTGGAGTCGCTGGCAAAGGAACTGGCAGACGGCGATTGGCAGTTAACCATCATCGACAATCAGTCTCTGGATCGCACAGTTGAAATTTTACAAAGCACATTATATAGAATGACTGGTTGCGAAGCGGAATTAATTTGCAATCAAAAAAATATAGGATTTACCAGCGCGCTCAATCAGGGTTTGAAAAAGAGCCGCGGGGAGTTGTTATTAATTTTGAATCCCGACACAAAATGGCAGTCCGGTAGTTTGGAGACTTTAAAACGAACTCTGATCCGTAATCCAAAAACCGGCGTTGTCGCGCCGCAATTGTTGAATCCGGACGGCTCGGTGCAGCCGTCGTGCCGCCGCTTTCCTGGTCATCGCGATGTGGTTTTTGAGGTGTTCGGTTTGAGTCGAATTTTTAAAACGAGTCGAATCTTTAATGGTTGGAAGATGGGGGATTTCGATCATCGCGTTCGGCGCTCGGTGGAACAACCGCAGGGCGCTTGTCTCCTGTTCCGTCGCGACGTGCTAAATGCAGTGGGGTGGTGGGACGAAGATTTCCCCATGTTTTTTAGCGACGTGGATTGGTGCCGGCGGGTTAAAGCCGCGGGCTTCGATATCGTTTTTGAGCCGGCCGCCAAAGTGATTCATCACCGGGGCGTGAGTGTGTTTCAGAAACGTCCAGCGATGATTTGGTCTTCACATCGCTCGTTTTATTGGTACTTTCGTAAACATTATCCCCAGCGACGATTGGCCAACCTTCTGATGGGATGGCTGCTGTTGTTCACGGCGGTTCCCAGAATGGCCATCGCAGCGATCCGGAAAATTCAGTCTTTGGTTTAGCAAGCGGAGGATTTTTCATGGAGCGTTCCACTCAAGTGGAAAAACGAGTTCAAGGCGATGTTGGAATTATGGACATTCAGGGCGAGGTGACCAGCTTCTCTGAACAGATTTTGCAAGATGCGTACGAAAAATTTTCCGGCGACGGACTGAAGAAACTTTTGCTTAACTTCGAGGGGGTGTCCTACATCAACAGCGCCGGCATGGCCAGCATCATTAGCATTTTAAATCAAAGCCGAAAGCGAAAGCAGACGCTGCGGGCGTGGGGGCTGAGCGAGCATTTTCAAAAAATTTTCGATATGGTAGGAATTACGAAATATATGGAGCATTTTAGCTCCGAGGAAGAAGCATTACAGAGTTTTTGAATCACCAAATTGATGATGGAATGACGCCAATGAAACTGCTGCTTTTCGACGTTGACATGACTTTGATCGACACCGCCGGCGCTGGCCGCCGCGCCATGATTATGGCGTTTGAAGATTTGTTCACTCGCCGCAACGGCATGGAGAGCGCCGGGTTTGCCGGCCGCACCGACACCATCATTTTGAAAGACGCCCTCGTTCATCATGGTTTGCCGTGGTCGCCGGAAATTCAGCAACGATTTCAAGCCGCGTACTTTGCGCATTTGCAAGCGGAACTCGCCAAGCCCAATCCGCGCAAGCGAGTGCTGCCCGGGATTCGCCAAATTTTGGAGAAGGTGCGCGATCACCCAACGCTAAAAATTGGCCTGTTGACCGGCAATTGGCGGGAGGGGGCGAGAATCAAGCTGGAGCACTTCGATTTGTATCACTATTTTGAAATCGGCGCATTTTCAGATGACTCCGAGGTTCGCTCTGAATTGCCGGCATTTGCCGCGCAGCGTTTCGCGCAAATAACCGGCGCGGCCATCGCGCCCCACGATGTTTACATCATCGGCGATACCCCGAACGACGTCGCCTGCGCCCAGCCGTTCGGCGCGCGCAGTGTGGCGGTGGCCACCGGATTGTTTTCAGTGGAGCAGTTGCAATCGGCGCATCCCGATTTTCTTTTCCCCGACCTTTCGGATGATCGCGCCTTTTTCAACATTTTTTTGGAAGAAAATTGAACTTCAAATTGGTTATTAGTTTTAGATTTGAAAAAATGCACAACCAGCTTCCAATCCCTTCCTCCTCAAATCCCCGGGTGCGAATTTGCCTCGGGGATTTTTTATTTGCCAAAAATATATCATCAACTATGATTAAGCATTTAGCCGCGCCAATTTTTATCGGTTTGCTGTTCACGAGGCCGTTTATTTCCCAGGAAGCTCCCTCGAGTTCTACCCGTTTGAAAATCGTCTTTCCGGCGGATGGCGATACGTTGAATTTCGACCGCATCCGTTTTGCTGGATCGGCGCGGCCGGGATCGCGGCTCTGGGTGCAGGGGCGGGAGATCAACGTCTATCCCTCCGGCGCATTCGTAGGGATGGTGGATCTGATTTCCGGGATAAACGAGATCGTGTTTGCGGCGCTCGACAGCATTGGCATAGTGAGCGACACCATCCGCGTGCTGCGGCAGCCGCCCCTTGCCGTTTTGTCCGCCATTCCAACCACAATCGACCCGGCGCTGGTTTCGCCGGCTGAGGATGTTTATCTCTCCGCTGGCGACGTGCTGGAGGTGGAGTTCTTCGGCAGTCCCGGCGGTTTGGCAAGTTTTGCGATCGACGACATCGGCAAAAATATGCGGATGGTGGAGTTGCCCAAGCGCGTTCGCAATGGTTTGAGCGGGTGGTACAAAGGTACGGTTCTGATTCCGCCGCTGGAAGAATATAAACCAAAACCGGTGGAATTTAAATTTCGCGGCAAAGATGGCGAGGTGTTAAAATTCGAATCGCCGGGCCGAATTCACATCCTATCGCCGTTTATGCCGGCGGTGGGCGTGACCGTTGACACCACCAACACCATTCAACTCAAACCCAACGGTGAAATTTGGATGGAGCTGCCGCCGGATATCAAGCTGCACGTCGTCGGCGAGCGCTCTGGGCAGAAAGCCGTGCGGTTAGCGGACGGCATCACGGGGTACATTCCCTCGAAAAGCGTTTTGATGCTGCCGCCGGGAACGCCGCTTCCGCAAGCGGCGGTAGGCAACATCACCACCGAGGAAGATGAGGAGTGGGTGCAGGTGCGGGTGAACCTAAGTGAGCGCGTACCGATCAAGATCACTCAGATTTTGGAGCCGCCGATGTTGGAGTTGATGTTTTATCAAGCGCAAATGGTGCGGCCCTGGATTGCTCATCCCGCCAACGATCGAACCATTCGTAGTTTTCAATGGCAGCAGCCCACTGACGAAGTTTTTATCCTCCGCATCGATTTGAACCAGGCGCAGCAGTGGGGCTACCAAAGCCGTTTTGTGGGAAAGCAATTTTGGTTGAGCATCCGCAAAAGTCCAACGTTGTTTGGTAACGAAAATTTTTTGTTGAGTGGGCTGACCATCACCGTCGATCCCGGTCACGGCGGCGAATCCGAGGGCGCCGTCAGCCCCACCGGTTTGCTGGAAAAACACCTCAATCTGCGGTACGCGCAGATCGTCGCCGATTTGTTGGAAAACGCCGGCGCGCGCGTCATTCGAACTCGCACGCAGGATACAACCTTGACGCTGTCGGAGCGGGTAAAGATGGCGCAGGACGCCAATTCGCATATTTTCCTTTCGCTGCACAACAATTCCATTCAGCCCAGCAGCGACCCGCTGCGGCCGCGGGGAACAACGATCTTTTACACCGCCCCGCACGCGCAGGCGCTGGCTAAAACCGTTTTTGATCGCCTGGTCGGCCTCGGGCTTACTCCGTTCGGCCGCATCATTTCAACTTATTTTGTGACACGTCCCACCAATATGATTTCAATTTTAGTTGAGGCGACGTTTATGTCGCACCCCGAAGATGAGATGCTGCTGCTCACGGAGGGTTTTGTAAATGATCTGGCGGCTGCCACGGTGGAGGGCGTCAAAGACTTTATCCAGCCGCTGGCGAATCCAACGCCGAACATTCAAAGCACGGATCGCTTCTGACCACCCCCTAAAAAACTGGGGTAAATTTATCAAATCAAAGCAGGAATAGAATTGAAAATCCGTTTGTTGCGGTAGTAAATTTACAAGCCCTTTTTAATTTTGAAATGGAGGAAATATCTATTTTTGAGATTGGTCTGTTCGCAATGTATGGTTTGGTGATCGCGCTTTTGGTACTGTTTGGTCTTCATAAATATTTTTTGCTCTATTTATACATGAAGCACAAAAACCGTCCGCCTCAGCCGATCGCCAAATTGGACGATCTGCCGATCGTCACGTTACAGCTTCCAATTTATAATGAAAAATATGTCATCGAACGGCTGCTCAAGTCTGTTTGCGCCTTCGATTATCCCAAAGAGCGGATGCAAATTCAAGTGCTGGATGACTCCACAGACGAGACCCGTGCCGCAGCAGAAGGTTTGGTGGACATCTATCGGCAGCAAGGATTTAACATCGAATATCTTCACCGCGGCAGCCGTCTGGGCTTTAAGGCCGGCGCGTTGGACTATGGTTTATCAAGAGCCGCCGGCGAATTTGTGGCCATCTTTGACGCCGATTTCACCCCCGAGCCAGATTTCTTAAAACGCAGTCTGCCCTTTTTTAGCGACCCAAAAGTCGGCCTGGTGCAAGCGCGCTGGGGGCATATCAACCGCAACTACTCCTTGCTCACCCGCATCCAATCGCTGTTTCTTGACGGCCATTTCATCATCGAGCACACGGCGCGCAATCGCTCCGGACGATTTTTTAATTTCAACGGCACCGCCGGCATTTGGCGCAAGCAGGCCATTCTCGACGCCGGCGGCTGGCAGCACGACACCCTGACCGAGGATTTGGATTTGAGCTATCGCGCCCAGTTGGCCGGCTGGCGTTTCGTTTATCTTCCCGATCTGGTGGCGCCGGCGGAATTGCCGGTGGAGGTCAACGCCTACAAATCGCAGCAGCACCGCTGGGCCAAAGGGTCGGTGCAGACCGCCAAAAAATTGCTGCCGCTGATTTTTAAAAGCCGCATTCCGTTTTCAGTAAAATTGGAAGCGAGCATGCATTTAGTGAGCAACTTCACGTACCTGTTTATGACCATCCCGTCGATTTTGATGCCGGTTATTTTGCAAGTGCAGCTCAACCGCGGCTGGGATTGGATGGTGTATGTTTATTTGACGGTATTTTTCACAGCTTCTTTGTCTGTGGTTGTTTATTATCTGGTTTCTCAAAAAGCAAGTAACCGCAAATGGAAGAAGCAGATTCCCTACTTGCCGCTGCTGATGTCCCTCGGCATTGGCCTGTCGATTAATAATGCCAAAGCGGTGTTAGAGGCGCTGTTCAATTATACCAGCGAATTTCGCCGCACGCCAAAATACAAAATTGAACGCGCCACGGACTCCTGGCGTCAAAAAAGCTATCGCGCGGATTTCAACGTCCAGCCTTTCATTGAGCTGCTGTTGGGCTGCTACTTCACTGTGGCTTTAATGAACTTTGCGGAACGAGGCCTGTTCGTTTCCATCCCGTTTTTCTTGTTGTTTCAATTCGGCTTCGTTTACCTCGGGGTGATGTCGCTGCTGCAGTCTAGCGTATTCAACCGCAATTTCGCACAGGTCAAACTGTTTTTCCAGCAGCGGCTGCTCTTTATCACCAAAAATCTCTCCTGAAATTTGCTGGAAAAAACCTTGATATTTTCCAAAATCATTCTTATTTTCGTTCGCGTTTTTTGCGAAGGAGAATGAAATGGCCAAACCCGTTACGTTGACGGATAATAATTTTGAAACCGAAGTTTTAAGCTCCGACAAACCCGTTCTGGTGGACTTTTGGGCGGAATGGTGTGGGCCGTGCAAGATGATCGCGCCGTTTGTTGAAGAATTGGCGGCTGAGTACGATGGCAAAGTCAAGGTTGGAAAATTGGATGTTGACACCAATATGAATACCTCGATGAAATATGGAATTCGCAGCATTCCAGCGCTTTTAATATTTAAAAATGGTCAAGTGGTCGAGCATATTATTGGTGCGGTACCCAAGAATCAAATCAAATCGAAATTAGAAGCGGCATTATCTTAGAAAAGAATGGCGCTCGCCAAAAAGGGCGGCTTTCATTTCCTGATGCTGAGCGAAGAAAAGAATTACGATGTATTGGTGGTTGGCGCTGGCCCCGCCGGGTTATCTTCCGCGTACAAGGCCGCGCAAGCCGGCGCGCGAGTGGCGGTTTTGGAAAAGAGCAAAGAAATAGGCTATCCTATCCACACCAGCGGGGGCAGTTGGATTGACGAGCTTAAGGCTTTAGAGATACCCGATCGATTTATGCACCCCATTCGAGAGGGTTTTTTTATTTCCGCCAGCTGCCAGACGCTCATCAAATACGATCGCCCACCAAGCTGTGTCCTCGACGTGCGCGGCTTGTATCAATATCTTGCCGAATTAGCCTCCCAACAGGGCGCTGAAATTTTTGTGAATACGACGGTCAGCGAGCCGTTTTATCAGAGCAATCGAATTGCCGGCGTCGTCGCGCGCCGTCTCGGCAAAGAGCTGCGTTTCAGTGCGCCGCTGATGATCGACGCCAGCGGCGCGGCGGCGGTGCTGGCCCACAAACTGGGTCTGACGCCAGGATTCCAGCGCCTCGGCGTGGGCGCGGAGTACGATTTGTACGCCCCCGATTGGCCGGCGGAGCGCGCAGCGTTTTTGTTCGGCAGCCAATTTGCGCCCGCCGGCTACGGCTGGGTGTTTGCGCGCGGCAACCAGCGCGTGCGCCTGGGCGTGGGCCTCATTCACCCCGAAACCTCCGCCGATCCCAAACAGTATCTCGAAGCCATTCTTTTGAATCGCCAATTGTTTGACGGCGCCCTCACCAGAGTCAGCCGCCTCGAATATCACACCGGCGTCATTCCCAGCGAGATATTTTTGAAACGCACCGTCAGCGACGGTCTGCTGGTAGTGGGCGACGCCGGCGGGCTGGTTTCCACCCTGTTGGGCGAGGGGATTCGTTTTGCCATCGCCATCGGCCGCTTGGCGGGCGAGGTGGCCGGCGAAGCGATTTCATGCCGGCGCTACGACAAAAAATTCCTCAGCAAATTTGAAGCGCTATGGAAAAAGCAATACCGGCGGGTGTTTGAGATCGGCTCGTGGATAAACCGGCGTATCGCCCGTTATTCTGACAGCGAGTGGGATCGCGCCGTTCGTACGCTGGCGACCCTGCAGCCGCAAATGATCGTGGCGCTGCTCAAAGGCGATTTTCGTGCCGCCCATCTCATGAAAGTTTTGAAATCGCATCCGCGGCTGGTTAAGCGTGTACTTTTGCAATCTATTTAAGAAAGTAGTTTGAGAAGCATCCATCACAGCAGTTCGGAGGCGTCGATGTTTGGATTGATCATGGCGGGTGGCAAGGGCAAGCGGTTCTGGCCCAAAAGTCGAGAGCGGCATCCGAAGCAGCTCTTGAAAATTTTTGGCGACAAAACCATGATTCAAAAAACCGTTGCAAGACTCAAGCCCGCCATCCCCGAAGAAAGAATTTTTGTGGTTTCCACCGAAGCGCAAATGAGTCTGCTTCAGAAGCAGCTGTCGGGCCTGCCCGCCAAAAATTTTATCATCGAGCCCAAGGGTAAAAACACCGCGCCCTGCATCGGGCTGGCGGCGTTGTTTATGGAACGAATCGATCCCGAGGGCGTGATGGCGGTTTTTCCCGCCGACCACTTGATCACCAATGACGCCGCCTTTTTGAAGACGCTGAAGGTCGGCGCGAAAGTCGCAGCCGAAAGCGGCTCGCTGGTTACCCTCGGCATCGAGCCGACTTATCCGGCTACGGCTTACGGTTACATTCAATTCAAAGAAGAATTGGGAAAACTCGATGGCATTGAAATTTTCAAAGTTAAAACCTTTGCCGAAAAACCGAACCTGCCAACCGCCGAGCGTTTCCTGAGCAGCGGCGATTTCCTCTGGAACAGCGGCGTGTTCATTTGGAAAATCAAAACCATTCTTGCCGCCATTGAGGAGTATTTGCCGCATCTTTACGACGGGCTTTTGGATATTCGCCAAGCCATCGGCACCAAAAAAGAAGCTGAGACCATCAACCGCGTCTATTGTCAAATCAAAAGCATCTCCATTGACTACGGCGTGATGGAGCACGCCGAGGACGTGGTGGTGTTAAAAGGCGCCTTCGGCTGGAACGATCTCGGAAGCTGGGACGAAGTTTATAAGCTTCACGATAAAGATGAAAACGACAACGTGCTGCTGGGCACGCACCTTGTTAAGGACAGCCGCGGTTGCCTCATCGATGCGCCGAAAAAATGCGTGGCGCTGCTGGGCGTCGATAACCTGGTGGTGGTGGATACCGACGACGCGATCCTGATTTGCCCGCGCGAGCGCGCGCAGGAAGTGCAGGAAATTGTGGAGATCGCCCACCGTAAAAAATTGCATCATCTTTTATGAACGAAAACGAAATTCTGCAAAGTCTCGAAAAGCTTTACGCGGATCTGGACATCGAAATCCGCTATGAAAAAGGCGATTTCCTGGGCGGGCTGTTTCGCTACCGCGATCAAAAAATGGCGATCATTAATCGCGATTTGAACAGCGCCCAGAAAATCAACATTCTGGCGCGCGAGCTGCAGGGCAAAATCGATCTGGAAAAAATGTATTTGGTCCCGGTACTGCGGGAGGTCATCGAGAATGCGAGTCGTATGGAATAAAAAATCAGACAAGAAACCGAAAGAGGCGGAAAAGATGGAGGTACAGGAACTCGTAAATTATTTTAGCAAAGATCTGTTCGTACCCAAGCTGAAGTCAAAAACCAAAGCGGCGGTGTTGGTGGAATTTGCCAATTTGTTTGTGGAGTCGAAAGTGGTGCGCAAGCAGGATTTGATTCTCGAGCTTTTGCAGAAGCGGGAAACGCTCGGCAGCACCGGCATCGGCGGCGGCGTGGCCATCCCGCACGGCCGCACCACCGCCGCGCTCGAAGTCAAAATCGCGTTTGGAAAATCCGAAGCCGGCATCGATTTTGACGCCATCGACAAAAAGCCGGTGCACCTGTTTTTTGTGGTGCTGGCGCCGCCCCACGATGAGAACAATCGCTATTTGCCGATTTTAGGTAAGATGGTGGAGGTGCTGAACGAAAGTAAAAATCGCAAGCGATTGTTGAACGTGCAGACGTTTGAAGAATTCATTCAGGTTTTCGAGGGGATTGAATAATGTTGAACAAACAGCTCGAGTTTCTGGTGTCGCTGCAGGACTTGGATATGATGCTCAAGGATATCGAGGATGTGAAGGCGTTGGGATTTGACGCCAAGGGCATTGAAAAAATTCAGGAGGCGCGGGAGGCGCTGCTCAAAAAAATCCGCAAGCCGCTGCTCTCAACCTACAACAAACTTCAGACCCGTTACAAGCGCTCCATCGTGCCAGTAAAAGACGATGTCTGCCTGGGCTGCTTCATGCGCATTCCCACCCAGCTCATCACCCGCGGTCGCAGCGATCAAGACGTGATCCTGTGCGAGGGTTGCGGACGGATTTTGTATTGGTACGATTAAAATCAGGGGTAGATGGAGTAATGGAGTAATGGAGTAATGGATCGTTACTCCAAGAACCGGCCTCTGCACTTTAGATGAATTTCTCATAGAACGCATATTTTTTATATAGCGTCGCCCCCATTCCTTCCAGCGCGCGATTCATCAGCACGTTGTCGTCTAAAATCCAGGAAAATTCTCCCAACGAATAGCCTTTGTTGATGCCGCGGCGGTAGGTCTCGTAATAAAAGGCTGGCGCCAGCCCTCTTTTATTTTGAAATTTTTTACGCACCCCTAACGTGATCACCCGCACCCGTTTTATTTTTTTGCGATTCATCAAAAGTTTGAAAATGCCAAACGGCAGCAGCCGGCCGTTGAGGTCTTTTAAGATTTCATTGTAATCCGGCAGGGCGAGGGAGAAGCCCGCGACTTCTCCGTCCACCTCGGCGAAGTAAACGATATCCGGATCGACGATTGGTTTTAATTCCTTCGCCATGTGCGCCAGCTCCGCTTCGGTCATGGGCACGAAGCCCCAGTTGTTTTGCCAGGCGTCGTTGTAAATGGTCTGCACGCGTTTCACTTCATTGTCGAAGTCTTTCAAATTGATGGTTCGGAACGTGACGTGAGCGTCCGCCAGCGTTCTTTTGGCGAGCGCTTCGAATCGTTCGGGCATGGGGAGGTCGCGATGATAGGAGTAGGCGTAGAGTTCTTTAATTTTTTTGAAGCCGGCGCCCTCCAGCAGATTTATGTAGTAGGGTGGATTATAAGTCATGAGCAGCACGGGCGGAGAATCGAAGCCTTCGATGAGCAGGCCGCAGGGGTCGTTGGTGGAAAAATTCGCCGGGCCGCGCAAGTGCGTCAGGCCGCGTTCTTTCACCCACTGCGCGGCAGCGTCGAATAATTCCCGCGCCGCGTTCGAATCATCGATACATTCAAAAAAACCGAAAAAACCAATCTTCTCATTATGAAAGGCGTTGTGGTTGTTGTTGATAATCGCGGCGATGCGCCCTACGGTTTCGCCGTTGTCTTGCGCTAAAAACAATTGAGCGTCGGAGTGTTCAAAAAATGGATTTTTCTTTTTATCCAAAATTTTTTTCATGTCAACGATGAGCGGCGGCACCCAGTTGGGATTGCCGGCGTAGATTTTCCACGGCAGCCGGATGAAATCGCGCAAGTGCGTTTGGGTTTTTACCAGTTGAATGGTTGATGACATCGAAGGTTCCTCCTCCGCATCTGCTTCGGAGTACAGCGCTTAAGCGTTGCACTCCGATGTTTGATGATCAACAAAAAAGGCCGCGGCGAAAATACCCACGGCCTTTGATTGGTTTTTATATTTTCATGATCGAATCAGATGAGGCCAAATTCCTTACCTAATTTTGCAAAAATCTCGATGACCTGATCCAGTTCTTCCTCAGTATGGGTGGCCATATAACTGGTGCGAATGAGTGATTTTCCCGGCGGCACCGCTGGCGGAATGGCTGGATTGGCAAACACACCGCTCTCGAATAATCGTTTCCAGAATTTGAACGTTTCGAGCATATCGCCGATGACGATGGGCACCACGGGGCTGTTGCTGTTGCAGGTGTCGAAGCCCAACTGATCGAACGCCGTTTTCATCTTGCGGACGTTTTTCCACAGACGCTCCCGGCGTTCCGGCTCGGTTTGAATAATTTTCAAAGCGGCGATCACCGACGCCACCGCGGCCGGCGGCATACTCGCGGAAAAAATCAGGGCGCGGGAATGGTGCTTGATGTAATCGATAACTTTCGCTTTGGCCGCAATAAATCCTCCAAGAGAAGCAAAGGATTTGCTGAACGTTCCCATGGTAATATCAACATCGTTTTCCAGCCCGAAATGCTCGGCGGTGCCGCGGCCGTTTTTGCCAAACACGCCGATAGAGTGGGCGTCGTCCACCATGACTCGCGCCTGGTATTTCTTGGCGATGCTGACGATTTCCGGTAGATTGGTGAGGGAACCCTCCATGCTGAAGACGCCGTCAACCACGATGAGCTTGCCCGCTTCTGGATTGCTGGCGGCCAGCAAGCGCTCGAGATCGCGCATATTGCCATGTTTGAATTTGACCATGCGCGCGAACGAGAGCCGCGCGCCGTCGATGATACAGGCGTGGTTGTTGCGATCGGTGTATATGATATCGTCTTTACCCGCGATGGTGGAGATCGTGCCGAGGTTGGTCAAAAAGCCAGTGGAGAAAACCAGCGCCGCTTCCGCGTTCATGAATTCGGCGAGCTGTTCCTCTAATTCCACGTGCAGCGAAAGCGTGCCGTTGAGAAACCGCGAGCCGGTGCAGCCGGAGCCAAATTCCTGCACCGCTTTGGTGGCGGCTTCTTTGATACGTGGGTCTTGGGTGAGACCGAGATAGTTATTTGATCCCACCATGATCAATTTGCGACCGTCAATAACCACCTCCGTGTCGGCCCCGGACTGAATGGCTTTGAAGTACGGGTACCAGCCTTGCTCTTGAAGCTCGCGCGCGCGGGTAAAATTGTAACATTTATCAAATAGGTCTGCCACGGTTTCTCCTCTAAACGTATGTATTTTCAACAATTTTTAACGGTGAATATAATCAAAGCAGCTATCGAATGCAAGACAAAATTTGTAACCCTTAAAGTTGCTTTATTGCACATTTTTGTTTATGATGCTGCAACTAAGTGAAGGAGATGAATTGAAAGCGCTGGTTACCGGCGCGCGCGGTTTCATTGGCAGTCACCTGGTGGCAGCCTTGCTGGCGAGGGGGTTCGAGGTGCATTGCCTGCTGCGCCAGAAAAAGACGGCACCAACCTGGTTGCAGGGGTTGCCAATTCATGCCATCGAAGGCGATATCCTCGATCCGGCGTCTTTGAGCGAGGCCGTGAAAAACATGGACTATGTTTTTCACCTGGCCGGTTTGACCAAAGCTCTAAGTCGAGAGCAATTTTATCAGGCGAATGTGGACGGCACTGTTAATTTGCTCGAAGCCGCCCGAAAAAGCAACCCGGCCCTCAAGCGCTTCGTGTTGGTTTCGAGTCTGGCCGCCGCCGGCCCCAGCCTGGATGGCCGACCGCTGAAGGAGACCGACCCGCCGCGCCCCGTTTCCAACTACGGCGCCAGCAAATTGCAGGCGGAGCAAGCAGCGCAGGCGTACGCGCCGGATATCCCCATTTCAGTTGTGCGGCCGCCGGCGGTGTTTGGCCCGCGCGATACCGAGGTGTTCACGTTTTTTAAGTTTGTGCGGCGAGGGTGGTGGCCGATCATGAGCGGCGGGCCGCGTTTCACCAGCCTCATTTATGTGAAAGATCTGGCGCGCGGTTTGGTACAAATGGCGCAGAGTGAAGCGGCCGTCGGCCAAACTTATTTCCTCTGCAACGACCAATTCTATTCGTGGGAAGAGCTGGCAAAATTCATCGCGGAAATTTTCTTCAAAGAGCTGCACACCATCGTTCTGCCAATTCCTCTCGCATTTGTCGCCGCCGCCGTTTCTGAATTCTACGGCCGTATTTCGCGAAAGCCAGCGGCCTTGAACCTCGACAAGTTCCGCGAGCTGAAAGCGACTCACTGGATTTGCACGAATTCCAAAGCGAAAATGGAATGGGAATTTCGCGCCGACTACGATTTAGACGACGCGTTGGCGGAGACGGTGGACTGGTATCAGGAGAACGGCTGGCTTTAATTTGTATCTCAGCGGATCAAACGATTCAACTTTTCTTCGAGCAATTTATAGTAGGCCACTTGTCCGTTGGCGGCGGTTTCCTGTGCACTGGAATAAGCCAGGTAGCGTTTGGCATCGAGGTAGGTGATCAGCTTGGCTTTCGGCACGACCGACCAGTAAAGAAAAACTTTGTTGCTGCGATTCAATGGACTCATTTCGATTCCGGCAACCCCGAACAAACTGAATTCGTGGGAAGGTGAAATTTTTTTGCGATCGAGAAAACCGCGGTTGGCCATCTCCTCTAAAATTGCTGCCAGATCTTCGGAGGTGATTTTCCACGCGGTGTCGAGCTGGGCGTAGATGTCGCTCGGCGTGGCCGCGGTTTTTTCCCAAAGGGTTTTCAAAATGTCGATCTCAAGGTCGGTGGGGATAGGCAGCGTGCCGTCCGAAAGTTGCGGGCTGGGTTTCTTGAAGCTTTCCGCGATGCCCTGCAGCAGCGAATTCAGCGGCACAGTGGGCGGCGTGTCGCTGAAACGCCGCCGGATTTCCGGACCCTCGGGATCGGGGCCGACCTGTGGAATGTCTTGCAGTTCTTCGGGAGTCAGGTAGAGCGATACATTTGGCTGGGCGCGTAGCTGAAACGTCAAGCTGGTGTCATCATGGGCGGAACTGAAGAGTGTGACGGTATCATTGATGAAAGAGTATTTGCGGACCAAAAATAATTTTGAATTGGGGGTGTTGCCGGTTAAAATATCGCGGGCTTTCAAAGCGTGAACGGTTGAGTCGGTGGTGGGTTGCGCAGTGAGCGCGCTGGCAGCAAAGAGCTGCAAAAGAAGTAATCTCGTTTCGGGCTTCACGTTCATTTTTACAAGTTTCGAGGGGCGATTGTTCCGCCGACCGTTATTTAGAATTCTTATGTTCGTTAGAAACTAAAGGGTCTCTGCGAAAATGAACCAAAAAATTTTAACCTGGGTTGGAATTGTGGCTTTGGCACTTTTTGTTGCGATTTATGCCGTTGAGTTGTTTAACCACGAGGGCCCGCCGGTCACCATTCGCTGGATTCGCGAAAACTTTGGTACCGCTGGCTTGATTGCGTTGAACATTCTGATCGTCGTGGCGTTTCTGGCGCTTTTGCCGTATCGCCGCAGCACCATCAGCACCTGGAAATCCAAAGGCGTGTTCGTGGCGTTTGTCGTCGCGCTGATGACGGAGATGTTCGGCTGGCCGCTGCTGATTTTTTTGCTATCGCCGATTGTCGAAGTGCCATCGCTGCGGGAGTGGTCGCACCGGTTGTTGGGACATAGCGGCCCCATTTTAGGAACGTGGGTTAGCATGATCGGACTGGTGCTGATTGCCCTCGGCTGGCGGGAGATTCATCGCGCCACCGGCCTGGTCACCACGGGAATTTATCGTTTCATGCGTCATCCGCAGTACACCGGCATGTTTCTCTTCACCTTCGGTTGGATTTTGCACTGGCCGTCGGTGATTACGCTGATACTCTGGCCGATTCTGGTGGCGGCGTATGTGTGGCTGGCGCGCCGCGAAGAGAAGGTGGTGACGCAGGAGGTCGGCGAGCTGTACCGCGAGTACGCGCGGCGGACGCCGCGATTTTGGCCGAGGGTTTTTTGATTACAATACCGCCACAGGCTTCCCAACTTTTGGCTTGATACTTTTGCTCACCCATCGTATATTGCTGCAGTCAATTTTGAAAACTCGAGGGCGTTATATGACACCAACCGCCGAGAAACGCATCTATTTTGATCACAGCGCTACCACGCCAGTGGCGCCGGCTGTCGTCGAAGCCATGCAGCCATTTTTTTCCGAAACTTTTGGCAATGCATCGAGCATTCACCAGTTTGGGCAAAAAGCCAAAGTGGCGCTGGAAGATGCGCGCCGGCAGGTAGCGGCTCTGATTGGCGCCGAGCCTGCGGAGATTGTCTTCACCTCCTGCGGCACCGAGTCCGACAACTGGGCCATCAAAGGCGCGGCCTATTTTTTTGAAGGCAAGAAGAGGCATCTCATCACCTCGATGGCCGAGCATCACGCGGTGCTCTACACATGCAACTATCTCCACCAGCACGGGTTTGATGTCACCTATTTGCCGGTGGACAAATTCGGCATGGTGTCGCCGGCCAGCGTCGCTGAAGCCATTCGCGACGATACGTTTTTGGTGAGCATCATGCACGCCAACAACGAAGTGGGCACGATCAATCCCATCGGCGA
This sequence comes from bacterium, assembly GCA_037446635.1. Classification (GTDB taxonomy): domain Bacteria; phylum Zhuqueibacterota; class Zhuqueibacteria; order Oceanimicrobiales; family Oceanimicrobiaceae; genus DASWHH01. The sequence continues at coordinate 19,004 of JBBIIG010000022.1, forward strand.
AATTGGCAAAATTTGTCGCGAGCGCGGCGTGCTGTTCCACACCGACGCCGTGCAAACCGTCGGTAAGCTGCCCATCCAGGTAATCAACATGAATGTTGATTTACTTTCGTTGTCCGGGCACAAGTTTTATGGGCCGAAGGGAGTGGGCGCGTTGTTTATCCGCCGCGGGTTGCAGCTCGAAAAGTTCTTTCACGGCGGCCATCAAGAAAGAGATCGCCGCGCGGGCACGGAGAATGTTGCGGGTGCCGTTGGATTGGGCAAAGCCGCGGAGTTGTGTCAAACCCGAATGGAGGAGGACGAACGTCGGCTGGCAAAATTGAGCAGCGATTTGTATTCCAGAATTCGGGAAACGATCAGCGGCGTTTATTTGAACGGCCACGAAACGCAGCGCCTGCCGGGAATCTTGAATCTCTCGTTCGACGGTGTCAGCAACGACTCGCTGATGCAGAATCTCGATCTCAAAGGCATCGCGGTGTCGGGCGGCTCCGCCTGCAATTCGGGAATGGCCGAGACCTCGCACGTGTTGAATGCCATGGGCCTGCCAATGAATTTGGCAATTTCGGCCATTCGCTTTAGTTTGGGTCGGGGCAACACTTCGGAAGACATCGATTATGCGGTTGCGGTGTTGCAGGAAGTTGTGGAACGGTTGCGGACGGTGCGGAAATCGCAGGTGGTTTAGCGTTTGAGCGAGGGTTTGAGAAGCAAAACATGTTTGACATTGAGTGGATAAAAGAGCGGGTCAGAAGTGATCAATACTTTTTTTCAAAGCACGGTGATCAGGAAAGGCAGAATGAAAACCTAACCGTTGATGAAATTGAAGAAGCTTTGTTGACGGGTAGAATTTTAGAGCAATATGAAGACACTGGCAGAGGCGAGAGTTGTTTAGTTGTTGGGTTCTCGCAGCGGGGTAAACCCATTCATACCGTCTGCGGCAGGCGGGGAGACTGGCTGGTTTTTGTAACCGTTTATATTCCAATACCGCCCAGATTCAAATCGCCTTATGAACGAGGATAATAAGATGAAAATCTGTAATTTTTGTGGAAACAAAAATTTTAAAATCAAAAGGGTTCAATATATTTATAAGCATGAAGGGAAATTTCTCGTTGTCAACGATGTGCCTTGTGAAGAGTGTGAGTTTTGCGGCGAACAATATTTCGAAGCAAAAGTTTTGAAAAAGATCGAAAATGATTTCAATGAAATCAACTCATTGAAAAGAAAGGCCAAGAAAAAAATTGAAGTTCCAGTGGAAGACTTTGAGGGAGTGTAATTTTTTGAAAGCGAAAATACCGTGGTAGGATTGACAAACAATAGAGAAACCGTCGTCGTCGCCATGAGTGGCGGAGTGGACAGCTCGGTGGCGGCTGCACTGCTGCACGAGCGCGGTTACCGTGTCATTGGCGTCACCATGAATTTGTGGGACTACGCGCGCGTCGGCGGCAACATCAATCGCGACAGCGGTTGCTGCTCCATCGACACCATGGATGACGCCCGCGCCGTTTGTCACAAGTTGGGCATGCCGCACTACGTGGTGAACTTTCGCGAGCAGTTTGAAGCGGCGGTGACCGACAACTTCATCTCCGAATACCTGGAAGGCCGTACTCCCAATCCCTGCGTGCGCTGCAACACCTACATCAAGTGGGGCGTGCTCATTCAAAAGGCCGAGGAGTTGGGTGCGGACAAAATCGCCACCGGTCATTACGCCCGCGTGGCTTACGACGATTCCAGCCGTCGCTATCTTTTGAAGCGCGGAAGGGATACGAAGAAGGATCAATCGTATGCGCTGTGGGGCATCCGCCAGTTTGGTTTGGCGCGCACGCTGTTTCCCGTGGGCGAATTTACGAAAGATGAAATCCGCCAAATCGCCCGCCGGTTCGGTTTGCGCACCGCAGAAAAGCCGGAGAGTCAGGAGATCTGTTTCATCCCCGACAATGACTATACCCGCTACCTGCGCATGAAGCGGCCGGAGATCGAAACGCAGCTTCGCGGCGGCGAAATTGTCGATCAGTGCGGCAAGCGATTGGGTTCGCACGCCGGCTATCCATTTTACACCATCGGGCAGCGCAAGGGTTTGGGCATCTCCCTGCCTGCGCAGGCAGGGGCGCCACAGCCGGTTTATGTTACAGAGATCGATGCTGGCAGCAATCGCATCGTCGTGGGCAGCAACGATGATTTGCTACACAGCGGCTTGGTCGCAGATAACGTCAATTGGATCGCCATCGAAAACTTGGAAGGCGAGATGGAAGTCGAGGCGAAGATTCGCTACAACAGTCCAGCGGTGCCGGCAGTTATTCGCCCCAGTGACGACGGTGTGGTCGAACTGCGTTTCATCGAGCCACAGCGCGCCGTGACCCCGGGGCAGTCAGTGGTGTTGTATCAGGGAGATGTGGTAGTGGGCGGGGGAGTGATTCGATCATATTTTAAGATCAGAAGGGATTAGAGATGGGACTCATTGTAAAAAAAATTATTGTGGAAGGGGATAAGGGCAAGGCAACTATCAACACTCTTTTTGATTCCGGTGCCTCCGCTTCATTTATCCGGCGCGAAACTGCTAAAAATATTGCTACCATTGTCAAGTTACCCACTTCTTTCAAGTTTATTCAGAGTGATGGAAAACATGAAATCACGATTCAGCATTGCATCAACGTCAATTTGACTATTAATGACGTCACCGTTTTTCAACAGCTTCTGGTCGCTGATGAACTCTCCGAAGAATTGATCATCGGCGCCGACACTCTTCAGCACTGGAAAATCAAGCTCGATGCAGAGCACGAAGATGTAATTATCGATAAAAAAGTGCTCGAACTGAAATTAGTAGAATTCTTTCCGAAACCATGAAACGACTCCTCACCATCGCCGGCTCCGACTCCGGCGGCGGCGCCGGCATTCAAGCCGACCTCAAAACCTTCCACGCCTTTGGGTGCTACGGCATGTCGGTGCTGACCGCCATCACCGCGCAGAATACCTTGGGTGTGCAGGGCGTGCATGATCTGCCGGCGGATTTCGTGGCGATGCAGCTCGAATCCGTGGTGACGGACATTGGTGTGGATGCTGCCAAAACCGGCATGCTCTCCAACGCTGAGATCATTCGCGCACTCTCCAAAAAAATACGCGAGTTGGGAATTCCGCATCTGGTGGTGGATCCGGTGATGCGCGCCAAAAGCGGCGACCCGCTGCTGAAACAGGAAGCGCAGAGCGCGCTCATCGAAGAGATCATTCCCCTGGCGGAAGTCATCACGCCAAACTTGCCGGAGGCGGAAGTGTTAGCGGGGATGTCTTCTATCAAAACCAAAGATGAAATGAAGCAGGCCGCGCAGCGCATTCATCAAAAGGGCGCGAAGAACGTACTCATCAAAGGCGGCCACCGTGAAGAAGACGCGCTGGATATTTTGTACGACGGCAAAGTCTTCACGGAATTTTTCGCCGAGAAAATTCGTGCCAACAATACACACGGCACCGGCTGCACCTATTCTGCCGCCATTGCCGCAAATTTGGCGCTGGGCCGCGATTTGAAGGATGCGATTTCTGTTGCGAAGAAATTCATCACCGAAGCCATTCGCCAGAGTTTCAAACTGGGTCACGGCATTGGGCCGCTCAATCATTTTGTGAAAGTTGAATAGCCTCTTCCTTTCCATGAAATTTTTTGCCCGCCAACCAATTCTTCACTCCGAAAGCCGTTTTCATGAAATTCAAAATAATTGATGTTGCGCAGGTTGGCATTTTTTCGGCGCTCGCATTTGTCGGGGCCTATTTGTTCATCGCCGTCCCTAACGTTGAAATCATCACCGCCGTCATTTTTGTGGCCGGCGTTTACCTGGGCCCGAAGAAAGGACTGCTGGTGGGTTTCATCGGCCAAAGTTTATATTCAACGTTGAATCCCTATGGCGTCTCGCCGCCGCCGTTGTTCATCGCGCAGGTTTTAAATCGCATGCTGCTGGGATACCTGGGCGGGCGCATGCAAATGTTTTTGAATTCCCGGCGATCTCTGCCTTTTACCGGGGTGGTTTTAGGAGGCATCGGTTTGGCCTTAACCTGGCTTTTCGATATCACCACCGACTTCAGCTTTTTTTTCGTCGCCGGATTTTCAATGGCGCAAATGAAAACTACCTTTACTTTAGGATTGCCATTTTATCTGGTTCACGGTCTGGTCAACTTGCTGATCTTCGCACTGGTTTTGCCGGTGGTTTTGCGCGGGCTTCAACAACTGCAATTTCCGAAAATGGCGAACTGAGTTGAAATTTCATTTCTACAATTTTGTTTTCATCGTTCTTGCGATCGGACTCCCGTTTCATGTGTATTCCCAGGACAGCACGCGCGTCGCCGCTGCACCCATCTCATCCCCCGATACCGTGAAAAGCGAACCATTCGTAGAAGAGCTCGCAGGAGTGGTTTCAATTGAGGAAACTCGAGAACTCATTCTTGAAGACGCGGCTGATTTTCTGGCGCTCGTTCCCAGCGTCTCGGTGATTGACTTCGGCAGCCTGGGACAATTTTCGCCGTTCTCTTTTCGCGGCGAAAACCCACCCTCGGGAAAAATTTATCTGGATGATTTGCCGCTGCTGGAGCCGATTCACGGAGCGGTTCATGTTACGAACCTCCCGATCAACGTGGTCGATGAAATCCGTTTTGCAAATTTGGACGCGCTGCATTTTATCTCCCACCCGTTTTCACCGCAGCGGCCGTATTCCAAAGTCATCTTCCGTGCCGGCGATTGGGAATACACCGACATTGGATTTACTCTTTCGCTGCCGGTGACCAGGCGCAGTCAATTTTTTTTCAGCGCCAATCGCCAGGAATTGGATGGCTTTCGTCCGGCAGTGGCAGGTTATAAAGGCGTTCATGTTTTCGCGAAGCTCACACATTCATTCAGCCCAAAAGTTAGACTCAACTATGCCGCGCTGTTAAATGACAACGACGTGGAGATCCCCGCGCCGCTGCTGCCGGATCTGGCGCCAACGGTTTCAAACGCCGAGCGCCGAGAAAACCGCCTCGATCAAAATTTAAACGTGCAGCTTGGCAGGCAATTCGCGGCGCGACTATTTTTTTCGAATATTGAGCAGCGCTCTTTTGACGACTCTCTGCTGTTTAAGAACCGCGACGTTACGAGCGGCGTCGAAATTGAAAAGCGAATTCGTTTCGGTGGTCATCATTTTCGGATTGGCGGCGGCGCGCGTTTGGACGATCTAAATAGTGAGCAGTTAGGAAATCGTGGTGACTGGCTGGCTCACGGGTTGGTGAAAGACGAGGTCTCTTTCGCGGAGCGCTGGCGTCTTTCGCTGCAATTACAGTTTGAAAAACACCAGGATTATTCCGCGGCGCTGCTGCCCGCTTTGAATTTGAGTTACCAATTTTCAGAAAAAAGCAAACTCTGGTTGAGCGCTCACCTGACGCGCCGCTATCCCACTTTCGCCGAGCGTTTTTGGCCAACCCCGTTTTTTAACGGCGATCCCGGTTTGGAGGCTGAGCGCCGCGCCGCGATTGAGTTGGGTGCGGCCTCCCAATCAATCTCAAAGATTCATTTGCAGGCGGCGCTGTTCACGACGCGCGCCGACGACTGGATCGGAAACGCCGTTCAGGACGCCGCCCAGCAGTTCGGCCCGATGAACTCGGGGGCGCGCACCATCTCGGGCGTGGGCGGCAAACTCACGTGGAAATACGCGGAATTCGGAGAAGCCGGTTTGAGCGGCTCCTTCTGGCACGTTTGGGAAGACGATCCCATCAAATCGCTTTTTGTGCCGGAGTACAAATTGTACGCGTATGTGGAAGGCGGGCGGCTTCTCTTTCAGAAGTTTGTTTTGGCAAAAATTCGTCTGATGGGCCGGCTGTTTGGAACGCGCGTGGGCTGGCAATATCAAACTGGTTCATCTGTGCCCACTCTCCGAGATCTTGGAACAAACGCCGTCCTCGATGGCCAACTTTCTTTCCAGTTCCACTCCGCGCGGCTGTTGCTTTCAATGGAAAATATCTTCAACCGCACCTACGAGCTGACGCCGGGATTTTTTATGCCTCCGCAGACGTTTCGCCTGGCCATCGAGTGGGAGTTCTGGGATTAAGAAAACCTTTGAAGCGGTTAGCCGGATTTTTCTGTTGATTTTCAGGCGCGATTCCTTTATTTTAGGCGCATGATTTATCGGCTCTTATATCCTTTAACAGTTATATTTTTTCTGATGGGGCTGACCACCCCGCTCAGCAGCCAGTCAAAAGCGCGGAAGCACCACGAGACCCTGCGCAAAATCCGCAGCGAAATTTACGAGGTGGAAAAAGAAATCGCTGCGAATCAGAAGAAGGAAAGCTCGGTTCTCTACGTTCTCACCAATCTCGATCTGGAAATCGATTTAACCCACAGCGTGATCCAAAACCTTAAAAAGGAATTGCGCGACCGCGAGAAGCAAATCGCTCGCCTCGAAAAAAATCTGGAAACCACCGAACAGGAAGTGCAGCGCCTCAAAGACGTTCTTGCCAGGCGTCTGGTCTATTTTTACAAATACGGCCGTTTGAAGGAAATCGAACTTTTGCTCACCGCGCAGTCCATCAACCAGGGGATGCTGTGGCTGGAATATCAAAAACGATTGTCGGAGCACGACTACCGCAATTACGTCAAAATAAAAGAAAAGCAGGCGCAAATTACCCGCGACCGCGATTTGCTCACCATCGAGTTAGGGGAGAAACGCAAGCTGCTCGACGAAAAATTGAAGGAAGAGCAAAAACTGCAAATTAAGAAAAACGAGCGTCAGCAGGTGCTGGGCGCCATTCGCAACGACACCGATTTGCTGCGTCAGCAGGTGGTGGATAAAAAGCGCGCCGCCGATGAAATCCGCAACCTCATTTTGCAACTGGAGCGCACCCCGAAAGAGACGCCGCTGCCGCCGCCGAGCACGCCCTTTGCGCAATTGCAGGGCCGCATGCTCTGGCCGGTGGCGGGTAAGATCATCGCCCGCTTCGGGCAATACCGCCATCCGGAGTTGAAAACCGTCACCGAGAACATTGGCATCGATATTCAGGCGGGCGCCGGCAGCCCGGTGAAAGTGGTGGCCAGCGGCCGGGTAACCGTCATCACCTGGCAGCGCGGCCGCGGCAACATTGTGATTGTCAGCCACTACGGCGGTTACTACACGGTTTATACCCACCTGGAGGAAATTCAAGTGGATTTGCAGGAAGAGGTGTCGATGGGGCAGATCATTGGTACGGTGGGGGAATCCGGTTCGTTAAAAGGGCCGATGCTGCATTTCGAGATTTGGCGCGGCGAAGAAAAATTGGATCCGGAAGATTGGCTGGGAAAGCAGACGTAGTTTGGACACAAAAATGAAATGTCACTAAGGAGGAATCTTTTCCGCGAAGCGGAGCCACCTCAGCGGACAGGCGGTGTTTCCGATTAGCAAACAGCAGGATAACGCAATAAAAAGACTCCTCCGGAGTGACACCCGATTCTCGATACTTAATTTCTCGGAAACCGATCCGCTACGCGGAAAATTACGAATTCCTGAATTTTGTGCCCTTTCAATTTTGTGAGCGATAATTCGGATTAAAAATTCATGCCTTTTGAAAACATCATCGGACAAGCGCGGGTGCGAGCCTTTTTCCAGCGGGCGCTGGAGAGCGGCCGGCTTTCCCATTCCTATTTGTTCGTCGGCGAGCGCGGTGTGGGCAAGGAAGCCATGGCGCTGGAATGGGCGAAGATGCTTTTGTGTCCGCATCAAGCTCAACACCGGGAGCATTGCCCGGACTGCAACCGCATCGCTAAGTTTATTCATCCGGACGCGCATTTCCTTTTCCCGGCGCCGGCAAAAGTCAAAGAGGACGAAATCAAAAAAATCTACGCCAGCCTTGTAGATGATCCATACAATCGGCTGGAACTGTGGGCGAATCCCTCGATTTCCATCGAGCGAATTCGAGAGATTCGTCAAATTTCGGCTTACAAATCATTCGAGGGCAATGGCCGCGTCATCATCATTACCGATTGCGAGCGCATGACCATCGAAGCTGCCAACGCGCTGCTCAAAATTTTGGAAGAACCGCCGCCGAACATGTACATCATTATGATCTCGTCGCGGCCGAATTTGCTTTTGCCTACCATCACCTCGCGCTGCCAGTTAGTGAAATTTGAGCCGCTAGCGGCGGCCGAAATCGAGTCGGCTTTGGTTTCTCGCAATGGTGTGGATGCGGAACGAGCGCGATTGACGGCGCGGCTGGCGGCCGGCAGCTACCGCCGCGCGTTGGAATTGTTGGATGAAAATTTAGCGGAAATGCAGAACCGCGCGCTGGAATTTTTCCGCAAATGCGTGCAAACTGAAGTGGCTCAGGTTTCCTTCATTGAAGAGCTGTTAGTTGAAAGCCAGCGCGATCTCAAAAAAATCCGCGACCTTTTGATTCTGGTTTCGCTGTGGCTGCGCGACGCCATGATTTTTAAGGAAAGCGGGCAACTCAGCGAGTTGTTGATCAATTACAATCAAACGGAAGTTTTAAAAAATTTTGTGCAATCCTGCCCGCAGGCGGATTTACACAGTGCGGTTGCGGAAATCGAAAAATCGCTAGAGTTGATGGAGCGCAATGTTCAAATTCATTTAATTCTGATTGTTCTCATGAACAATCTCAGAAAGTTTCTCAGGAGATAATTATGCAAAAAAATATTATAGAGATAAAGTTCAAAGGCGAGCGCCGCGAGCTTTATGAAAATTTTCTGGAATTTCCATTCAAAGTTGGCGACTACGCCATTGTTGAAGCGGATAAAGGAGTTGATTTTGGCCGAGTGAATCAGATTTCTCCGCTTTTGAACCACAAGGCCGGCAACGCCACACTGCGGAAAGTGATTCGCAAATCGAGTCCGGAAGAGTTAAAGAAAGCAGTGGAGAACCGCGCCCACGAACGGGAGGCGCTCAGAGTGTGCGCGGAGAAGATCAAAAACCATAATCTCAGCATGAAGTTAGTGGATTGCGAATTCCAATTTGATCGCCACAAAATCACCTTTTATTTCACCGCCGAGCAGCGGGTGGATTTTCGCAAGTTAGTAAAAGACGTGGCCAGCGTTTATAAAACACGCATCGAGTTTCGACAAATTGGCGCCCGCGACGAAACCCGGCGGCTGGGCGGGTACGGCGTCTGCGGCCGTACGTTGTGCTGCTCGTGTTGGATTCAGGATTTTAAGCCCATCACCACGCAAGCGGCCAAAGATCAGAATCTTGCCCTCAACCCGTCGAAGTTGGCCGGCGTGTGCGGCCGCCTCAAATGCTGTTTGATGTACGAGCGCGATTTTTACAATGAGGCCATCAAAAAATTTCCGCAGTTGGCCAAGCCCATCACCACCGAACGCGGCGAGGGCATCGTTTCCAATATCGATATCTTCAACGAGAAAGTGATGGTGCTCTACCCGGACGACACCACCGAGACCTATCCTTTGGAGTACGTCAAAACGCGCGTTTACAAATGCGAGCACGACTGCGGCAAGGAGTACGGCAATCTGGAATCACTCACCGCCGCCGGCGAGGAATTGAATGACCAGCCGGAGTTGAATGGACAGAGTTTGAATAGCGAAGAGCTCAATTGAAGGCGGAGTATTGGGCGAGGTATTGGAGTGCTGGAGTGTTGGAGTGCTGGAGTATTGGAGTAATGGAGTGCTGGAGTAATGGATCAATGGATCAATGGATGTTGGATCATTGAATCCTTAATTCGATATAACATTTAGGTAAGACCTTGTCTCTTAAAAAGAATAAAATACTGGTGACCAGCGCCCTGCCCTACGCTAACGGGCCGCTGCACATCGGGCATCTCGCGGGGGCGTATTTGCCGGCAGATATTTACGTGCGCTACCAGCGGCTCAAAGGCAGCGATGTGATTTACATTTGCGGCTCCGATGAACACGGCGTGCCCATCACCATCCGCGCCGAGCAGGAAGGCGTGTCGCCGAAAGAGGTCATCGATCGTTATCATGAAATCAACAAGCGCAGCTTCCAGCGTTTCGGAATGAGTTTTGAAAATTACTCGCGCACTTCGCTACCGATTCATCATCAAACCGCGCAGGAATTCTTTTTGGATTTTTACAACAAAGGTCTGCTGAAGAAAAAGAAAGAGCTGCAGTTTTATGACGAACAGGCGCGTATGTTTTTGCCGGATCGCTACGTGGAAGGAACCTGCCCCATTTGCCAAAATCCCGAAGCCCGCGGCGACCAGTGCGAAAAATGCGGCAGCGATTTGAACCAGACCGATCTCATCAATCCCCGCAGCAAAATCACCGGCCAAACCCCGGTGCTGCGCGATACGTATCACTGGTACTTTCCGCTGGGCGAATTTCAAGATCGTTTGAAAAAATACATCGACAGCCACCCGGAGTGGAAAGACAATGTCAAAAATTATTGCTACGGCTGGTTCAAGCAGGGATTGAAAGACCGCGCCGTCACCCGCGATCTCAACTGGGGCATCAAAGTGCCGCTCGACGAGGCGGAGGGTAAAGTGATCTACGTGTGGTTCGAAGCGGTGCTGGGTTATATTTCTTCCACCAAAGAATGGGCGCAGAACATCGGCCAGCCCGAGCGCTGGCGCGATTACTGGTCGGCTGAGCCGATCCACTCGGGCGGACAGGATGAACATTGCCGGCTCATCCACTTCATCGGCAAGGACAACATCGTCTTTCACGCGATTCTGTTTCCGGCAATTTTGATGGCGAAAGGCGATTACGTGCTGCCCGACAACGTGCCGGCCAACGAGTACCTCAATCTCGAAGGCAACAAAATTTCCACCAGCCGCAACTACGCCATCTGGCTGGACGAGTACCTCGATCTCTTTCCGCCGGATCCGCTGCGCTATTGTCTCGCCGCCATCGCGCCGGAAACCAAGGACGCGGATTTTTCCTGGAAGGATTTTCAAACCCGCAACAACAGCGAGCTGGCTGGCATTCTTGGCAATTTTATCAATCGCTCGCTCACGTTCATCGAAAAGAATTTTGATAATCGTGTTCCTGAGCAAAAATTGCTAACAGAATTGGATCGCTGGATTTTAAAACGCATCGCAAATGCTCCCGAACGCGTCGGCGCCGCCCTGGAAAAATTCGAAGTACGACAAGCTTTGAAAGAATTCATGGACGTGGCGCGCGACGCCAACAAATATTTCAACGACAAAGAACCCTGGCGGACGATCAAAGACGATCCGGATTCCTGCAGCACCTCCTTGAACACTTGCGTGCAAGTGTCCAAAACGCTGGCGGTGTTGATGGCGCCGTTCATGCCGTTTTCCGCAGAACGGCTGTGGCAAATGCTGAATTTGTCCGGTGAGGTCCATCGACAAAAATGGGACGGGGCCGGCAGCAATTTGATCGCGGCGGGACATCAGCTCAATCGCTCCGAAATTCTGTTTTCCAAAATTGAAGACAAGATTATTGACGAGCAGATCGCGAAGCTGGCGAAATTATCGCCGGGCCAACCCGCCAAAGCTGAAACTAAAAAGGAGACGCCGGTGGAGGAGTCCAAAACTGATTTGATTTCAATCGATGAATTCCGCAAAGTGCAATTGCGGGTGGCGAAAGTTCTCACCGCCGAGCGCGTTGAAGGCGCGGACAAGTTGCTGCGGCTGCAAATCCAAGTTGGCGACGAGCCGCGGCAGATCGTCGCCGGCATTGCGAAACACGTGGCGCCGGAAACTCTGCCGGGCAAGAATATCATCGTGGTGGCGAACTTACAGCCAGCGAAAATCCGCGGGCTGGAATCGCAGGGCATGCTGCTGGCGGCGGAGGATGACGCGGGTAATTTTAGTTTGCTGACGGTGGAGGGGGAAGTCGGGTCGGGTGCGAAAGTAAAGTGAGTTATTGGAGAGGTTTCAAAAACATGATAACTAATTCTGATCTCTCAATTTTTAAAAAGCTAAACAAGCTGAATCTTCCTGAAGAAGAGAAAGACTTGATTATCGAAAATGGTGCAAGATACCGGATTTTGGAATTCGAATATCAGTTGAAAAAGCTCGATTCCGAGATCACGAAACTTGAAAAACTATTTTGGCCATTCGTTTGAGGAATTGGAGAGGATTGGACTTCCGGACGATGCCGATTACAAAGCTCATGAAAATTATTTGGACCTCAAGGCTCTTGTGCTCGGTCGGTTGGAAATACAGGAAAAAATCAAAGTTCACAAAGAATTGTTTGAGTTAGAATAAGCTTACCTGAAACCCATCAGAATGTTTTAGCGAATTTCGAAGACGTCATCAAAGATATTGAAATGCTTCCCACCAAATGGAATAACCAATTAAAATTCAAAAGAACGTCTATCGACGACACAACACTGCGAGTTTTGGAAGTATTCTCTCAGCACAAAGTTGTCGTTTACAGTTATTACCACTTGAATAAAGAAAATGAATTGATAATTGGTTGGGACTCCGCTCCACATCACAAACATCTTAAAAACTTCCCCTATCATGAGCACGTCGGCAAGGATGCTAAAATTCAATCTTCCGCTAAAATGGATTTAGACAAAGCCCTCACCGTTGTACGGAAAGCAATACTAACCAAATCTTAAAATGCTCATCGACACCCACGCCCACCTCTACTTCCAGCAATTTGAAGACGATCGCGACGAAGCCATTCAGCGCGCGTTCGCGGCCGGCGTCAAAAAAATCATCAACATCGGCATCGATCCCGAAACCTGCCGCCAGTCCATCGCGCTGGCGGAGAAGTACGACGGTCTGTTTGCCGTCGTCGGCATTCACCCCAACGATGCCGGACTCTGGAACGAAACCACACGCGCGCAAATTATCGAATGGCGCCGCCACCCGAAAGTGGTGGCGATCGGCGAAATCGGCCTGGACTTTTATTGGGAAAAAACACCGGTGGCCGTTCAAGAAACTGTGTTTCGCCAGCAAATTCGTTTGGCCAAAGAACTGGGCTTGCCCATCGTTATTCACAATCGCGAGGCTGGGCCGGAAATTTTGAACGTGTTGAAATCCGAGGGCGTCGCTGGCCTCACCGGTGTCTTTCACTGTTTTTCGGAGACGCCAGAAATCGCCGCCGAAATTTTAGAGTTGGGATTTTATATTTCCTTCACCGGCAATCTCACTTTCAAAAAATCCGCGCTGCCGCAAGTGGCGAAACTCATCCCCGTCGAGCGGCTGTTGTTGGAAACCGACTGCCCCTTTTTATCTCCCGAACCCAAGCGCGGCCGCCGCAATGAACCGGCGCACGTGGTTCACATCGCGCAGAAGTTAGCCGAGCTCAAAGAGCTGCCGTTTGATGACATCGCCCGGGCGACCACTGCCAACGCGCTGCGGCTTTTCGGATTGGGTTCATGAATGAGGTCGGCTTCCGTCCCAAGCAGAGTCTGGGACAAAATTTTTTGGTGGATGAAAATATTGCGCGCAAGATCATCCAGCATTTTTCGCCGCAGCCGCAGGACGTGGTGGTGGAAATCGGTCCCGGTTTTGGCGTTTTAACGAAGTACCTGATTCCGTCGGTTCAGCGCTTGGTGGCGGTTGAGATTGATCGCAAACTCATTCGTCACTTAAGCGCGCAGTTTGCCTCTCACCAAAATTTTGTTTTAATTGCCGGCGATTTTCTGAAGCACGATTTGGCCGAGATCAGCGGCGGCGCAAAAAAGTTGCGCGTTTTGGGAAACATACCGTATCATATCACCAGCCCGGTCATTTTCAAAGTTTTTGAGTCGCGCCATCTGGCCGCGGACATGATGCTGATGATTCAAAAGGAAGTGGCGCGGCGAATCGTGGCGCAACCGCGCAGCAAAGATTACGGCATTCTTTCGGTGTTCAGTCAGTTGTTTTCGACGCCGAAGATTTTGTTTTCGGTTTCAAAGAATGTGTTTAAACCCAAACCCGAAGTGGATTCAGCGGTGGTGCGCTGGGATTTTTCGAAGCCGGCTGAATTGACTGTTAGCAACTATGATGTTTTCAATCAACTGGTGCACGTTACATTTCAACAGCGCCGCAAGATGTTGAGAAAGTCGTTGCAGCAGCTTAAAGATATTGCAAACAAAATAGAGCAGATCGATTTTGATTTAGAAAAGCGGCCGGAGGAACTGAGCCCGGCGGAATTCGTGCAACTGAGCAACCAAATCGCGGAATTATGGAAGAAGCCGATGTAAAAAACATCGTTGAAGATCTGGAGTATCTGGCGTCGGAAAAAGACGCCGCGATGATCCTCAATATTCTCATTGGCAATCATCCGGCGGACATCGCGGACTTGCTGGAGAACCTGTCGCCCGAAAACCGCAAATATGTTTTCGGGCTGCTGGACGCCGACACCGCATCGGACGTGATCATGGAAATGGACGAGGCGGTGCGCGAGGATTTGATCGAAGAACTGCGGCCGGAGCGGCTCTCCGAAATGGTGGACGAGATGCCGTCGGACGACGCCACCGATTTTGTCGCCGAGCTTCCCAAGGAGGTTGCGAAAAAGGTTCTCGCTTCCATCGATCCGGAGTCGTCCGATGAGGTCAAAGAACTTCTGCGCCACGAAGAAGACACGGCCGGCGGAATCATGGCGCTGGAGTTTGTGGCCGTGCGCGAGGATCAAACCGTCGATGAAGCCATCCGCGAAATTCGCGCCAAAGCGGATGAAGTGGAGGTGGTGTACAATGTTTACGTGGTGGACAAAAATGGCGTTCTGGTTGGCTTTCTGCCGTTGAACAAACTCATTGTTGCCAAGTCGGGCCACATTATAAAAGATATCATGGAAGAAGACGTGGTCAGTGTGACTCCCGAAATGGACCAGGAGCAGGTGGCCAATCTTTTCCGCCGCTATGACCTGGTATCGGTGCCGGTGGTGGACAACTTTGGCCGGCTCATCGGCCGCATCACCATCGACGACATCGTGGATGTGATGGAGGAGGAGGCGTCCGAAGATATTCAAAAGATGGCGGGTTTAACCGAGGAGGAAGAATTCCACGAAACTTCCGCTCTGCGAATTTCCATGCTGCGGTTGCCGTGGTTGATGGTGGCATTTGTTGGCGAGATGCTTTCGGCGCTGGTGCTATCGCGGTTTGAAGCTTCTTTGAAAGAAGTGTTTATCGCGGCGTTCTTCATACCATTGATGATGGCCATGGGGGGAAATTCCGGAATTCAGGCGGCGACGATTGTGGTGCGCGGTCTGGCGCTGGGGGAGCTCAATCCGGCGGACACCTTTAAAAGGCTGTTCAAAGAAATTCGCATTTCCCTCATCAACGGCGCGGTGTGCGGCGTTTTGTTGTTCGGGGTAGTTTCCATGTTTGGCGAGCCGCGTTTCGGATTTATTTTAGGTTCCGTGATGCTGGTGGTGATCTTAAACGCTTCGCTGGTGGGCGCCACCACTCCGCTGGTGCTGGTTCGTGTGGGTGTGGATCCCGCCATCGCGATGGGGCCATTTATCACCACCTTCAACGATGTCATCGGCTTGTTTATTTATCTGGGATTGGTTACCTTGGCACTGCGGTTTTTTTAATTTGATAAATTGATAAGTAAAAGTTTTGAACGGATGCAACTCAACTCATAGTTAGAACGCGGAGTGTTGGATTGATGGATTAATGAAAAACTATCTCATCAATCCATTACTCCAGCACTCCATTAATCAATCCACGTGCTGTTCTAAACATGACTATCATTCACATGGTGGTTTATTTGAATTCGATTTATGTCCCTGCAAAAAACCGAAGCCGTCGTCCTGAAAAGCATCAAACAGGGCGAGACCAGCAAAATCCTCACGCTCTACACCCGCAAGTTTGGCAAAATTAAAGTCATTGCCAAAGGCGCCCGCGGTTTGAAAAGCCGCTTCGGCGGGACGCTGGAACCCGCCAACTACATTGCCATCGTCTATTATGAAAAGGAAAATCGCGAGCTGCAGTTTTTGAGTCAGGCGGATATCATCGAAACCTTTTCCAAGAAAAAGCAGCCGCTGGAAAAATCGTCGCTGGCGATGGCTGCTTGCGAGCTGGTCGATCACCTCGAAATTGGCGCCCACCCCAATCCGCATTTGTTCAAATTATTTCTGGAAACGCTGCGCGGGGTTGATCACGCCGTGCATCCGATGAACGTTTTTCGGGCGTTTCAGATCCGAATCTTTGATGCCCTCGGCGTCAAGCCCAATTTCCAAACCTGCCTCCATTGCCGACAACTGCGCGTTGGCGTTGGTGAGGCGATCTTCGATATCCCGCACGGCGGATTTTATTGCCAGCGTTGTGCGCATCTGCGACCGGCCGGGATGGTTCTATCTAAATCGGTGATCGCTGATTTTAGAAATTTGCAAACCGCCCCGCTCTCGTCTTTGAATGGGGTGCTGGCGTCCCCAGCCGATGAGCAGCAGGCCGACCAGTTTCTACTGGCTTATTTCAATTATCACGTCGAGGGATTTCGCGAATTGAATTCGCTAAAATTTCTGCGCAAAGTCAGCCATCGCGATTTGGTTAAATCCGTTGATGAAAAATTGGGGCGATGATTGCGGCTGCCCGAACCGCTGATTCCTGGTAAGTTGATCCAGCGCTACAAACGGTTCCTGATGGATGCGGAGCTGGACTCGGGGGAGATGGTGACCGCGCATTGTCCCAACTCCGGCAGCATGATGGGACTGTTGGATAGCGGCAACCCCGTGTTGCTTTCCCGAAGCGATAACCCGAACCGTAAACTGCGCTTCACGTTGGAGATCATTCAAGTCCGCCAGACTTGGGTGGGCGTCAACACCATGAATCCCAATCGGCTGATCCACGAGGCGCTGCAAACCAGCGCGATTCCAGAGTTGAAGAATTACAACCAAATCAAAAAAGAAGTGATTTGGAAAGAAGGGTGCCGGTTTGATTTTTGTTTAAAGAATAGCCAGTCGCTTTGCTATCTCGAAGTCAAAAATGTCACCCTCGAAGAAAACGGTTGGGCGCTGTTTCCGGACGCGGTCACCAAGCGCGGAGCCAAGCATCTTCACCACTTGATAGAAGTTGTTGAGAGAGGATGTCGCGGCGTGATGTTGTTTCTGGTGCATCGCGCGGATTGCGAGCGTTTCCGGCCAGCGCGTCATATTGATCCCGTTTACGCTGAAACGCTGAGGGCGGCGGCGGATCGCGGAGTGGAAATTCTGGTGTATCGAACTATTATTGAACCTCCAATGGTCTGGTTAGATCGGAAACTACCTTTCGAGTAGCGATGACTGCCGTCCTTTTTTCGTAAGGAAGTGTGTTATAAATTTGGAGATTGCTTCGACTTGCTGGAAGGGACCTTATAGCGTCCGCCTGAAAATGAATTTTCAGGCTCATAGTAGAAGTCGGCTAAAAGCCGACTGTGAAATTAGTCTGCTTCAGCAGACTTGCGCTATAAGCCAGAAAATTTATTTTCTGGCGAAACCGATTATTTCTGAAAACCCGTGTTCTGCAATTTCCTAAGAGTCTTCGCACCCCCAGTTGGGGTTGCTTTTCCGCAGAGCGGTCGGCTCTGCTGAATATGGCGGAAACGGGTGAAGGAGAACGTCGGTTCATCAGTCGGATACCGATCCGCTTTGCGGAAAAGCATCGGATTAAAATTCGTGTTCTACACCGCAGTTTCCTAAGAGCTTTGATACCAATGAACCCCGAAAGCGATTTGATGATCTCGGAGGCGCCCACTTCCGAAACGCCCGACTTGCGTTTCCAGCGCTCGTTCCTCGCCATTTTGAACAATCGCAATTTCAGTCTGCTCTTTTTCGGACAGGTGGTTTCGCAAATTGGCGACAGCATGTACACCATCGCGCTGCTGTGGCTGCTGTTGGAATTCACCGGCTCCAAAGCCGCCATGGGTTTCGTCGCCATGATTTCTTATTTGCCGATGCTGGTGTTCGGGCTGTTTGCGGGGGTGCTGGTAGATACGTTTGATCGGCGCAAACTGATGATCCTCGCCGACGCTCTGCGGGCGCTGCTGGTGTTAGTTTTGCCGGTCGCTTATTTTACCAACCAGATGAGTCTTGCCATTATTATTGCGGTGTCGTTTTTAGTGTCTTCGTTTTCAACGCTGTTCAATCCCGCCCGAGATGCGCTGGTGCCGCTTTTGGTGGATCGCGGTGGCTTGCTGAAGGCCAACTCGCTCATCCAAAGCTCAACCTATTCGGCGATTTTACTCGGTCCGGTGCTGGGCGCCGCCCTCATTAGTATCTTTGGAATGATCCATTTATTTACCCTCGACGCCATCACGTTCGTGGTTTCGCTGACGGCGCTGTGGTTCATCAGGAGCTCGCCGAGGGAACAAGCGCCGGTTAAAGTTAGCACACTGGTCAAACACTTCGCGGAAATTGTGCGCTATGTTCACCGCGAGGATAAATTGAAATTTCTGATCGGGTTGACCGCCGTCAACAATTTTTTCATCATGGGGCCGGCGATCGTAGGCACACCGATTTTCATCAAAGAGGTTTTGAACAAGGGCGCCGCCAGCTACGCTCTCATCGAGGCGAGTCTGGGGCTCGGCATGATCACGGGCGTGTTCGTCCTGAATTTTTTAAGCCGTCATCTCGGGAAAGGAAAAATCCTGCTGCTCGGCCTTGTCTTCGACGGCCTCACCTACGCGCTGGTCTATTGGTGTCAAAGTCTCGAGCTGCTCATGGCGCTGATTGTCATCCACGCGATGGGCATCCCGCACATTGTGGTGGCGCGCATGTCGCTGGTGCAGGAATGGGTGGCGCCCGGACTTTTGGGGCGCGTATTCAGCTTGGTGAATATGTCGGTGATCGGCATGACCGCCCTCACCACCGGCGCCACCGGTTGGTTAGCGCAGTTTGTTTCGATTGACGTGATTTTCGGCGTGTTTGGAGCCGCGGGCATGTTGTGTGGGTTGGTGGGATGGTTGTATAAACCGTTAAGGAGTGGCTGATGTTCAAAAAGGAAAAAAAGAAAAAGACCAGAAAAGTTAGAATCCGAAAAAAAGCTGCGAAAAAGTCGGGCTTAGTCGATCCGCGTCGCGGAAAAATGTCGTCCGGCAAAACCGTCGTCGATATCTCCGATTATCTTTACTATCGCAAGTTCGCCAGCGGCGAACCGTGGCAGATTCATCATGCCAACAACGAGATCTGGGAACGCGCCTGGATCGCACACCTCTGCCGGCAGCGATTGAGCACGCAGGCCGTGGGTTTTTTGGAGAGCGTTTATGAGCAGAGCCGCGATGCTTTCCTGCGCGGTTTGTTGGCGCGCAAAAGTTACCTCCTACGCCGCGACTATTTGCAGTCGTTTCGCGAATACTCCGACCGCGCCCTGCTTTTGTTGGCGCAGCGAGAAAATTACTTTGACAAATGGGAGGAAATGTTTATATTGGGCTGCTTCGGAAGCGCGCGAGTCATTCCGGAGATCGAATCGTGGCTCTTAAACGAAAAGGACTATATTCTTCGTGAGACGATGCAGCGAGCCATTGAAAAGATTCGCAGCAGCAAGAAACAGAAAATTCGCGACCGAGGTTTTTAGAATTATTCAATAAATTCGATTTTCAATATTTCATATTTCTTGGTACCGCGCGGTAGGCTTACTTCGACAACTTCGCCTTTCTTATGGTTGATGAGCGCTTTGGCTAACGGGGATAAGTAGCTAATGATGCCATTATCAATATCGGTTTCGCCTTCTCCAAGAATCGTGTAATTTTCCTCCTGTCCCGACGACTGATCGCGGATGCTAACACGTTTCCCCAGAGTCACCGTGTCGCTCGGCATATCTTCTTTGCGAATGATGCGGGCGTTCACGAAACGCTCTTGAAGTTGTCCTAATTTTGCCATATAGTTGGCTTGCTTGTTTTTGGCGGCTTCGTATTCGGCGTTTTCGCGCAGGTCGCCGTGCTCACGCGCAGCCGCAATCTCTTTTGCGATGTCGTTCTTGATGAACTTTTCTAAATCGTCTATCTCTTTTTTTAATTTTAGATAGCCTTGTTCTGTAAAATAGTAAACCTTCATTACAAAACTCCCGCGTTTTTGTTTTTTGAAAGCGCCAATATACAAAATCTTGCCTAAGAAAACAAGAGATGAAATTAGAGCAAAAATTTAGAGACGCGTTTAACGAGAAGCTGCTGGATTGGTATTATAAAAATAAACGCGACCTGCCCTGGCGTCGAACTGCGGATCCGTATAAGATTTGGATCTCCGAAGTGATGCTGCAGCAAACCCAGGTGGAGCAGGCCACGCCCTATTATGAAAAATTTTTGGAAACCTACCCCAACATCCAGTCGCTGGCCAACGCGCCGCTGGAAGAAATTTTAAAAGTTTGCGAGGGCATGGGGTATTACGCGCGCGCCCGCAACATCAAAAGCGCGGCGGATATCATCGTTAGCCAGCACAACGGCGAGATTCCCAACACACACGAGGAGTTGATCAAAATTCCCGGCATCGGGCCCTACACGGCGGCGGCCATCGCCAGCATCGCGTTCAATGAAAACTATCCGGTGGTGGATGGCAACGTGATGCGGGTGCTGGCGCGCGTGCTGAAGATCGAAGAGCCGCCGAAGAAGAAGGGCGTCAAGTCCAAATTTGTACAGGCCGCGCGCAGTTTGATGCCCGCAGGCAAGGCCGGCGATTTCAATCAGGCGTTGATGGAATTGGGCGCGCTGGTCTGCACGCCGCAAAAACCAAAATGTCCGCAGTGCCCCATCAAGTTCTTCTGCCAGGCCTATCAAACGTTGGACGATCCGTCCGTGCTGCCGGTGCGCAGCCCCGCGAAGGCGAAGCCGCATCATAATGTTGTCATCGGTATTATTTGGAAGAAAGGAAAAGTCCTCATCGATCGCCGGCCGGAGCAGGGATTGTTGGGCGGACTGTGGGAATTTCCCGGCGGCAAACAAGAGGCCGGTGAAACGCTGGAAGAGTGTTTAGAACGCGAGATTCGCGAAGAGTTGAATATCAAAATTCGGGTGCAGGGGCCGTTTCTGACGGTGCCCCATGCCTACACCCATTTCAAAATCACACTGCACTCGTTTCAATGCCAGCATCTCGAAGGCGAGCCGCGTCCCCAAAAAGCCATCGGCTGGAAATGGGTGGCGCCAAAAGATTTGCGCAAATATGCTTTCCCGAAAGCGAACAAAATCATCCTCGACGCTTTGTTGGAGAATTTGTAATGGAAATCGACGTTGCCCCGGCCAAAGAAAAAACCACCACTCAGAAGCCAAAGGTAGCTCGCCCCTGGCAGGTGATCCTTTACAATGATGATATCCACACCTTCGACGAAGTGATTTTGCAAGTTCAAAAAGCCACCGGCTGTTCAACGCTCGAAGCCACCCGCATCACCATGGAGGCGCATTTTAAAGGCAAGGCGGTGGCGTTCACCGGCGACTTCGCTGAATGCCATCGCGTGGCCGGGGTGCTGCGGGAGATCGGGTTAATAGTCGAAATTCAAGGGTGAAAACGGCGTTGGGTTTCCCGCCCTGGTTGGGATTCTCCAAATTTCTTCCTTTGTGTTTAATATTCCATCATTCGATTCCTGATTCCGAGAAGGCCATATCTCTAAATTCTTATGAATGGGAATGAAGCCGAAACCATGATGGTTGGCGGCCACCATTGCCGTTAGGCTTAAGTCGATTTAAATCAAGGATCTTAGATTTAAGATCCGCACGCCGCTTCCGTGGCATGAAAATTGAGTTGAATATTGAATTCAAAATTTGAAAATACGGTCAAATTCGTTTATTTTTATAACAATATTCACTATGTTCTAACTGAATTTTTTTCATAGGAGGTAAACGTTGAAAGTCGGCATTCCCAAAGAAATTATGGAGGGGGAAACCCGGGTGGCGGTGGTGCCCGCGATGGTTGCGGCGTTGAAAAAAGATGGGCACGAAGTTTTCGTCGAGGCCGGCGCGGGCGTTTCGGCCTCGTTCGCGGACAGCGACTATGAGGCTGCCGGCGCAACCATTGTCAATGATGCCGGGCGACTTTATGGCGAGGTGGATGCGGTGATGAAATTTCAGGCGCCGATGCAGAATATGAAACTGAAAAAGCATGAGCTGGAATTGCTTAAAGAGGGCGCCGCGATGGTTAGCTCGCTTCCGCCCGCGCTTCACAAAGAGATCATCCCGATTCTTCTCAAACGGCGCATTACCGCTTTTGGGATGGAGTACCTGCCGCGCATTACCAAGGCGCAAAGCATGGACGTGTTGAGCTCCATGTCCACCGTGGCCGGTTACAAAGCGGTGCTGCTGGCTGCGTATCATCTCGGCAAATTATTTCCGTTGTTGATGACCGCCGCCGGCACCATTCCCCCGGCGAATGTTTTGATCCTCGGCGCCGGCGTCGCCGGCTTGCAGGCCATCGCCACGGCCAAGCGCTTGGGCGCGAAAGTCGAAGCGTTCGATCCGCGGCCGGCGGTGCGGGAACAGGTGGAAAGCTTGGGGGCGCAGTTCATCGAAATGGAACTGCCAAAAGACGTGGAGACCGCCGGCGGCTACGCCAAAGAGCAGTCGGAAGAATTTTTGAAAAAAGAACGCGAGGTGATCGGCAAGCGCCTGCCGCGCGTGGATGCCGTGATCACCACGGCGCAGATTTTCGGCAAACCTTCGCCGGTGCTCATCACCGAGGAGATGGTGAAAACCATGCCGACCGGTTCGGTGATCATCGATTTGGCGGCGGCCGAAGGCGGCAACTGCGAGCTTTCGCAAGCCGGCGAGATGGCGACCAGGCACGGCGTTTTGATTTACGGCGCCATCAATCTCGCGCGCACGGTGCCGGTGCACGCCAGCCAGATGCACTCTAAAAACGTCATCAATTTTTTTAAGCACGTGTTCAAAAGCTCCGGGTTTGATTTTAACGACGAGATCACCAAAAGCACCTGCATCACCCACAATGGCGAAATTATAAATCAAATGGTGAAAAAGAATTTTGAAGCGGAGGGCAACGCAAAATGACGGAAGCGATCATCATCTCGATTTATGTTTTCGTTCTGGCGATTTTTGTCGGCTTCGAGCTCATCACCAAAGTGCCGCCGCTGCTGCACACGCCGCTGATGTCCGGTTCCAACGCGATTTCCGGCATCACCATCGTCGGCGCGCTGCTCAGCGCCGGCAGCGGCCACACCGTACTCACTTCGATCCTTGGATTCGTTGCTGTGGTGTTCGCGACCATCAACGTGGTCGGAGGATTTATGGTGACCGATCGCATGTTGGAGATGTTCAAAAAAGATAAACGATAAAAAAATAGGGAAGGGTAGGCACTAAGATGATTGGATTGGTTAGCATCGCATATTTAATCGCATCGGTATTATTTATCCTCGGACTCAAACAGCTTGGCTCTCCCAAAACCGCCCGCCGCGGCAACCAACTCGCCATGATGGGGATGCTCATCGCTATTGTGGTCACGTTGTTGGATAAAAAGATAATTGATTTCACGTACATCATCGCCGGCCTGATTCTCGGCTCGCTCATCGGCGTGATCGCGGCGAAGAAAGTGCAAATGACCGCCATGCCGCAAATGGTCGCCATTTTTAACGGCTTCGGCGGCGGCGCTTCCACGTTGGTGGCGCTAGCGGAATATTTGCATTTTACCAGCCCCCCCCACGTCAACGTCACCATCACCATCGTACTCAGCGTGCTGATCGGAACGGTAACCTTCACCGGGAGTTTGATTGCATTCGCGAAGCTGCAGGGGATCATGCGCGGCGCGCCCATTGTTTATTCCATGCAGCATTATGTGAACGCGATAATTTTGCTGGCCGTCGTTGGGCTGGGGGCGTGGTTTGTTTTGGAGCCCTCACTTCTGAATCTGATCATCATTATAATTGTGCTTTCGGCAATTTTGGGAGTCACCTCCGTGATACCCATCGGCGGCGCCGATATGCCGGTGGTAATTTCGTTGTTGAACTCCTATTCCGGAATGGCCGCCGCCGCCACCGGCTTTGTGATTTCCAACAATGTGTTGATTATCAGCGGCGCGCTGGTGGGCGCTTCCGGACTGATTCTCACCCAGATCATGTGC
The DNA here is from genome assembly GCA_037446635.1 of bacterium. Taxonomy (GTDB): domain Bacteria; phylum Zhuqueibacterota; class Zhuqueibacteria; order Oceanimicrobiales; family Oceanimicrobiaceae; genus DASWHH01. Next base: position 42,840 of record JBBIIG010000022.1, read on the forward strand.
GTGGCGATGAACCGCTCGCTGGGCAACGTGTTGTTTGCGGCGGTGGGCACCGATGGCGGCGTTGTCAGCGCCGCCGGCGAACAAAAGCAAGTGACGCGCTACACTCCGGACGACGCCGTGGTGATGCTCGAACGCGCGCAGTCGGTGATCATCGTGCCGGGTTACGGATTGGCGGTGGCGCAAGCCCAGCACGCACTGCAGGAGATGGCTTCGATTTTGATGGAGCGCGGGGTGAAAGTCCGCTACGCGATTCACCCGGTGGCGGGGCGCATGCCCGGCCACATGAACGTGCTGTTGGCCGAGGCCAACGTGCCGTACGATCTTCTCTGTGAAATGGACGCCATCAACGACGATTTTCAAAACACCGACGTGGCGCTGGTGATCGGCGCCAACGACGTCATCAATCCCGCGGCGCGCTATAAAAAAGACAGCGCCCTCTACGGCATGCCCATCCTCAACGTGGACATGGCGCGCACGGTGATGATCGTCAAGCGCAGCCTCGCCTCCGGCTTTGCCGGCGAAGACAACGAACTGTTCTTCAACGAAAAGACCATGATGATTTTCGGCGACGCCAAAAAAGTGGTGACGGAGATCGTGCAGCTTTTGAAGTCTTAACAAGCTGCCAAGATTTTTGACCAATCGTTCATAGAAAGCCATGTTGACGAAAGCATGGCTTTTTTTATTTTTGATTTTTATTTACTGAATCCTTATCATTAGGCAAATGAACCCAAAAACTTTCTGTGCCCACTGGTAAGTTTAAAGTGGACATTCTGTCTTGATTATGAATAAAAAACTACTTATCGCTGGCGGCCTGTCTCTATTAATCATCGTGACCCTCCTCATACTTTTAACTCAGCAGTTGGAATTCACTGCCCAATTGGCAATGCAGTCCGACGCCATGGCCATCGTCAATTATTACCAACCGCGGCGAATTGTGCTCTCGCCCACGCCAATGGAATCGCCGTTAAAGCTGCCGGAGTTCAAATCGCCGCCGCTTTTTGGAACGCTGGCCGTGGGCACAGGCGCGGATACTCTCATAACGATCGTTATTGATGAGTCGCCGCTGGTTCCTACACAGAGCGCAGGAACCAGAACGGCGCAGTTTGTTCCCACGCAGAGCGTGGGAACCAGAAGTGAGTTCCGCGGGGAAACCAACCGTGATCACGTCCATTTCATTTATGTTGACAAAAATAACAATCAGGATTTGACCGATGACGGCGAGCCTTTTTGGGATGACGACCGCGGCGATTATCTTACCAAAGAAATTCTGGTGGACGTTTCGTATTTCAAAGACGGCGTGAACGTCGCTGTGCCCTATCCGATCTCCCTTTACCGTTACAAAAACCGGTTGCACGATTCCGTCATCGCGTACCGCAATGGCTACCGCGAGGGCGAGGTGGCGTTGAAAGACGGCGTCTATAAAATCGCCCTGCTGGACGACGACCTCAACGGCCGTTTCGACGATCGCCGCACGGCGCTGATCATCGACGTCGATCGCGACGGCGCTTTGAATGGCCACACCGACTCGCCGGAATACTTCTTCATTGGCGAGCCGTTTAACATCAGCGGCGTGATTTATCGCGTTAAGCGAGTTACGCCAGCGGGGGGTACCATTGTTTTTGAAATAACGGACGCGAAGGCGCCGCAAAAGATCGCGCTGCGCGCGGGAACGCCAGCGCCGGCTTTTGAAGCCGTTACTCTGAAAGGACAAACCATCGCTCTCAGCGATTTCAAAAACAAAGTCGTGCTGCTGGATTTCTGGGCGAGCTGGTGCAAACCGTGGGAGAACGATTTGCCGGGCCTGCTGCGGAATTATGATCGTTATCACCAACGCGATTTTGAGATCATCGGCGTTAATCTGGATTTTGATCTTGAGCACGTGAGGCAATATCTCGAAACAAAGAAGATCAAGTGGCCGCAAATTGCCGACGGCGCCGGCTGGCATTCGCCGCTAGTGGCATTGTACGGCGTCGCGGCGCTACCGAAAAATATTTTGATCGATCGCATGGGCGTCGTTCGTTACAAAGATTTGCGCGGTGCCAGCCTGAGCGCCAAAATTTATGAGCTGGTGAATGAGGCGGAGGTGGTGAACTGATGATGTTCCACTACGACAAAGGCATCAAGTTAAATGGCGCGTCACTTTGGCTGGATGCCCACAAAGCTGTGGAAGTTTGTTATATCTCACACGCCCACCTGGATCACGCCAAGAAGCACCGCCGAATTCTCGCCACAGAACAAACCATTCAGTTTTTCACCGCCCGAGTTGGCAGTAGCAACTCTGTTTGTTTGGAGTTCAGAAAGCCATTGAATTTCGAAGGATTCAAAATTACGCTTTTCCCCGCTGGCCATATTTTAGGCTCGGCGCAAGCGCTGGTTGAAGTTGACGGGTTTCGTTTGCTTTACTCGGGCGATTTTAATTTGACGCCCAGCGCCGCCGCCGAGACTATCGAAATTCCGCAAAGCGACGTGTTAATTATGGAGTGCACCTACGGCCGTCCGTTTTATCGCTTTCCGGATCGGCGGTTGGTGGCGGAACAGTTGTTGGATTTCATCGCGCGTTCGCTGCGGAGCGGCGCGACGCCGGTGGTGATTGGCTACGCCCTCGGCAAGGCGCAGGAAGCGATGAAGATAATCGGCGACGCCGGCTACGCGATGAGCGTCCACGGATCGGTGGCGCGGCTGGCGAAAATTTATGAAGCTTTTGGCGTGCGTTTCGGGGGTTGGCAAAAATACCACCGGGATGAGTTGGCGGGCAAAGTTCTGATCGTTCCGCCGGCCGCCTTGCGGACGCGCATGATCAAAAGGATAGCGAATAAGAAAACCGTTTTTCTTTCCGGCTGGGCGCTGCACCCGGAAACGAAGTATCGCCGCGGCGTGGACGCCGCCCTGCCGCTGAGCGACCATTGCGATTTTGAGGGCTTACTCGAATACGCCCGGCGGGTGAACGCGAAAAAAATTTATACCCTCCACGGGTTCGAGGATTTCGCGACTTACCTGCGAAGATTGGGGTTTGACGCCGAGTCCCTGCGGTCTCAAAAACAGCTGTCGTTATTTTGAGCAGCGAATGGGTGCGATGGTATCAATTTGATGAGCGCGCCGAATCGGGTTTCACGGAGGGGCCCACGTCTAAAACCAGATCATCGAACCAGCTCAGGGCGATCTCGCCGGTGTTGTCCGTGTCCACCATGATCGCCACGCCAATGATCATCTCCGGGGCCTGGCCAAAAACCTGCTGGTAGTCGGCAATCACATCCCGCTGTTCGTTCATCCATTTGCCCTTGTTGGCGTTGCCGCTTTGCAAAACAATCATGGCCACGCTTTCGGCGTAAGGGCTGCGATATATGCTTCCCGCATTTTCTTTTGATGCCCACACATAGCAAAGAGCTTTGGTTTTCCAACTCAGAAAATGGGGTTCGAAAACCACGAACACGCGGGCGGCGTAGTCATCGTACAGTTTATTTTTTTCCGTGTCCTTTAGTGAGAGGGTGTTGTCGATTTTCCAGCGCCAGGAGATCTTGCCGGTTTTGCCGGGGCGGATTTCCAACATGCGCCAGATCCCCGAAGCTGCTTGATGACTTTCGGCTTGCAGCACCTGATTATCATCCATCGCCACGACTTTAAATTGCGTCGGCCGCGGCGCCAGCTTGCGTTCCATCCAATGTTTTTCCCAACCTTCTTCGAAATCACCCAGTAATTTGACGCCGCTGTTTTGTGCCAGAAGCGGCGATGCGAAAAGGATGAAAGCAAACATCCAACTTGATCTTATAATTTTCATCTGAATTCCTTTGTTTAAAATTTATGGGTAGAGATAAGTGACGCGCCAGGTGTTATTTTCTTTCACGAACAGGGTTCGCTCGTGCAAACGATTTTCGCGGCCTTTCCAAAATTCAATGTGACTTGGCGCGAGACGGAACCCCGACCAGAATGGCGGCCGCGGCACGATTTTGCCGGCGTACTGTTTTTCCAATTCCAGAAAACGCGTCTCCAGTTCTTCTCGGCTGGTTAGCGCCGCACTTTGTTGCGAGGCCCAGGCGCCGATTTGGCTGCCGCGCGGCCGGGTGGCGAAATAGGCGTCGGCCTCTTCGTCCGCAACTTGAGAGAGCTTTCCTTCGATCCGCACCTGGTAGTGAATGGGCTGCCAGTAAAAACACAGCGCGCCGTAGGGATTGGTTTTTATTTCCTTCGCCTTGCGGCTTTCGAGGTTGGTGTAAAATACGAAGCCGCGCTCATCGAATCCTTTCAGCAGCACCACCCGTGCCGAGGGCTTGCCGTCCGGTGTGGCGGTGGCCAGTGTTGCCGCGGCGGACTCCGGAATGTTCGGGTCAACTATTTTCTGATAGAGGCTGGCGAATAATTCAATGGGGGCGGTTTCAGATTTCATGAACTCAACGATTTTAAAAAATTGCGCTGCCAATATAATCATTCTGCTGTGGTTTTGCAAATTTTTTGTGGCGATGAAAATTAAGTTTGACTTTGATGGTCATTGCGATTATTTTGCATTCATCAAAGATATCTATCCTGCCGCTAAATCAACTTGAGGAGAGGTGGAAGTGAATCAATCGAAAAATCAATACGCCACTAAAAAGGATCTCGCAGCAACCCGTCGGGAGTTGCTGGATAAGATTGAATCAATCAAGAAAGAGTTACTGAGCAAGCTCGCTTCTAAGGATGAGCTAAAGCTGGAGGTTGCCAAGCTCGCTTCTAAAGAAGAGCTAAAGCTGGAGGTTGCCAAGCTCGCTTCCAAAAAAGACCTTGCAAAGGTGATTAATCGTCTGGATAAAGTTGAGTACAACGTTGAGCTCCTGACCAATCAGGTGGCTATCAACACTCAGGATATCCAAGAGACACACAAGCGGCTTGATAAGGTCGAGTATAACCTCGAGATTTTGGCCAATCAGGTGGCAAATAACACGGAAGAAATTAAAGAGACGCACAGAAAACTCGATATGCTTTTAAAGGCCATGGATGGCGTGATGTCGGAAATTAATATAAGCAGAGCCGAACGAGCCGCGACCGATCATGCCTTGCGCCGACACGAGACCCGACTCGAGAATCACGAAACACGCATTCAGTTTCTGGAAGACAAAAGGCAAATTTGATTGCGAGGTTTTCTGGAATAACTACCTGCTTCTCGCCTTATCTAAGTTGTGCATAGTCCGTCTTCTCACCTTATTGATGTTATGAATCATGATGAGCAACAGTTAATCCGTCAAATTCGTGATGGTCACGCCGCGGCGTTCGAAGCGATTTTCAAACGTTATCACGCTGCGCTGCACCGTTTTGTCTGGCATCTCACGCGCTCGCCAGAAGCCGCCGACGATGTTCTGCAAACCCTTTTCTTGAAAATATGGCGCAATCGCCGCGACTGGCAGCCCAAAGGGTCGCTCTCCGCCTATCTTTTTCGCGCCGCCAAAAACGCCGCCCTAAACTATTTGCGACAACCTGGAGGCCCAGATGGACGCCCGCAGACCTTTGCGGATTCGGACGAAAGCTCGGTTTCACCAGAAAAAATTTACGATGATGAGGAAACCCTGCGGATTATTCGAGCCGCCGTGGACTCCCTCCCCGAAGGCTGCCGAACGGTCTTCATTCTCAGCCGCTACGAAAACAAAAAGTACAACGAAATCGCGGAGATTCTGGAGATTTCGGTGAAGACCGTGGAGAATCAAATGGGACGGGCGTTAAGATTGCTCAGGGATAAGTTGGTTCCGATCCTCGAAAATCAAAAATAACTTTTTAGTAGGGGAATTTATAAATCGCCGTGTTTTCCAAATGGAACCCAAAATCAAATATGTCAGAACAGAATGAATACTTGAACCGGGCGGCGCGCTGGCTTTCTGGTAATGCATCGAAAGAAGAGAGCCAATTTTTCTCTCAATCGAGTAGTGAAGAACTGCGCTCCTTCCAGGAAATCTGGAAATTGACGGGCAAATTGTCCGCGCCGGCGCCCTCCGCAAAACTCTGGCCGAAGCTGGCGGAGGAAATTGCTCAGGACAAAGCCTCGGCGCGCCGGTTTAATTTTCCCGAGAAGGCGCGACCCGATTTTTCAAAGGCGGTGTATTGGCCGCTGCGGATGGCAGCCGCTTTGTTCATCATTCTACTCGCCGGCTGGTTCGTGAAAGAACGGTTTTTGGCAACGAACGTTGTTATCACCCAAAACGGCCTTCGTCAAACCGTCGAACTCCCGGATGGCTCACGAGTGGAAATGAACGCCGCCAGCCGGCTCCGTTACAGGAAAAACTTTTTGAAGAAGCGGGAGATCGCGCTGGTGGGCGAAGCCTATTTTTCGGTGGAGCCCGGCGCTGCGCCGTTTTTCGTCGAAACGGAAAATTCGCGGGTTGCGGTTTTGGGCACCGAGTTCAATGTGCGCGCGCGTGACAACACCACTACGGTTGTGGTTGCAAAAGGCAGCGTGTCGTTCGCCGACATTCAGCGTCGTGATGTTAGGTTGCAGTCCGGCGAAATGAGCTGGGTGCAAACGGGCCAGCCGCCAACTCCGCCACAAGCTGCTAATCTCGATAGAGTGTTAGCGTGGCGCCAAGGGCGGCTCGAATTCCAGCGCACACCACTGAACCTGGTGATGGCAGAAATAGAACGGCAGTTTGATGTGAACATCCAACTGGCCCATCCCGATTCAACCGGCTTAACTTTGACCGCTGCCTTTGAAATCACTCAACCCATCACGGAGGTGCTGACCGCGATTTGTTTGACTTTCAACTGGGAATTTTATCAGGCCAAAAATGTCTATATAATTGACAACCGACAGAATTAAAATGAGGCTCGCTGGATCGATCCTACTCGCTTCCGCGATTCTATCAGCGGTAGAAATACGCGCGCAATCGCTGCCAGATTCTTCCACCACCGCAGCGACCATTCCGCCGCTCGAGCGCAAAATCAGCGTGCACTTCGACCGTCTGCCGCTGCGGGACGCCCTTTCCGAAATCGCCCGCCAATCACAGGTGACGTTTGTTTACAGCGACGAACTGCTCAAATCGGATTACCGAATTTCAACCAGACAGGAGAACCGAATTCCTCCCGAAATCTTGGAAGAAATTTTAGACGACTTACCCATCGGTTTTGTGGCGCAATCAAAATCGCAAATTGTGTTGACCCCTAAATCTATCCTCCAGGAAAAATATGGCGCGGTTCAAGGTCAGGTGGTGGATGCCAGCACGGGCGAGGCGCTGGCCGGCGCGAATGTCGAAGTGCTGGGCAGGACGTTCGGCGCGGCATCCAATTTGGGGGGATTTTTTAATTTGAAGCTGCCGGCGGGCGCATACGATCTGCGCGTCTCGGTCATTGGATTTGAATCGGTCACACGGCGGCAGGTTCAGGTGACCGCCGGTAAGAAAACCTATCTGACCTTCCGGCTGCGGCCGACGGTACTGCAAATGCAAGAGGTGCACGTAACCTCTCCCCGCAACAACGTGCCGGATCACATGGCGATCGAGCCGAGCGTGATCACGGTGCGGCGCTCGCAATTTACCGCTACGCCCACCGTGGGCGAGCCGGACGTCTTTCGTACTTTGCAAAACCTGCCGGGGGTGAGCGCGCCCAACGATTATTCCGGCGAGTTATTTATTCGCGGCGGCAATTCCGATCAAAATCTCATTATGCTGGACGGCGCCGTGGTGTACAATCCCTATCATTTACTGGGACTTGCCGGCGCTTTCAACCCGGATATCGTCGAGCAGGTGAATCTCTCCCTCGGCGGATTTTCGGCGCGCTACGGCGATCGCCTCAGCTCGGTCATTGACGTGCAGACTCGTTCCAGCAACGGCGGCGAAACCGGTGGGTTCGGAAATTTTAGTTTGATGAGCTCGAAGCTCACCGTGCTGGGCCGTCTGCATCCGAAACTCAATTGGATAATCAGCGGCCGGCGCACCTATCACGACGTGGCCGCGCGCTTGTTTGTGGGCAAGCAAGTGCCGTACTACTTTTATGACTTTTATGGAAAGCTTATTTTTACTCCCGACAAAAATAATCTCCTCTATTTCAGCAGCTTCTACTCCCGAGATCAATTTCATCACAGTGATGAAAGCCGCCACCCCAATGTTGAAGACTGGGACAAATATCCGACTGATTCCCCTCTCATTCCGGCAGACGAAGGCTACACATATCAGCAAAATGAGTTTTTTTTCTGGGACAACCTGGTGCTCAGCGCCCACTGGCTGCACGAATTTGGAGAGCATGGACAATTCGAACTGCAGCTTTCCCAAAGCCAGGCGCCATCGGATTTGGGGTTTGAAGATGTTTTCAAAGCCGCGCGCAACGCCTCGGAACGAACCCAAGAGTACGTTGCCCTGGAGAACGCGATAGCGCGCGAGACAAACAATCTCGAAATCGACAACGGCATTTTGGATCGCACCCTGAAACTCGACGGGGTGCACTCGTTGACGCGCAACCACAAACTGAGTTTTGGCGGCGGCGTGAGCTTCATCCGTCTAAAATACTACTGGGAGAATTTGTTGAATGAATTCGATCAAACCGAGTTAGCGGTGTTTTTTGACACCGCTCCGGAAAATATCGATTATCTAAGAAATTTGCGGCGGGTCTTTTTTTACGCGGAAGATTCCTGGAACGTCAGCCGCAGCGTGACCATTCGACCCGGTTTGCGCATCGAAAAAAGAAATTTCAACCGCAATTGGGCCATTGAGCCGCGCTTGAATGTGAGTTGCGAAGCGAGCCCCGCCCTGACCTTCAAAGCCGCATACGGGCTTTTTCATCAGGGACTGGGAACATCGCTGGAGAAAGGGTACCTGCAATTCTTGCCGCTGCCGTTTCCCAGCGAAAACGATGCGCCGCTGGAAAAGTCGCACCATTTCATCGCTGGCTGGCACTGGCGCGGGCACAAATGGGAAGTTACAGCCGAGGGCTATTATAAAACTCTCAGCGGGTTGCTCAAAACCACCAACGGTACCCCGGAGTTCACTCGCGGCACGGGGCGCGCGTATGGAGCAGAGGTCGGGCTGCGTCGGCTCGGCGACCGTTTTAATTTCGAAATCAATTACGCGCTTTCTTATGCCAAGAGAAACTTCGATGGCGTGGAATACTTTGCTTCATTTGATCAGCGGCACAATTTCAGCGCCCTCGGCCAATATCATTTGGGGAAGAACTGGGCGTTCAATTTTCGTTGGGTGGTGGCCACAGGCCGGCCGTTCACGCCGGACGAAGTGGTTTTTCCAGAGCGGATTTTTGATCCCACGACAGGAGAATGGAGGGTTGGTTATGATGATAACTCGGAAACGATTCCTGAACACGAGGTTAAGAATCGCGCTCGCTACCCGCTTTATCATCGTTTGGACATCAGCTTAATCAAACGCATCCAAAAACGGGGCTGGGCGCTGCTGCCGTATATTCAAATTCTTAATACCTATTTTCGATGGAATCCCTTCTACTATATTTTTGATGTAGATTACAACGACGGAACCTACAAGCTGCGAAGTGTTCCCATGATGCCGCTGGTGCCAACCTTCGGAGTGAGTGTGGAGTTTTGATTCGATAAATTATGAAAGTGAGGTGAAACATGTCTCGACTAATGGCTCGATGCATTCTGCTTTTTGTTTTTCCGGGGGTCGCGATGTTGAATGCTCAGAATTTGAATCAGTTGTCTTTCATCCCATATGCCGGCGTTGCTTTCGGAGTGAAGGCGCAAGGAAACCACCTCTATTTTGTGGATTGGCGGGGTTCCTCCTCTTTTTTCAAAAGCGTGGATGTTTCCGATCCCACCAAACCCATCGTGTTGGATTCTCTGGTGATGACCGGTTTTGCCGTGGATTTCGATCTTAACGGTCAATATGCGTATCTCGCGATGGCGGACAATGAACAAGGGCTGCGCATTTTGAATATCTCCAATCCGGCGGATATTCAAGAAATCGTTTTCATTGAATTGGGTGAGATGTTTGGCGCGTTTTTTAAAAATGATACCTTGTACACAGCGGCCGGCGGCCTCGCGGTGTTTAACGCCTCTCAGCCGGACACTCTGAAATTTCTCTGGTTCTACAACACCAACGACACCGGCGATGGCATCGATGTATTTGTCCGAGGACGCTATTCCTATCTTAGCGTTCACCATGGCGGTCTTTTTATTATTGACAATGTAACGCGGGACTTAGTTGGAACGTTGGCCGCTCCCGATATTCGCGAGGTGTTGGCGGTAAACGACGATTTACTTTTCTTCACCGATGAGACGCAGGGATTGGCCGCCGTGGCGATACGTGATCCACATAATCCTATTTTGCTCGACACCATAAGCGGAGACGGAGTATTTGCGTTTGGCGTCGAAGCGGCGGGAAATTTTGCTTATTTTTGTAATGGCCCGAATGGTTTGAAAGTTGTGGATTTTTCCCAGTCAGCGGACCTCATACTGAAAGATTCGTTTGCCCCGCAGGGCATATTTGCCATTCATGCCGTGTTAAAGGATTCGCTGATTTTTTTAACCAGCGGCGACTATGACGAGACTGGAAATTTTGTGAACGGAGTGTACATACTCAAAAATGATTTCGTTACCTCGACGCGCGAACCGGGTTCTTTGAGGCCCGTTTCGTTTATTCTCGAACAAAATTTCCCGAATCCGTTTAATCCCGACACCATCATTCCTTACAGCTTGCCGTTGAGCGGCGATGTTCGACTGGATATTTATAATTTGTTGGGGCAGAAAATCAGAACGCTGGTGGCGTCCAATCAACCCGCCGGTTCGTATGCGGCGCGCTGGGATGGCGAAGACGATTCTGGAAAGTTGGCCGCCGCCGGCGTATACGTTTACAAATTGACTTTTCGTGATCAGGTGCAAACCAAAAAGATGATGTTAGTGAGATAAGGTCAAGTGATCGATAAACGATGATCGATGATTGAAGTAAACATGAATCCGGAAGAACTGAAAAAGAGGACGAAGGAGTTTGCTCATCGATGTGTGAAGTTGGCGCTGGCGCTTCCGGAGACAAAACTTGGAAGACACATCGAAGGGCAATTGATTAGGTGCTCGACTTCGGTACCTGCTAATTACCGTGCTGCAAATTTGGCTCAGACAAAAGCAGCGTTCATTTCCAAAATCAGCATCGTTATCGAAGAAGCTGATGAATCTGCATTTTGGCTGGAGTTTATTATTGACGAGCAACTTCTGAAAAAAGAATTAGTGCTGCCGTTATTCAACGAAGCCAATGAATTGGAGGCAATTTTTATTTCATCTCGCAAAACCGAACAGCCGAAAGTAACTTAAAAATTAAAACTTAGAATAAAAACAATTATGAAAGGGCATTAATGATGAACCAAAACCAATCATCGATTATCGATCATCGATCATCGATTCAACAGGATATTGGCCTCATCGGTCTGGCCGTGATGGGCGAAAACTTAGTTCTGAATATGGCGAATCACGGCTTTGCGGTGGCGGTGTACAATCGCACCACCAGCAAAGTAGATGATTTCATCAACGGCCGCGCCGAGGGCAAAAACATCAAAGGCTGCCGCAGTCTCGAAGAGCTGGTGGGTTCGCTGAAGTCGCCGCGCAAAATCATGATGATGGTGAAGGCCGGGAAGCCGGTGGATGAATTAATCGCGCAGCTTATTCCGCTACTGGAAAAAGGCGACATCCTCATCGACGGCGGCAACAGTTATTTCCCGGATTCCATCCGCCGCACTAAATATTTAGAGGGCCAAGGCCTGCTGTTCATCGGCGCGGGCGTCTCCGGCGGTGAAGAGGGCGCGCTCACCGGGCCATCGATCATGCCGGGAGGTTCGGTGGCCGCGTGGCCGCACGTGAAGCCGATTTTCCAGTCCATCGCCGCGAAGGTGGCAGACGGCACGCCCTGTTGCGATTGGGTGGGCAGCGACGGCGCCGGCCATTTCGTGAAAATGGTGCACAACGGCATCGAGTATGGCGACATGCAGATGATCTGTGAGGCGTACTGGCTGATGGAGAAGGGGCTCGGGATGACCGCCAATCAGATGCACAAAATTTTCGCAGAATGGAACGAGGGCGAGCTCAACAGCTATCTCATCGAAATCACTCGCGACATCATGGCCAAAAAAGACGACGAGACCGGCAAGCCGATGATCGAGGTCATCCTCGATACTGCCGGGCAAAAAGGCACCGGCAAGTGGACCAGCAGCGTGGCGCTGGATTTGGGCATCCCGGCGATGACCATCGCCGAGGCGGTGTTTGCCCGCGCCATGAGCGCCATCAAAGAAGATCGGGTGGCGGCGGCGAAAGAACTGGGCGCGCGCGTCAAGAAATTTAATGGCGACAAAAAAGAACTAGTGGAGAAGATTCGGCAGGCGCTGTTCGCCTCGAAGATTTGCTCGTATGCGCAGGGATTTCAGCTCATGCGCGCCGCGGCCGAGGAATACAATTGGGATCTCAACTACGGCGCCATCGCGTTGATGTGGCGCGGCGGCTGCATCATCCGCGCCCGTTTTCTCGATAACATCAAAGAGGCGTTCGACAAAAACAAAAAACTGCCCAATCTTTTGCTGGATGACTTCTTCAAAAAAGTGATCTCGAAAACTCAAAAAAGCTGGCGCGAAGTGATTGCGCTGGCGGTGCAGTCCGGCATCCCGGCGCCGGCGTTCAGCAGCGCGCTGGCCTATTACGACGGCTATCGCAGCGAGCGTTTGCCGGCGAATTTACTACAAGCCCAGCGCGATTACTTCGGCGCGCACACCTACGAGCGCGTGGACAAACCGCGCGGGAAGTTCTTTCACACCAACTGGACGGGCCGCGGGGGGACGACTTCTTCCACAACGTATAATGTTTAGATCGACTGGCGAGTAAAATGCCGGTGGACTGGCGAGGCAATTGTTTGATAAAATAAAAAAGGCCGAGCGCCCTAATGATGCGCCGGCCTTTTGCGTCCCCTAGGGGAGTCGAACCCCTGTTGCGGGAATGAAAGTCCCGAGTCCTAGGCCACTAGACGAAGGGGACAACATTTTTAAGGTCTGGGGTGAGCGAGGGGACTTGAACCCCCAGCCCCCAGATCCACAGTCTGGTGCTCTCACCAATTGAGCTACGCTCACCAAAAAAACACGGTTTAATTTAAGATAATTTGTTTAAGATGCAAGTTATTTTTCGGGCAAGGCGGGGGTGAATTTTGGAAGGCCCGCGTTAGGAGTCCAGATCGAGTCCGGAAAGATTATCTCGCACTAAAACCAAAATGGCGGAGTGGGGCACCACGACGTACTTTCTTCCTTCGAATTCAATCTCGATGGCGGAGTTGCTGAGGAAAAGAGCGTAGTCGCCGGCTTGAGCTTGCAGGGGCATATATTTGATGTCGGGTTTCGATTTTGCGAACCACGGCTCATCGTTGATTGAGGTCGGATCGGGCAAGGGGTAGCCGGGGCCAACCCGGATGACATAACCGCCGCGAACTTTTTCCTTTTCTTTGACGCCCGGCGGCAGGTACAGTCCAAATTCCGTGCGAGCCTGTTCTTTGTCTAGTGAAATCAAAACGCGGTCGCCGACTAAAATGAGTTCGTTTCTGCTTTTCATATTTTTCTTGCGCTTCTAAAATTTGCCGCGCATTTTTTGGATGGCTTCAGCAATTTCGCTAACTGGCAGAGCGTGTTTGGCACAGCGGCAGAGATTTCCCGATAAGGCGTCGATGATTTCTTCGGCGGTGGGGTTGCTGATGACGTCCAGCAACGCCTTGATGGACATCATAAATCCCGGCAAGCAATACTCACACTCGAGGTCGCCGTAATGCATAAAGACTTCTCTTAGAGGCGCGAATTCCTTTGCCGATTGGATGTTTTCAAAGGTTTCAACGGATTTGCCATCGGCCTGGACGGCCAGCATCAAACATGAGTAAACGGCCTGGCCATCGACGATGACCGTACAGTTGCCGCAGTCGCCGGTTTCGCAGCCCTGTTTTACGCTCCAGCACCCCAGGGAATGCAACAGCTCAATGAGGGTGCGGTTGGCGGGCACATCGATGCTCTTGGGTTTGTTATTTATGGAGAACGAGATCTTCATTTATAGCCTGAATTAATTCACCGCAGAGAGCGCTGCGAACGCAGAGAGGCCTTCTCTGTATTCCATGAAAAACAATCTGCATTTCTTTGTGGTTTATAAATCGTTAACATTAGCTCATCAATTCGTCTTCGATGGCGTCGAGGCAATTCATCAGAGCCTTTTTCGCAACCAGGCGAGACGTATGCTTGCGAAACTCCTGGCTTGCCAGGGCGTCCGCGATGGGCGAATAATTTTTATACACCGAATCGGCGACCAATTCGATGGTGGAGTTGGTCAGCTGGCGTTCTTCCAACAGCGACTCCGCGAGGTGGAATCTTTGCGGAACTTTTTCCGTGCCCGTCAGGGCTATTTTGACATTTTCACACTTACCATTTCGCAGAGAGAGGCGAACACACGCGCAAATAACCGGAAGGCTTTTGCCGTCGGTTGCAACCGTGGCCACCCCGGCATAGGTGTGCTGTTTGACATACGGAATCAGAATCTCCATAAGCAGGCCACCAGCAAGCTCTTTTTTATTCAAGAAGATATTCATGGCCAAAGCGAATTCTTCGCCGCCGGCAATTCTCACTTGCGCTTGCAAAACCAATAGCGAACAATACAAAATAGAGAGGGGATTGGTAGTGATAATTTCCCCGCCAATGGTGGAAGCGTTTCGCAGCATTCGGGCGTGATGGGTTTGTAAAGCCGCCTGGTGAAGAATGCCGCCATAGAGATTTTTAATATCGGGGTTGTCAATTATTTTTTGCAAAGGGGTGGCGGCGCCAATTCGGATGACGCCCAGATCTTCTTTGATGTAACTGAGGTTCAGGGAGTTGATATCCACCAGCTCGCGCACGGTGTCGTTTTGCGAACGGAGCAATTGCGTACCGCCGGCAATAATCCGAATGCTGCCAGAATTTTTTTCAAGAAGGGCGATGGCTTCGGAAATGGATTTGGGGCGATAATAATGCTGAAGATTGGGTAGCACGATTCCTGGTGTTAAGTTTATTTTTGTTGGCAATATAGAATAATTTAAAATCGCAGTCAATAACAAAATTGGAGCTGAATTTGACTGAGTCCTTTAGATTTTTTTCTCTATAGAAAAAAATCTTCCCACTTCGTTACAAATGTTTGTACTATATTACATTTGAAAGGCAGCCTTAGCCATGTTTTAATCCGATCTTTTTAGTTTTCTTATGCTTCCGCACAAATTGGAAACTGATGGTACACTGTTACTCGTAGCAAATCAAATATTTTTTTTGAAAAAAACAAATTAGGATTTATTATGATAAAATCAGGCTCAAAAATTTTTGCTGTGATGGGGGTTTATTTTTCTGTACTATGTCTTTTTGCTTTTTCAAGGTTGGAGGCCCAAGAGAAGGGGCAATACATTGTTGGCGAGAGCGGGCAGTTGGAAATGATCGTCCATATAATAGGAGAGGTAAAACGCCCCGGCGAGTATCGAGTCGTAGATAGCACCAACCTGATGGAGTTGATTTCAAAGGCGGAAGGCCCGACGGAATTTTCAAATTTGGGAGGGGTCGCCATTACCAGAATTGAACATGACTTACAAGCGAATGCTGTTGACGGCAACGGTCGGGTCAAAAGAATTAACAAAATTATCAAATATAATGTCAGCGACTACTTAAAAAAGACCACGACTGTCCCGCCGCCAGTCCTTAAACCGGGTGACGTTGTTCTGGTGCCCAGAAATAATTGGCATCGTTGGCGGAACGCCTTCACCGTCATCCGCGACCTGTCGGTTGTGGTATCGACCATTTGGATTATTAGCCGGATAGATAATAACTAAGCTCTGTTTGACGTCTTTTGTTTTCAGGAGAAGTCTATAATGCAAACTAACGAATCTCAATTAATTTTTAATCAAATAGCAAAGGTGTTCAAACGGCGAAAATCGTTAATTATACTTTGTGTTCTCGGCGTATTAGCGCCGATCATCTTTTTTAACGAAATTACCGCGCCGGTTTATGAAGCCAGCACCATGGTCGTTTTCGAGGAGTTCGTGGGAACGCTATCCAATTACGGTTATGATGCGTCGCGAGAAATTTTGATTTTCAACCGGCTCGAAGAAATCAAAAGCCAGGCCTTTGCCGAAGAAGTGGTGCGCGCCACGTCTCCGGAAGTGATGGACAAGATTCGCATTCCGAACGACGCCCCAGAAGATTTTGATAAATACTCTTTTGTAACCAACAAGCTCGCCAAAAGCATTTCTGGATACCCGGTGAGTAAATCCAACATCGTTCAAATTAGTGTGCAATGGGACGATCCCTATATCGCTATGATGCTGGCCAACACCGCTGCTGAAATTTTGTTGGAAAGAAATTCTAAAATCCGGCAAGCCGGCGTGAGCAGCGTTCGTAAATTCGTCGAAGAACAACTGGAGCGGGTTCGAGAAAAATTAAATTCTTCCGAGGAAGCTCTGAAAAAGTTTAAAGAAGAGAATCGCATCACCTCATTTAACCGGGAATCCGAAGAAGTGTTGCGTAAGCTGACTGAAGCTGAGGTGCTCCTCAATCAGGTTCGCGGCACCCGCGGTTCCTTGGAGACAAAGCTCAACACCATTCAGGAAAAACTGGCGCAGCAAAAGCAGGACATCGTGCCGACGATCACCGATATTGGCAACCCCTGGACACAAAAATTAAAAGAGAAACTGGTGGGCTTGCAATCGGAACTGGCTAACTTGCAAGTACAGGGTTACTCTGAATCCCACCCCAAAATTCTGCAATTAAACCGCGATATCGAACAGACGAAAAGAACGCTCGCAGAGGAAGCAATTAAAATGGTGGAGGGCGGCAACATTGTGGACCCGTTGGCGCAGATGCAATCCATGGTTAATGAGCTCTTCACCTTGCAAGTGGAACTGGAGGCGATTAAAGCTCAAGAATCAGCCTTAAAGAAAATCGTCGATCAGTATGATGTAAACCTGAGCACCTTGCCAGAAAAGGAATTCACTCTGGTTACCTTAACCCGAGAGCGGGATGTTAACAACAATATCTTCATGACCTTACTCGCCAAGCTCGAAGAAGCGAAAATTTCCGAGGCCGAGAAAATTACTAATATTCGCATCATCGATCACGCCCGGGTGCCCAGCACGCCCGTCAAGCCGCGCAAAATGTTGAATATCATCATTGGCTTGTTTCTGGGCTTCGTTGTCGGTGTTGGGTTAGCCTTCATTCTTGAGGCCTATAACAAAACGCTGGACTCGGCTGAAGAACTGGAAAACATGACGCAATGGCCGGTGATTGCCTCCATACCGTCCATCGATAAAGCGTCTTCCAATGGCAAATCGAATCATAGCGATAAGCTACTCCCTGGGGATGATTATATTAAAAAGGGCAAAATTTCTCTGTTCGATCCCAAATCCGGCATCGCTGAGTCCTATCGTATGTTGCGCACCAATCTGCAATTTCAAGGAATCGGTCAGTCCCATAAAACGGTGCTCTTTACCAGCATCGGGCCAGATGAAGGAAAATCGACGACGTTGGCCAACCTCGCCATCACCCTGGCCAACTTAGGGCAGAACGTGTTGGTGATCGACGCCGATCTGCGCAAGCCGATTATGCATGCCATCTTTGGAGTTGAAAAAGAGCCGGGGCTGACGGAGCTGTTGGTGAATTATGGCACCTTGAGCGAGCAGCAGAATCTCGGCGAAGAGCAGAAGTCGGTGCTCGGAACAATGGTCAAAAGAGAGCAATTGGGAGATCTCGTCGAGAACTTTTCTGATTTCGTGCTCGAAGAGCCCTTTATCTCCAAAATCAACAGCTTGCGCAGCGCGAACAATCTTAACTTTTTGAACAGCGCCTTGCTGGAAGCCATTCAGGTAACGGAAATCGAAAACCTGCGGGTATTAGCGAGCGGCAAACAGCTTAAAAATCCCAGCGAAACGATTTCTTCGATTGGGATGAAAACCTTATTGGAAGAATTGCGCACGCGCTATCAGATCATCCTAATCGATTCGGCGCCGATTATGCTGGTGCCAGAAACCATGATTCTCTCCGCCCAAGTCGATGGCGTCATCTTCGTGGTTGATGCAAAAAAGTATAATGAAGAAATGCTTTTGAAAGCCAAGGGTTTGCTTACAAAAGCTAAAGCGAACGTTTTGGGGTCCGTGTTGAATAACGCTGAGCTGAACGGCATTTATAAATACAATTACTACTATCACGCGTAATTTTTTTCACTGGAATCTTAAGAGTGATTAATAGCAACTTGATTGCGCTGGCCTTGGTTTTTGTCCTTTTGGGCGCAATTCTGATTTTGTTATTACGTCGCAATCGCAAAACGTTAATGTCGGCCAACGGGCGGATGCCGTCCGCGGATATGCAGCTTGGCGCTATTCCGACGTTTCGGCGCAGCCTGCCCCAGCTCACCAATGAATTGACGCGGGTGCGGCGTTACAACCGGCCGTTGAGTATTATTATACTCCGCATCGAAAGCGACCAGCTGCTGCTGGATCTTAAACGCAGCCTCGCCTCCGATTCCGGAAACGGCAGCGCCAGTTCTTACAGCAACATCATCCAAACGTTGCAATTGGTGTTTTCTTTGGTCGGCTCGATTTTGCGCGAGTCCTTGCGCGAGAGCGACATCGCCTGTTATGATGTCGCCAACAATCAGTATGTTATTATGCTGCCCGAGTGTACCCGGCAGCAGGCGCTGATGACGGTTCGGCGATTGAAAAAGCTTTTGTTCAAACGAACCGCCGGGCACTTGATGGCGGGCATCGCTGAATTTCCGGCCGACGGCCTCATCATTGAAGATCTGGTCAAACGCGCGATGGAAAACTGCCAGCCCAAGTTACTGGCTCAGACACCGGAATCCGAGGGCTGAGGCGATAACTCTCAGAGGCTTGGACGAAACCCATCCTGACGGTGCTCCGGATGCAACCAAGCTCTCCTCATGGTGAGCGTCTCTTTTGAATAAACATCTTTGCACTACAACAAATAAGAGGGCACACAACGAGTATGATACAGCTTATTCGGGATATTAAAGACACGAAGTCGAATGGCCGAGCAGACACGCATGTTCGACGTAACGGCGCTGTGTTGCTGCTGGATAATCCAATCACCCGCTCCTGGTACGAACGCCGCCGAAAACCCTACCTTAGTCACTCCACGTTTTTGAAATTCAAGCGTGCCATGGACATTGTCGTCAGCTTGCTTTTCATTCCTCTGGCATTGCCGATCTTGGCGCTGTGCGCCATCGCGATCCGGGTAGATACTCCCGGCCCCATTTACTTTTTCCAAGAACGAACCGGCAAGGGCGGCAAGCGCTTCAGAGTTTATAAGCTGCGGACAATGGTGAAGAATGCCGCTGAACTGCGCGAAAAGTACATGCATCTCAACGAGCTCAAGCCGCCGGATTTCAAAATCACCAACGATCCTCGAGTGACCCGGGTAGGAAAGTGGCTTAGAAAAACCAGCCTCGATGAGTTACCACAAATCTTCAATGTCCTCAAGGGCGACATGACTTTGGTGGGCCCCCGGCCAAGCTCTTATGGCGCCCATACCTACGACTTGTGGCACACCGCTCGTTTTGAATTGAAACCTGGCATCACCGGGCTCGCGCAGGTTTGCGGACGGAGCGAATTACTTCTGGACGAGAAATTGCGCTACGACATTGCTTACCTGCGGAATATGTCCCTGTGGCTGGACGTACGAATTCTGCTGCGCACCATTGCTGTTGTTTTCAATGGGCGGGGAGTGAAATAATTTCGTTTCACAACGGCGGTAGCCGGGTTCACGCTTATCCGAAAATCTTAACAAGAATTAATTGCTTGCACCTTTACTTAAACGGAGATGGGGTTGGCAGTAACGATTTTTTGGCTTTCCATAGCGCTGTTAATTTACGTCTATGCCGGGTTCGCCGCGCTGGTGATCCTGGTGGGCGCTATCCGCAACCGCCAGGTGCACAAGCAGGCCATCGAGCCGAGGGTAAGTCTGCTGATCGCCGCCTACAATGAACAGGAAAGCATCCGGCAGCGTCTCGAAAATATTTTCCAGCTCGATTATCCGCAAGATCGCATTGAAATCATCGTGGCCTCCGACGGCTCCGACGACGCCACTGAGGAGATCGTCGTCGGTTATGCGCCGCGCGGAGTTCGGCTGTTGAGCCTGCCGCGGCGCGGCAAAATTCACGCGTTGAACGCCGCCGCTGCTGCGGCCACGGGCGAGATCCTGGTTTTTTCCGACGCCAATTCCATGTTCGAGCGCCAGGCGCTGCGGGTGCTGGTCGCCAACTTCGCTGACCCGCAAGTCGGCGGCGTCGGCGGCAACACCGTTTATACCGAACAAATCGGCTGCGAGTCCATCAGCACCGGCGAGAACCTTTACTGGAACTACGACAAATGGTTGAAAGAAATGGAAAGCCGCACCGGCAGCATCGTTTCGGCGCACGGCGCCATCTACGCCATTCGCCGGGAGTTGTATCAGCACTTGACCGAGACCGCCGTCACCGATGATTTTGCCATTTCCACCATGGTCATCGAACAGGGCTACCGGCTGGTGTTTGAGAAAGATGCCCGCGCTTA
>JBBIIG010000023.1:0-771 GCA_037446635.1 bacterium
CCGGAGCTTCAGCAAGCTTGCCTTGAGATCGACATGATTGAAGAGTTGCAGAAAATAGATTTGACTGAGATTACAGATTACGCCGTTGAAATTCGGTATGATCTGGAGTTTTGGCCAGATAGCGATCTCGCCAGACAAGCAATTCAAATTGCCGAAAGAGTGAAACAAAGTATTCTGAGTAAATTACCAGATGACTGTAAGACAATTGAAAAGGATGAGAATAGATGACCCAACTTCTCTATCAAACCGACAGCTACTTCAAAGAAGCGCCAGCCTCCGTCATCGCGATTGAAGACGGCGCGTTGATTTTAGATCAAACCATCTTTTATCCCGGCGGTGGCGGTCAGCCCGCGGACGAAGGAAAGATTTCATGGGAAGCCGGTGAATCGCCCATCAAAAGTTTGAAGAAAGTCGGAGATGACGTGTTCCACTGGTTGGAGGGCGAGGCTCCAAAAATCGGAACCGCGGTGACCTGTCGGCTCAACTGGGCGCGCCGTTACCAGCTTATGCGCACGCATACCGCGCTGCACATTCTCTGCGGCGTGATCTGGCGGGACTTCGGCGCGCAGGTGACCGGCGGCAACATGGAGCCGCTGAAAGCGCGCATGGATTTCGAGCTGGAAACCATGTCCGCTGATTTTGCGGAGCGGGTGGAAGAATTGGTGAACCAAGAAATCGCCGCGGCGCGGGAGGTCCAGATAAACATTCTGCCTCGCGAGGAAGCCTTTCAAATTCCGGATTTGATTCGCACGAAAATCAATCTGCTGCCGG
>JBBIIG010000023.1:781-34822 GCA_037446635.1 bacterium
TTCAGCAGGTGCGCACGGTGGAAATCGTTGGGCTCGATTTGCAGGCGGACGGCGGCACCCACGAGGCCAACACCCGCGAAGTGGGGCGCATCAAAATTGTGGGACACGAAAGCAAAGGCAAGATCAACAAGCGCTTGCGGATTCAAATCGAGGATTAACCTGAACCCCAGAATCCCGACCTCCCGAAGGCCGAGCCCTCGGAATGATTTGGACTTTTGTGCCAGCAAGAGGCGAGGCGCTTCCACAGGCCAAATTGAATTTACTGAATGCCAGCGCCGAATATGCCAGGCTGTATTACTGGTCGTCGTTTGTGTTGATTGGGAGATGAGCGCAAAGCCGAGTTTTGCGTTACTGAATTTTGTGGCGCGATTGAAAGACGAAATGATCAATAATGCTCATCATGGCGATGATGAATACCGCCAGCGCCAGCAACCCGAAGTTCAAATGCAGACCGGCAAGATATTTGTTTATCGTCGAAATGAAGTGCCAGTCAAATGATAAATAGGTGCGGAGCGTTGTAAAAAACGTCGCGGCTTTTTCAAGTCCCACCAGATAAAGCGTCGTCGCCACTCCCGCGATTATGCCAAAAAACGCCAGCCAGATGGGAAGGGTGAACGCTGCCTCTTCGCCAGCTCTGAGTTTCGCCATCACCGTGTCTGCAAAGTCGAATCGCAAAGTCAGCTCCGGTTCGCGGCCCAGCGCCGAGTACAGGTTTTGATATTGCTGCAATTGCGCCTGGCATCGCGCGCAGGTTTCGAGATGCATCGCCACACGATTCGAAGCACCACGTTTGTTATCGAGGTAATTTTGAATTTCCTGATCGTTCAAGTGTTTTACGGCCATAATTCCTCCACTGGATATTTGGCGCTGAGTCTCTCCTTTAAAATCTTTCTCGCCCGAAAGAGATAGCTTTTCACTGTGCCCGCCGGCATGTCCAAAATTTCGGAAATTTCTGAATAGCTCATTTCATCCAAATGGTACAAAGTTAAAATGGCGCGATACTGCGCGGGCAATGTTTCGATCTCCTTTTGCAATCGCGCCGTCAGGTCGGTTGCAAGGGCCGCCGAGTCTGCGGCGTCGTAAGAGCAAAAGCTTTTTTCCAGCGACTCGGATTTGCCAGCCAGATCGTCAAACAACAAGACTTTCTTTTTCTTCAAATAATTGAGGCAAGTGTTGTAAGCAATTTTCGCGATCCAGGTTGAAATTTTCGATTCAAAGTGGAAGCTCGATAAATTCTGATAGACTTTCACGAACACCTCCTGGCAGAGGTCCTCGCGGTCGGCCTCGTTGTTCACCATTCGGAAAACGATGTGGCTCACCAGCCGCTGGTAAGCCGCGATCAGATTGCGGAAGGCCTCGGCGTCGCCGGCGACAATTTTTTTCACCAGCTCTTCGGGTTCGGTCATCATATTTTTTTAAATGGACAAATTATCTGCTCAAAAGTTGCAAACGGCTCTGCAACAATTTTTGAACTCAACTGTCTCATCTGTCAGAACGGTTCAAAATAAGCCTATTAATGAAATTTGCAAAACAAAAATTAGCAAAGGAGAAATCGTATGAGCGGCGAATGGGTTCCCGTCATTGTCGTGCCGGCCATTTTCTTTTCCGTGGTGGCGATGATTAAAGTTATTTCGGACAACATGGTGCGGCGCAAGCTGATTGAAAAAGGCCTGGTGAACGCCGATGTCAAATATCTGTTTGCCAGCAGCGCGAACGGTGCGCCGGGTTCGTTGAAATGGGGGATGGTGCTCATCGCAGTGGGCACGGCCATTTTAATTGGCCAGCTCGCGCCCTATTCCATTTCGGAGGAAATCACCATCAGCGCGATGCTGATCATGGCGGGTCTGGCGCTGATTGTGTATTACTTCATCGCCAGCCGGTTCGCTAAAAAGTCGGAGTAGCGGAAACCTCGGGGCGCACTTTTGACGTGCGTCTCGCGTTTTAAATTCACGCTTCAGAGATGCCAGGCACTTTTAAAGTGCCTGGCATCTTTTTTTCTCCCACGCCAACCTATTTTAATCTGTTTGACAATGTGAAAAAGAATGTTATTTTGTGTCGTATCATTTTTTATTGAGGAGATAACCTAATGACATGGCTCCAGTTAATGGCAGCGCTGGCCAGCCTGCTGATGAGCGTGCTGCCGGTTTGTGCCCAGATTGACCCGGGCGACATTAAAATTTTCGGCTATTTTCAAACTTCCTTTCGGCACACGACGCAATTGGAGGCCGATCCGGAACAGAATTCCTTCAATTTGCAGCAACTCAATCTTTTCTTTCAACATGATTTTTCTCAAAACTGGACCGCTTTCATCAACTTTGAATTTCTAAATAATTTTTCGTCGAGCCGCCAGTGGGGGTCGGCCAACCTGGAAGAGGCCTGGTTGAAATACCGGCGGGGCAAGGAATTCAATCTTAAGCTTGGTTTGCAAATTCCGGTTTTCAACAATCTGAATGAAATCAAAAATCGCACGCCGGTTTTGCCCTACATCATTCGGCCGCTGATTTATGAAACCTCGTTTAACGAGTTCATTCCTATTGAGGAGTATTTGCCCACGCGCGCTTATATTCAGGCTTATGGGTTTTTGCCACTTTCAGCTGAGGCGAAGCTCGATTACGCGGTTTACTTAGGCAACAGTCCCAACATCTCGACTCCTCGACCGGATAGTTTGGGAAATTTTCAAACTGGGATCGATACCACCGACACCTTCCTCATCGGCGGTCGCCTCGGTGTGCGGTACCGGGAATTAAAGGCGGGGGTGTCGGCTACCCTCGATCATGTCAATTTTTTCCAGGGTGCGGAAACGGTTGTGGGCGGCTCCCCATCCCGGTTTAATGAGATTCGACGGTTGCGGATCGGCGGTGATTTTTCCTACAACCTGGGGCCGGTTGCGTTCGAAAGCGAAATCATTGTCGTATCCTATGACGACGACATTGCAGAAGTCAGCCTCGACAAACAGTTTTATTATGCGACTCTCGGTTATCATTTAAGCGACCGGCTTTTTGCCTACGGGAGTTATTGGAATACCAGCGAAGATCTGACCGGCGTTTTTAGGGAGGCGGAGACGGGGGAGCCGGGTCTGTTCAATGGAGATGCCAACGTTGAAGTTTTGACCTTTGGGTTTTCCTATAACTTCAGCGACCGAATCACCTTCAAGGGACAGTTTGCACGGGTCTGGATCGACTTCAAAGTTTTCGAGGTGGGGATCGCTAATATCAGCAATGCTTTGAAAGACACAGCCAACAACTATGCTGCCGGGGTTTCAGTTTTTTTCTAATGTTGAGAATCATGCTTAGTAACGTGATGGTGGTTTTGGGATCCCTGGTATTCTGGGCGGCGAGTGCGCATGCCCAAGTGGCGATCATTGCTCACAAGTCGGTGCCGGCTGACGAGATCAAAAAAACCGAGCTGCTGGATTTTTACACCGGCGATATCAAAAAGTGGGGGAATCAAACGCCGGTGGTGGTATTCGATCTGAAATCTAAATCAGAAGTGAAGGAAGTGTTTTATAATTTTTTAGGCAGAAGCCCGTCGCGGATGAAATCCATTTGGCTGAAGAAGATGCTTTCCGGCGAAGGCGAGCCGCCGCAAGCGCTGGAATCCGAAGAGGAGATGGTGAAAAAAGTTGCGGAAACCGCCGGCGCCATTGGGTTTGTGAGCAAAGCCAAATTAAATGACGAGGTCAAAACGTTGTTCATCATCGAGAATGATGCTGATAAAAAAGCGAAACCGTAGTGTTAGTTCCTAACCCTGTCAGGGATTCCTGAATAGCAGTTTAACGACCATGATCCATTTTCGCGATTTTAAATTAGCGACCAAGCAGCGCATCGGCGCCGGTTTTATTTTGATGATCATGGCCGCGGTCAACGTTTATTCCATCAACCGGCTGGCCACGTTGAAGCGCGACATCGACGTGGTAACCACCAACCGCCTGCCGCGCGCCATCGCCATTTCTGAAATCAACCTCAACACTTCCGAGCTGCGGCGCAATCAACTGCAGTTTATTTTTGTGGGAGAGGGTGCGGCCAAAGAGGAGCAGATTCAGGCAATGATCGCTCTCATTGATAGCATCAATGCCAGCATCGATGCTTACCAACAACTGAGAGGCGAGTCGCAGGGGCAAAATCATCACGCGGATGAAGAAGGCCAACTTTACGCCGAGTTCGATCAGAAGTGGGAGCGCTATCTTGATTTGTCGTTTGAATTCTTGCGCCTCTCCCAAGGCGATGATAAATTAGTTGCCTTTCAACTCCTCGACGGCGAATTGCGCGCCGTGTATAACGACCTCAGCGCCGTGCTCATGGCGCTGGGGCGCGTGAATAAAGAGAGCGCCTTTGCGGCGGCAGCGCGCGCGGACGTGACCTTTCGGCGCACGCGGTTTTTTACGTACAGCCTGCTTTTGGCGACGGTGCTGTTTACCATTTTCCTTGGCTCCTGGTTGGTGCGGCTGATCACGGTTCCCGTGCAGCAACTGGAGCGGGCCGCCAGTAAGGTAGCCGAAGGCGACCTGAATGTACAGTTGAATATTTTGAGCAAAGATGAAATCGGTAGTCTCGCGTCATCCTTCAATCAGATGACAAGAGCATTGCGCGAAGCGAAGGAAAAGACCGAGCGCCAGGCAGAAAAATTGTGGGCGCAAAACCAGCATCTTGCCAAAACCATGAATGAGCTCAAAGCCACCCAGGAACAGCTTTTGATGAAAGAGAAAATGGCGGCGCTGGGTGATCTGGTGGCGGGCATCACCCATGAAATCAACAACCCCATTGGCGCCGCTAACGCCGCCGCGGACGTGGCGCGGCGCTGCATTCAAAAAATCGAAAAAATTTTCAGAAGCGCGAAATCGGTCGCCGAAATCAAAAACAGTCCGGAGATTAAAAAATCACTAAAAATTCTAAAAGAAAATTTGGGAGTAACCGCCGCGGCCGGCGAGCGCGTGGCCACGCTGGGCAAAAGCTTACGAATATTTGCCCATCTCGACGAGGCCGAATACCAACGGGCGGACATTCACGAGGGCATCGATAGCACCCTGACGTTGATGGAATCGGAGCTGCGGGATCGGATTGCGATTAAAAAGGATTACGGCCCCATCCCGCCGATTGCCTGCTACCCCGGGCAGCTCAATCAAGTGTTCATGAATTTATTGAAGAACGCCTCCCACGCCATCGAAGGCCGCGGCGCTATCGCTATCCGCACTTTCCGGCAAAACCATCATGTGCACGTTGAAATTTCCGACAACGGTCGAGGTATTCCTCCGGAAAAACTCGGTAAGATTTTTGACTTTGGTTTCTCGGCCGATCACCCGCGCGTGAAAATGACTTCGGGGCTATCCACCGCTTACAACATCGTGCAAAGGCATAACGGTGAAATTAAAGTGAAAAGCGAGGTGGGCAAAGGCACGACCTTTTCGGTAATCTTGCCCATCAAAGACACATGACGGCCAAATTTTTCCAAAAAAGCACACAAGCGTCATGGTGTTGTAACATCGGATGAGTACTAAGAGTAATAAAATTTCTTAATTCTTAGATCCAAAATTGGGCACCGAGAACCAGAATAAATCGTAACTGCTAATCGGTGCCATTCAGTGTGCTTCGGTGTTTTATTTAATTTGAATTAAAACTATTCTGCACGGAGGGAGAGGTGAAGCAACTTTATTTAATACGACATGCCCGCGCCGCTGAGTCCGCGGGAGGGGGAGATAGTAAACGTTCGTTGCTTAAAAGCGGCCGCAGCGACGCCAAAGCGGTGGCGAAAAAGCTTAAAAAATTAGCCGAGCCGCCGCAGCTCATTCTTACCAGCTCCGCCAAGCGCGCGGTTCAAACCGCGGAGATTTTCGCAAAAACGCTGGCGGTCAAATCGAAAAAAATTCAGAAGCGTGCGGAGATTTACGACGCCGGCCGTGACGGCATTTTGACGCTGCTGCGGGGATTGGACTCGAACCTCGCGGCTGCGATGGTCATTGGGCACGTTCCCGCTCTGAACGATCTCGCCCAGCTTTTGCTCAAGGATTTTAAAGGTGACATTCCCACCTCCGGCGTCGTCGCAATCGACTTGAACATCGAAAATTGGAGTGAGTTAGGCGAAGGCGTGGGCAGCCTTTTGTTTTCGGAGTCTCCGCAACAGCGGGCAAAAAAGTCCAGCGCCTCCAAAGCCATTCGCCAGAAGCTGCAGGCCGCCATCACAGCGGCCGTGGCCAAAGAGTTGAACAAAGTGGATCGAAACGCCGCTGGTAAAATGGCGACTGCGGTTGAAAAAGCAGGCGCCAAAATCTCCCAAAAATTTTCTAAACTGATCAAGAAAGCTCAAAGCGAGGCGGCAAAGAGCGAGAAGAAAAAATCCGCAAAAAAGCAGGCCACTCAAAAATCTGAATGATGAAATCCACCAATTGAAAGGGAACGCACGCAATGAAATTCGCAGCTATTGATATCGGCTCGAACGCGGTTCGGCTTTTGTTTATCCAGGTTTTTGAAAACGGCGACGGCGCCTATTTCAAAAAGGACGCCCTGTTCCGCGTGCCCATTCGTTTGGGCGAGGATGTGTTTGTCGAACAGAAAATTTCAGCGGAAAAAGCTCATAGCCTGGTGGAAGCGATGATCGCGTTTCGCCATTTGATTGAAGCGTACCAACCCATCGATTTCATGGCGTGCGCCACCTCTGCCATGCGCGAGGCCCAGAACGGGTCGCAAGTGGTCGCGGAGATCAAAAAGCAAGCCGATATCGATATCGAAATTATCAGCGGGCAGCGGGAGGCGGATTTAATTTATTTGAATCACATCGCCGAAAATCTCAATCCAAAGAAGTCCTATCTTTATATTGACGTCGGTGGCGGCAGCACGGAGGTGACGCTGTTCGCGAAAGGCGGAATTGTTGGCTCGCATTCGTTCAATCTCGGTACGGTGCGTATCTTGAAAAATCTCGATACTTCTGAGGAGTGGGACAAACTGAAAACGTGGTTGAAAGAGCAATCGCAAACATACCGGCAAATTGTGGCGATTGGCTCGGGCGGCAACATCAACAAGATTTTCAGCCTGTCGCGAAAAAAAGAAGGCAAGCCGCTTTCGTACCGCAAAATGAAAAATATTTATGAGCTGCTGAATTCCTATTCGTATGAAGATCGCATCAAATTTATGCGCCTGCGCCCCGACCGCGCCGACGTCATCATCCCGGCGTCAAAAATTTTTCTTTCCATTATGAAGTGGGGAAACATCAAGAAAATTTATGTACCGCAAATTGGTTTAGCCGACGGGATCGTTCACATGTTGTATGAAAAGCACCGGCGCAGTCAGATGCGCCGGTTGGAAAAATAGCAGCCTGCCAAATTACCAATTCCTCGTGCTCTTTGGATGTTCGGCGTTGTGAATTTGGTTTTACCCGATGCTGAGCGTCTTCGGTTTCGCTCCCACGCTGGCGCGTAGGAGCGAGGGCAGGGTATCTTCTCAAAATTAGGAATCGATTATCAGTTTTGAGAAAGCCTAACGCCGTTCTCTTCGTTTTTAATCCTCTCAATGTCCAATTTAAGATTTTTAAAATCAGAGAATTTGCAGAGGTAAATCAGTTTGGTTAATTTAATGGCAAAGAATTTGTTAAGCCCTCATTTCGATATTTGACGAAATGACCAAATGAAAGAGTTAATTAAAATTTTTAAGGCGCTGTCCGACCCCAACCGTCTGCGCGTTGTGAAAATGCTCGAGCGCCGGTCGCTGTGCCTGTGTGAGATCGCCGTGGTTTTAAACTTAGCCGCTTCGACGGTTTCTAAACATCTCTCGATTTTGCGGGAGGCTGATTTGATCCGCGATCACAAAGACGGCAAGTGGGTGAATTTCCATTTAAACAAAGAGACGTCGGCGCGGTACGCGCGAGAGTTGCTGGGATTTTTGGAAAAGAATTTCCCCGACGATGACATCATTCGCCGCGACGCCCAGCACGTGCAGAGGGTGGACCGAGTCGCGATTTGCAAAAATGGGAAGCATTACCATGAACTGGCGTGAACAGTATAAAAGTCTTTTTTGGATAATAGCGATCTTTCTTTTTGCTTATTATCTGCCCATCGGCGATGCCCGGTTTAACACGGCCATCTTGCAAGCCTTCGCATTGGTGAAGTGGTACGCCCGCGAGCACGTCCTATTGTGTCTCGTGCCGGCGTTTTTTATTGCCGGCGTGATTTCGGTGTTTGTGAGCCAGGCGGCGGTCATCCAATATTTTGGCGCAGCGGCGAAAAAGTGGCTGGCCTACGCT
This sequence comes from bacterium, assembly GCA_037446635.1. GTDB lineage: Bacteria > Zhuqueibacterota > Zhuqueibacteria > Oceanimicrobiales > Oceanimicrobiaceae > DASWHH01. The sequence continues at coordinate 9,011 of JBBIIG010000023.1, forward strand.
GTGGCCTCGGTTTCGGGAACGATTCTGGCGGTATGTTCCTGCACCGTGCTGCCGTTGTTTTCCGGTATTCACAAACGCGGCGCGGGACTCGGTCCGGCGATTGCGTTTCTTTATTCCGGACCAGCCATCAACATTTTGGCAATTATTTTGACGGCGCGAATTTTGGGACTGGAATTAGGGATCGCGCGGGTAGTAGGCGCGGTGCTGTTCAGCGTGCTGATTGGTCTGGCGATGCATCTCATCTATCGCAAAGAGAAATCGCAAAAAGCGGAGGCGCAACTGGCGATGCCGCAACCGGAGGAGACGCGCCCACTGTGGCAGACGGCGTTTCACTTTTTCGTGCTGGTGGCCATTCTGGTCTTTGCCAACTGGGGCCAGCCGCAGAGTGGTAACGGCGCCTGGAGCTTCATGTACGCCCACAAGTGGCAGGTAACGGCCATGCTCGGTATTCTGTTTGGCGTCTCGCTAATTAAGATTCTGAAGCTTGAGGCCTGGCATGTTGTCCTGGGCGCGATTCCGGTAATCCTCCTTGCACTCTTGTTTCCGGAAAATCCGCTGCTTTCCTTTTCCGCAGCTGTGATCGTTCTGAGTGTGCTGATTTCCATCACCCCCGGCGAGCCGCAGGATTGGATGGCCTCCACCTGGGGCTTTGCGAAACAGATTTTGCCGCTGCTGGCGGCCGGGGTTTTGGCCGCAGGTTTTTTGCTGGGCACGCCAGAGGGCGGCGTCGGCTTGATTCCCAATAAATGGATTGTCCGAATGGTGGGCGGCAACTCGCTGTTCGCCAATTTGTTTGCATCGGTGGCCGGCGCGTTCATGTATTTTGCCACGCTCACCGAAGTGCCGATTTTGCAGGGGTTGATCAACAGCGGCATGGGCAAAGGCCCGGCCCTGGCGCTGCTGCTGGCCGGCCCGGCGCTCTCACTGCCCAACATGCTGGTCATCCGCAGCGTGATTGGAACAGAGAAGACGGTGGTCTATGTTTCGTTAGTGATTGTGATGGCCACCATCAGCGGATTGATTTTTGGGGCGATGTTCTAATTCTTGCGGATGGAGTACTGGAGAACTGGACTTGTGGAACGCTGGATTAATGGATTGATGGAAGAGTGAAGGACATCTTCATCGATCCATTGATCCAATACTCCAATACTCCAATACTCCATTAATCCTCGATGAGAAATCTCAAAACTGATTTAAGGAGGAACAATGCAGAGAATACTAATTTTGTGTACCGGCAACTCCTGCCGCAGTCAAATGGCCGAGGGATTTTTGAAGTCATTCGATTCGAAATTGGAGGTCCATTCCGCGGGGACGAAGCCGGCTGAGCGGGTTCATCCCAAAGCAGTGGAGGTGATGAAGGAAGTGGGGATTGACCTTAGTGGCAATAAACCGAAAATGGTGGATCAATTTCTCGATCAGCCGTTCGATTACGTTATCACCGTGTGCGATCACGCGAAAGAGACGTGTCCGGTGTTCACCGGCAAAGTCAAGCAGCGGCTGCACATCGGTTTCGACGATCCCGCTGCGGCTACTGGAACGGAAGACGAAGTTTACGCCATTTTTCGCCGCGTGCGCGATGAGATTCGCGACAGCTTCCAAGAGTTTTATGAACAAATCAAACAAAAGGAGTAATGAGATGCTAAACATAAAAGTGGTGGGTCCCGGCTGTGGCAATTGCCAGCGACTGGAAGCCTTGTGCAAAGAAGTGGTAGCCGAAAACGGCATCGAGGCGCAAATCGAGAAGGTCACGGATTTCAGGCAGTTTGCGGATCTGGGTATCCTCTGGACGCCGGGTCTGGTCATCAACGGTCAGGTCATGGCCAGCGGCAAGATTCCGGTCAAAAGTACGCTGGCGCACTGGATACAGGACGCCGTAAATGGTAAACGATAACGCAATTATTCAACGAATAAAAAGGGTTTCAAAATGGCAAGATTCAACAAGCGATAGAGAAGCTGCAAAATTTCAAGCTGCTGCCGCTTTTCGTCATCATCAGCATGGTGATCGGCATCGGCCTCGGCAAGCTCTACGGCATCTCGAACTTTGAGCTTACGCCGCCCATCGATGCCATCATCGCGATTTTCAAAGGCACGTACACCTTCTCCCTGGCCAACTCGCTGGCGCTGGGCGTGGTCATCGGCTTGTTCTTGATGATGTACCCGGCCATGACCAACATCAAATTCGAGGACCTCGGTCGCGCCGTCAAGTCGCCCAAGCAGCTCCTGGTGGTGCTGTTTTTCAACTTTGCGGTGGCGCCGTTCTGGATGCTGCTGTTGGCCAACTTTTTTCTCGAGCCCGGAAGCGATTTCCACACCGGCCTGGTGCTGTACGGCCTGGCGCCGTGCATCGCTATGGTGATCATTTTCACCTTCCTCTCTTTCGGTAACACGGCGATGGCGATTGTCCTGGTGGCGATGAACTCCATTCTGCAGATGATTCTGATTCCAGTCTATGCCCACTGGCTTCTGGGCGAAGTGAATTTTAATGTCTGGGTGGTGGCCGAGAGCGTGGTACTCTATCTCGGCCTGCCGCTGGTGGCCGGCTTTTTTACCCGGCGCTGGGGCGTGAAAAAGTACGGCGAGGAGGGCTTCAAGAAGGTCAAGACCTATCTCGACAGCCTGTCCATTATCGGTTTGCTGTTCACGCTGATCGTGATGTTCGCGCTCAAAGGCGATTTAATCGTGGCGCAGCCCGGCATCATCCTGCAACTGGCCGTCCCGATGACCCTGTTTTTCTGGAGCATGTTCATCGTGGTCTATCTGTTTGGCTGGAAGCTGGGCTTCAACTACAAAGACGCCACCGCCGTGGCCTTCAACACCACCGGCCGCGATTTTGAAATCGCCATCGCCATTGCCATCACCGCCTTCAACCCCACGGTCGCGCTGGCGACGGTGGTGGGCCCGCTCATCGAGGTACCGGTGATGCTGGTCTTGGTGTGGTTTGCTCGCGCCAGCCGACAGCGCTTATTTGCCGAGACCGCTGAAGCGGTTGAGATCGTACAGGCCACCGCGGCTCAAAGAAAGGAGGTAGCTTAACCATGTTCAGAAAAGTATTGTTTCCAACGGATTTTGGCGAATTTGCCGGCCACGTGCTCACCTGCCTGGGCGACCTGCGCAATGCGGGCCTGGAAGAGGTGGTGCTGCTGCATGTCATCGACGCCGATGAGCTCAACCAAAATCTTCTGGCTTCATTTTATAAAATCGACGAAGCCCGGTTGCGGGAGATTGCGCAGATCAAGCTGAAAGAATACCAGCAAACCCTGGAGAGCAAAGGCATTCGTGTCAAGGCGGAGATTGCCACCGGCATCCCCAGCAACAAAATCGTGCGAGTCGCAGAGGCCGAAGGTGTGTCCTTGATCATTGGCGGCACGCAGCGCCGCCGCGGCGAGGAGGAAGACAAGCTGGATACCACCACCGCGCGGGTGATCCGCAAAAGCAAGCTGCCGGTGCTGGTGATCAAACTCACCGAAGACGAGATGGCCCACCCGGCTGAGTGCGAGCGCTTTTGCGGCCGGCTGTTCAGCAAAGTGCTGTTCCCCACCGACTGGTCGGACTGCGCCAAAGCCACGCTGGCCGAGGTGAAAAAACTGCGCGGCGTCGCCCGGCAAATCCTGGTCGGCCACGTCATGGATGAACGGGTACTGAGACATCTCGATCCCAAAAAAATCGAGGAATACCGCCAGAACGATTTAAGGCGACTGGACGAAGTTGAGAAGGAGCTGCGCGGCCTTGGCTTCGCGGTGGATACGCATCTGCACGTGGGGCATCCGGCCGCGGAAATCAACCGCATCGCCGACGAACAGGAGGCGTCGCTGGTGGTCATCGGCAAAAAAGGCAAGACCGGGCTGAAAGAGATCATCTGGGGCAGCACCTCGGAACACCTGGTGCGCCAGAGCAATCGCTCGGTTTTGGTATATTACTGTTGTGATTAAGAAAAATGGAGGTGTTTGGCCATGAAGAAAGCAATTTTAATGTGCACGTGCAGCTTTGCCTGCCCGAGCATGAAGGACATCAATTTTGGCGAGCTTTCCGAACGCATTCGCCTGGAAATTCCGCACGACTACATGGCCCTGCATCCGCGACTGTGTGAAGCGAACGGCGAAGAATTCATGAGCCGGATTTTGAAAGACGATTCGGTTTACATCACCCCGGCCTGTAAAGAAACCAATCAGAAGAAGCTGTTGCGCGATGCCTTCGAACGCGCCGGCGTGTCCATGGATGACCACTGGAAACCGGTGATGATGAGTTTCAAGAACACCGAGCAAGTTTTCGAAGAAGTCAAAAAGAAGGTCGAGGAGGTGGGGTAAAATGGCTGGCACTGGCTACATGGGAATTCCTCGCGAGGAAATCCCGTGGCACCCGACCATCGACCCTGACATGTGCACCGGCTGCGGCGAGTGCTTAGACTTCTGCGCCAACGACGTCTTCGAGCTAAACGAAGATGAGATGATCATGGCCGTGAAGAATCCCTACAACTGCGTGGTCGGCTGCGACCGCTGCGCCGAGTTCTGCGCTACGGGCGCCCTGTCTTTTCCGAGCAAAGAGGATCTGGTCGCCACCCTCCGGGAGCTGCGGGTCAAATACGCCCAGGCGGCGGAAAAGGAAAGAGTTCAAAGTACTTAATATGTATGAACGATTGGAGAAACAGGCCGCAGCATTACACCACCTCGTCGCCGAGCTGATGAAGAAATACCAGTTCCGCCACCGCCAAGAAATCTGCTGTCATGGCATCTCGATCACCCAGTATTACGCGCTGGCGGCACTTGGCGAGACCGGGAAATTGTCGATGGGCGAATTAGCCAGGCAGATGCGTCTGAACGTGAGCACGATGACGCGCATCGTCGATCAGCTTGTTGCCAAAAGCCTGGTGCATCGGTGGATGGATCCTCAAGATCACCGCGTCTGTGACGTGGCGCTCACCCAACAGGGACGGTCGCTGCTCGGGGAGATCACGGGCGAATTGCTGGAAACAGAGAAAGCGATTCTCTGTTGCATTCACCCCGAGGAGCGCGAGACATTGATCGTCGCTTTGAGAGAACTATCGAGAGCGGTGGATCAATGGCTGGCGCTCGCTCGACAAAAAGAAGGAGTAACCCCATGAAGGCTGAACAATTCATTCACGAATTTGACGCGCTCTCGCCTGACGACAAGAAGCGCGTGCTGATGGCCATTGGCCCTGCCTTCTGCCGCGAGCTGATGAGCCATCCCGATCTAATCATGGAGATGCGAGGGTGGTGTCGAAACAATTTGACACCAGGTGAAATGCAGGACATAATTGCGATGTTTCGCCGCAAAGCGGAGAAATAATGCAATCAACTAAAGGAGTACAAAATGGGAGTTGCGCAACCTGTTACGCATAAGAAAAGTCAGCGCGGAGGGGAACTTGTCAAAGCGCTGCTTTTCCGTAAGCCCAACCGGCGCGAGGTGGGATACCTTGCGTTGGTAGCGCTGTTCTACGCCCTGGGCGTGGGATATGTCTATATCCACGATTTGTCCTTTCAATCGCTTTTTCTTTATGGACTGCTGCAGCCGCAAGGCGTCACCGGAGAGGCGGCGCGGCTCACCGAAATCGATACGCCGCTGTCGTGGAATCTTTTGCAGGTGGGCTGGTTTGTCCTGATCAAAGGCGCTGCGGTGCTGGTGGAGCTGTTCCAATACTGGGTGGTGGGCATGCTCATTGCTGGCGCGCTGGTGGTGTTTGTTTCCTAGACTAAAGTGAAACAAAAGATGGGCTACGGCGGCGTGAAGGCCAATTTCCTCGCCACCACCTCGGGCGCGATTATTCCCATCTGCTCCTGCGGCATCGTGCCGGTGCTGGCGGGCATGGTGGAAGCCGGCATTCCACTGGGCGCGACCATGGCCTTTCTCATCGCCGCGCCGATGTTGAATATCCCGACGGTGTTTATGACGGCCGGTGTGCTGGGGTGGAAAATGGCGATTGGCCGCATCATTGCCACCTTCGGCATTGCGCTGGCGGTCGGGCAGGTGCTGGCCTACTGGCAGCGCCAACACCGTGGACTGAAGCATTTTCTCAAAATCAAAGTCGCACCCAAACTCTCGCCCGAACTACAGCGGTTTGCCTTTCAAATCGGCATGAAGTTAGTCAACAATCCGGACGGCGCCAGCACCGCCGACATTGGCGCTCAGCACGAAAGCAAGCTTTTGCAGTTGGAGGAAGCGGGCTTGATTGAACGCAACCATCTTGGCAACTGGCAGCTTGTGGTGTCCGACGCCGAAGCGCCGCAAAACGCCTGTTTTGTGTTGCCCAGCGGCGACATCAAGCGCCCCTTCGGCGAAAAAATTCGCGAGACCCTTCGCACCGCCTACGATTTCTTTCTGCAGCTCAACTACTATCTCATTCTGGCGGTGGTGATTGCCGGCGCCATCAAAGTGCTGATTCCGACTTCGGTCATCGTCAATTTTGTCGGCGGGGAAAGTTTAAACTCAGTGCTGGTAGCCTCAGCCGTCGCGGTGCTGGCCTATGTTTGCACCTATGTGGAAGTGCCCACCGCGGTGGCGCTGATGGCCAAGGGCATGGGCGGCGGCGCTACGCTGGCCTATCTGCTGGGCGGCCCGGGGCTGTCGCTGCCTTCGATTGCCATGCTTTCGGGAGTTTTTAAAGCTCGAGTATTGGCGCTCTATGTTGGCGTCAGTTTTTTGGGATGCGTTGTCGCAGGTTACCTTTTTAATTTATTTTAGGAGATAGAAGAATGGCTGATCCAGAAGTAAGAATTTTTTCCATGCCGCAAGAGTTCCCGTGCGGGCCGGCCTCGGAGTGCTGCGGCCCCATCGGCCAGACTGAGGAAGAATTGCAAACGCTAAAGCAAGGACTTGAGCGAGAACTCGGCGTTCAGGTCCAAACCTTTAATGTCAAAAATGGTGCGGACATGAAGGAGCACCGCCAGATCCTGGCCTTGCTGCGATCTTTTGGCTGGGGCGTCTTGCCTATCATTGCGGTGGGCGATGAAGTGGTCAGCATGGGCGCCCCGCGCGTCGAAGATGCGGCGGCAGCCGTGCGCAATAAGCTGAATACTGTAATGATTAATTCAAAGTGAGGAGATGAAACATGCCAACCTACGAATTCGGCTGCATCGATTGTGGCGAAAAATTCGAGATTTTTGCTACAGTCAGTCAAAAGGAAAGCGGGCTGGATTTAACCTGCCCCAAATGCGGGGGGATGAAGGTCGCCCAGCTTTTTAACAGCATTAACTTTGTCAAATCCAACGCCGGCAGCGCCGACAAGGCTTTTCAAATGTCGGGCGGCTGCGGCCCCAACGCCGGCCCCAACTGCTGCGGATGAAGGAGACAATCATGGCAATACAAACTTCAGAAGGCGTGCTGACTAAGGAAGCTCTGCTCTCCGAAGCCGCCCACCTCGGAAGCGCCGTGCGCGCTTCGAAAGTGTTTCAAGATTTTGTTACGGCACAGCACGCAGCCGACATCAGCGCTAAAGTACGACAAGCGCGCCAGCAGCTTTTCGAAGCCAGAGCGAGGGTGCAGAATGCAATGCAGAACCTGGGCGACGTAGCCAGCGCGGTTCACCACTTTCAGTCGGCGCAGGCTGAATTACAGTCGCTGCCGGAACTCAAAAAGCTCTTCGCCAGCCAGCAGGAGCTCTTAAGCCTGTTTGAATTCCTCGCCGCACAAATCAGCCAAGCGAGCGGGGTGGATTTTGTCGATGCCTGCCGGGTTTCAAGCGGCTGTTGCGGATAATTTTGAGGGTTAATGATATGGATTCCAAACTAAAATCAGAAATTGAAGGCTTTGCCGATGCGCTTCGGCAATCCGAGGCCGTTTACAATTACTTGAGTGCAAAGGCAGAAGTAGAAAGCGACGGTCAATATGCCGGATTTATAAACCAGATTGAGGGACAAGCTCCGGCTGGCGATGTAGCCGCGCTGAATGTGACCTGGCAGACGGTTGCCGACGCGCCACAATTGCGCGCCTATCTGCAGGCCAGACTTGCGCTGGTCAAGCTATTGCAGGAAATTAATGAGCAGATCAGTTCTGAGGTTGGTTTCAACATCGCTGCCAGTTTACAGCCCGCTTCGTGCTGCGGTTAAAGATTTCCAATTTGATGAGAGCAAAGTGAGCGCGTCAAGTGAAAAGGAATAAGTCAAAGGAATAAGGAGCAAGAATATGACTGTGAAAATCCTGGGCATCGGCTGCCCGAAATGTAAAATCCTGGAAACCAAAGTTAAGGAAGTGGCCATGAAAAATGGCATCGGCTGCGAGATTGAAAAAGTCACTGACCTGTCGCAGATCATGAATTACGGCGTGATGATGACGCCCGGTCTGGTCATCAACGAGCAGGTGAAGAGTGTCGGTGCCGTTCCCGGCGAAACGCAGATTCTGCAGTGGCTGCGGGAGGTGCAACATGCGCTCTAAAATTCTTGCACTGGTTTTCTTGATGTCCGCCGCGCTGCTGGTTTCCTGTGGGAGTGAGCAGACGCAAACAACCCGCGAGCAAGTTAAAACAGGCGGCCAGCTTACCGCAGATCAGAACCGAGAGCCAACCACCCGTGACGTTGGCGCTAATAGCGACCATCCCACCGGCAAACACGAGACGAACAGCCCGCGCCAACAACTCCCAAGAAAGTAGTCAGCGAGAAAAAAAATTCCGCACCCAAAATCACTTTTATTGAACTGGGCTCGGTCAATTGCATCCCCTGCAAGGCCATGCAGCCCGTGATGAAGTCCATCGAACAAAAATATGGCGAACAAATCCGAGTTGTCTTTTACGATGTCTGGACGCCCGAGCAGCAGAAGTACGCGCAACAGTTTGGCATTCGTCTGATTCCCACACAAGTCTTTCTCGACGCGAACGGTTCGGAAATCTTTCGCCACGAGGGCTTTTTTCCGGAAGCTGAGATTGATCAGTTTCTGCGGGCGCAGGGGTTGGCGGAAACCCTGCCTGCGCGGGCAGGCGATCCGCATCGCGGAAAAGCCCAGCAAGGATCGTGAGGCGCTCAAATGATTTCGGAAACGTTTAGCGTTTTGAGTCAGGCTCTCGGCGATGCCTTTGGCGTTGCTCTGCTGGCGGCGCTGGCCTGGGGCGTGCTGAGTATATTGTTGAGTCCCTGCCATCTTTCCAGCATCCCACTGATCATCGGCTACATCAGTACCCAGGGAACGGTCACTGCGCGGCGTTCCTTCAATCTGTCCGCCGTCTTCGCTTTGGGCGTACTGGTGACCATCGCCTTTATTGGAATCATCACAGCCTCGCTGGGACGGTTAATGGGAGATGTTGGCGCGGCTGGCAACCTGCTGGTGGCAGGCATATTTGTGATCATCGGTCTGTACTTGATGGACCTCTTGCGATTGAATTGGAGCGGTGTACGTATGCAGCAGACTCGCTTGCGCGGTGCGGCCGGTGCGCTGACACTGGGACTGCTGTTCGGCATCGGACTCGGGCCGTGCACCTTTGCCTACATGGCGCCCGTGCTGGGTACGGTGTTTCACCTTTCGCAGACCAGCGTGGTCAAAGCCAATTCACTGCTGCTGGCGTTTGGCCTGGGTCACGTGGGAGTGATCGTGGGCGCCGGATCGTTGGGCAACTGGGTGCAGCGCTACCTCAACTGGACCGGCAGCTCAAAAGCGATGGTGCGGGTGAAGCGTGTCTGCGGCGGGCTGGTGCTGCTGGGCGGGGTGTATTTAATTTTCACGACCTTGTCATAAAGAAACCTTGTCAGGGTTCGGAACCCTGACAGGGTTAAGCCGGACGAATTGAAATGAGAGCAAATACTACGCAAAAAACCGTGAAACTATTTAAGGCGCTGGCCGACGAAAACCGGGTGCGCATTTTAAAGATGCTCGAGACGCGGGGGCTGTACGTCTGCGAAATTACGGAGACGCTGCGCCTGGCGCTTTCCACGGTTTCCAAGCATTTGTCTATTTTGCGCGATGCCGGCTTCATTGTGGACGAAAAGGAGGGCCGCTGGGTGCGCTGTCGTCTCAACCGCGAACCCGACGATCCATGCGTACAAGAACTGCTTCGCATGGTGGCTCGCTGGCTTCCAACCGACGAAACGGACACGGTTGAGTTGGCGCGCGTTCTCGCCTGCCGCACAGAGCGGCGCTGTCAGAGTGAAAACTTACTCGTGGAAATGTTGGATGATCCGTTCACCTTATCGTGAGGAAGATAAAATATGGAAGGTATCAAGAGTATTGCATTCATCGGCGGTGGCCGCATCACGTATCTGTTGCTGTATGCATTAAAGAAACGCAACGCGCTGCCGGGTCAGGTTGTGGTTGCCGACCCCAACACGGGCGTTCTTGAAAAAGTAAAAGCGATCGCGCCCAATGCCATCACCTGCACTTCAAACAATGGCGAAGCCGCCGCGGCGAACGTGATCTTTCTGGCGGTTCATCCGCCGGTAGCGCCGCAGGTGCTTGAAGAGCTGCGCGGAAAAATTGGCGCATCGACGACGCTGGTGTCGCTCGTCCCGACGATTTCATTGAACCGCTTGAACTCGACTCTCGGCAGCAACCGTCTCGTGCGGATGATCCCTAACGCGCCCTCGATCATCCATCAAGGGTACAATCCGGTGGCGTTTCACCCGTCGGTAACGTCAGAGGAGAAATCGCGCTTGCTGCAAATGTTCAGTCATTGGGGCGCGGCGCCGGAAGTGGATGAGAAGCTGCTGGAGGCGTACGCCGTTATCGCCGCGATGGGGCCGACCTATTTCTGGTTTCAATGGCTTGAGCTGCAGCGGTTGGCGGTGGAATTTGGGATGAAGGACGACGCGGCGAAAGCGGCACTCGCCGGCATGTTGCACGGCGCCGTGGACACGTTATTCCATTCCGATCTGTCGCCGACTGAAGTTCTCGACCTGATACCGGTGCATCCGCTGAAGGAGAATGAAAAGGCTGTTCGTGAAATCTTTTCCGGGAAATTGGGCGGGTTGTATCGCAAGCTCAGCGAGGCAACGAAATAAAAGGCAATGGTTCCAATCATGACTGCTCAAGAAATTCTTCAAACCAAAAAAGTATTTGCCCTGATCGGCGCGACGTCGGATAGGTGGAAATGCGGCTACCAGGTGCTGGCCACTTTGATCGAGACCGGCTACACCGTTCTGCCGATCACGGGAAGCCATCCTCGAAGCCGCTCCGTTGCGGGTGCGCCCAATTTTGATGACACAAGCAACGACAATACTTGGCCTGCTGCCGCTGGCGATCAACTGGGGCGAAGGCGGCGACATGCTGCAGCCCATGGCGGTGGCGGTGATCGGCGGGTTGTTTTTCTCATTATTGGTGACGCTGCTGTTGTTGCCGAGCTTGTATTTTATGTTTGAGAGAAGGTAAACGGAGCTGGACTTGTGCAATCTGATTGTAAAAAGTCAACAAACCTCATGAGCAGGTCCGGTTTCATTGTAATACCATCAGGCCAGACTGTTGTGCCAAACCCGCGGTACTAACCAGCTACAAAGGAGGTGATGCCTTTGCAGGATTGAAAAGGTGGTGACGGTTAAATTTGAAGAGTGTTTGAATTGACAAAATCACACAGGAGGAAATTATGTCTCAAACTTTGACACGTAAAGAATTCATCACCAGTGCGGCAAAGTATGCAGCGGGCATTTCGGCGGGCGTCGCAGGACTCAGCTTGCTTTCACCGGAAAAAACCAAAGCGACGGTTCAGCAATACACTTGGCCGTGGCCCTATCAGAAACTCGATCCGGAACATGTGCGCGTGTTGGGGCACGATAGCTTTTGGGAAAAAGCCTGCTCGTATGCGGCGTTCAAAGGCATCATTCATGCTCTGGCCGAGACGGTTGGCGAGCCCTTCACGTTGATGCCGCCGGAAATCATGATTTTCGGGCACGGCGGCGGCGCGGGTTGGGGAACCCTCTGCGGCGCGTTGAATGGCGCTTCGGCGGCCATCTGTTTGGTCACCGACAAAGAAACGTCCGACAAGCTCATCAACGAGCTGATTGGCTGGTACACGCAGACGGAATTTCCCACCGACAAGAGCAACGAGTATGCAGTGAATCATGTTTTTGTGGACCAGCGTTATGATCAGGCGCTCCCTCAGAGCCTGTGCGGATCACCGCTCTGTCATGCCTCGGTCACAGAGTGGTGCATCGCCTCAGGCTTCAAAGTGTCGGATACCGAACGCAAAGAGCGCTGCGCCAGACTCGCTGGTGATGTCGCGGCTTATGCCGTCGAGTTGCTGAACCAACATTTTGACAGCGTGTTCACGCCCATCTACGTCCCGCCAGAATCCATTGCGGCCTGCATGAGTTGTCACGGCGCGAGTTTTCAAAATAATGTTGCCGCGAAGATGGAGTGCATGCAATGTCACGGCGATCCGCATGCGACGACTGCTGTTGAAGAGATGCCAGGCGTGCCCGCTTCGTTCAGCCTGGAGCAAAACTACCCCAATCCGTTTAATCCGGGAACGAGCATTCAATTCTCGGTGGCCAACGCCGAAAAGGTTGATCTCGCGATTTATGATATTCGAGGTCGCTTGGTGCGCACATTGGTGGATCACGAATTGTATTCACCGGGGCAGTACACCCTGAGTTGGGACGGCACGGACAACCACGGGCGGCGAGTCGCCAGCGGCGTTTACTTCACCAAGATGCAAGCGGGAAAATTTGTTGCCACACGCAAAATGTCGATGGTGAAGTAAATTTTAAACCGGCTGCCCGATTTAATCAAAACAACTTGTATGATGAATCGGGCGTCCTGATCAATTCCGTCTTCAACTTTGCGAGATGATGGTTCAATCCGGGCGCCTGAATTTCCAGAATTATTCGCGGCGCCCGGATTTCATTTCCCACTAACCATGAATTCCCACAATTGAGAATTGCGGAGGATAACATTCTCAGGTGTGGGAATTTGTTTTTGAAGCTCAGAACTTTTCGCAACCTCTATAAATACTGTAGAATCTATGCATAGCTGAAGGCACAGAACCCCTCAGTATTTGTGGCATTTCTTTTGATCCTCAGCAATCCAATTTAACATTCCATCCCCATTTAGGAATTGACGACTTTCCTTTAATCTTTTGGATTTAAATTCTAAGGAGCAAAAATTATGGCTCAAGAACAAAAGTCCAATTTAACCCGCAGGGCATTTTTCAAACTGACGAGCAGCGCCGCCGCGGGGTTGGCGGCGGTAACGGCGTTGCTTGCCAGTTCCCGGAAATCACGGCCGGTGGGCCCGCCTTATTCCATTACGGAATTTAACGGCGTCAGCGAAACCGTGCGCATGCACAACGACCTGCAGCGCGCGCTTGCCAAAAAGCCGGAAGAGCGGCGCTGGGCGATGGTCATCGACACGCGGCGCTGTATCGGCTGCAACGCCTGCACCGCGGCTTGCATCGCCGAAAACAATCTGCCGCCGGGGGTGATGTATCGCACCGTGCCGGAAATCGAAAGCGGCGAATTTCCCGACGTGCAGCGTCACTTCATGCCTACCAACTGCATGCAGTGCGACAACGCGCCGTGCATCGAGGCCGCCAACAAAATCATTCCCGGCGCCATGTTCAAACGGCCCGATGGCATCGTCGAAATTGACTACACCAAAATGAGAGGCCGCGAAGTTTTCGAGGCCGCCAAGAGCGCCTGCCCCTACACCGCGCTTTATTTTGATGAAGGGAAAAATTACACCGATGGCACGCCGGCGGTGCAGCCGTATGAAAAACGCAGCGTCAACGAATATGACAAAACCTGGACGCGCCTGCAAACCGCTGGTTCGACGCGCAAATGCCATTTCTGCACGCAGCGCCTCGCGGCCGGACAACTGCCGGCGTGTGTCGCCACCTGCACCGGACTGGCAATGCACTTCGGCGATTTGAACGATCCCGAAAGTCTCGTGGCGCAAATGATGCAATCGAATCGCCTCATGCGGCTGGAAGAAAGTCAGGGCACGGAGCCGCGGGTGTTTTATTTAGCGGCTCAGCCGGAGGAAAGCTGCATGACGTGCCATTCATTTTAAGCGCAGTTTGTAGTAGTGCCTTTAGGCACCGACACTGAAGGGGCTATGAAAAACTACTTTTGAGATGTTGTCACTTTCTGGAGGTGAAAAAAATGAAACCCAAAATAGATCAACCCAACGGCCAATCCCGTCGCGAATTTTTGAAAACCTCGGCGCTGCTCGGCGGCAGCGCCGCGTTCCTTTCGCAAGCAGTGTGGTGCGAAAAACTGTTTGCCGCCGCCGAAGCAGGAATGCTCTCCGCTGCCGACACCTACGATCTGGCCAAACCGGAAAACATGCTGCAAACGGTTTGCTTGCAGTGCAACACCGGCTGCGGCATTCGCGTGAAGCTGATGAACGGCGTCGCGGTGAAAATCGACGGCAATCCCTACAACCCGTGGACATTGGTGCCGCCCATCGATTACAAGACGCCACTCGCCGACTCAGCTAAACTCGAAGGCGCGCTTTGCCCGAAAGGCCAATCCGGCGTGCAGACGCTCTACGATCCGTATCGCATTGTCAAAATCTTGAAGCGCGCCGGTAAGCGCGGCGAAAATCGCTGGGTGAGCATCTCGTTCGAGCAGGCCGTCAATGAAATCGTCAACGGCGGTTTGCTCTTCAAAAACGTCAAAGGCGAAGAGAATCGCCGCGTCACCGGCTTGAAAGAATTGTGGGCGCTGCGTGATCCGAAGCTCGCAGCCGACATGGGCAAAGCCATCGACGAGATTCGTCACAAAAAAACGCCGGAAGAAAAGAAAGCGGCAGTGGAGGAATTCAAAAAGAAATTTGCCGCACATCTCCATTTGCTCATCGACCCCGAGCATCCCGATCTCGGCCCGAAGAACAATCAGGTGAGTTTCGTTTGGGGCCGCGTCAAAGCCGGCCGCTCGGAGTTCATCAAGCGCTTCATCAGCGAATCGTTCGGCTCCACCAATGCGCATGGCCACACGACTGTCTGCCAAGGCTCGCTCTATTTCACCGGCAAGGCGATGAGCGATCAATTCGTCGAAGGCAAATTTTCCGGCGGCCAAAAATTTTACTGGCAGGCGGATACCAGCAACGTGGATTTTCTCCTGGCTATCGGCTCGTCGTACCTCGAAGGCGGCTACGGCCCGACGCATCACGCGCGCAAGCTCATGCAACGCCTCGTCGAAGGCAAGGTCAAAATCGCCGTGGTCGATCCGCGCTTCTCGAAGATTGCAGCGAAGGCTTACAAATGGGTGCCGGCCAAGCCCGGCTCCGAAGCCGCGCTGGCGCTCGGCATGATGCGCTGGATCATCGAGCAAAAAAGATTCGATGAAAAATTTCTCAGCGCCGCCAACAAAGCCGCGGCCAAAGCTGCGGGCGAGCAATCGTGGACCAACGCCGCGTGGCTGGTGAAGGAAGACGGCGCGTTCCTGCGCGCCTCGGAAATCGGTTTGGCGCCAAAAGAAAAGCGGCAAACGAAAGACGGCAAAGAGTGGGAATTCGATCCGTTCGTCATTCTTGCCAAAGGCCAACCGCTCGCGTTCGATCCGAATGATGAGAAGAATGCGGCCGCCGGCGACGTGCTGGTCAACACCACCGTTGGCGGCATCAAAGTGAAAAGCAGTCTGCAAATCATCTATGAATCCGCCGCTTCAAAGACGATTGAAGAGTGGGCGGAAGTCTGCGGCATCTCTGCGGATGACATTGTTGAGCTGGCGCGCGAATTCACCTCGCACGGCAAGCGCGCGGTGGCGGATCCGCATCGTGGCGTCTCGCAACACACCAATGGTTTTTACAACGTGCTCGCGGTTTATTGTTTGAATGCGCTTATCGGCAATTGGGATTGGAAGGGCGGACTCATCAAAGCTTCCACCTACAACATTCTCGGCGAGAAGGAAGGCCAGCCGTTCGCGCTCGGCAAAATGCATCCGGCGAAGCTCAAGCCGTTCGGTCTCAGCATTATTCGCCACGATGCGAAATACGAAGAGTCCACGATTTTCTCCGGCTATCCGGCCAGGCGCAACTGGTATCCGTTCTCCAGCGATGTGTATCAGGAAATCATTCCTTCCATTGGCGATGCTTATCCTTACCCAACGAAAGTGCTGTTCACGTACATGGCAGCGCCGACCTATTCACTTCCCGGCGGACAAACCAACATCGAGATTCTCAGCGATCCCAACAAGATTCCGCTGGTGATTGCCTCGGACATCACCATCGGCGAAACCTCGATGTATGCCGATTATATTTTTCCGGATTTGACGTATTTGGAGCGCTGGGAATTTCACGGCAGCCATCCGAGCATTCCGCAAAAGGTGCAGCCGGTGCGCAACCCGGCAGCCGCGCCGGTGACAGAGTCCGTGACCGTGTTTGGCGAGAAACTGCCGATTTCTCTCGAAAGCATGATTCTCGCGATTGCGGAGAAAATGGGCTTGCCCGGTTTCGGGCCGAACGGCTTAGGTGAAAATCAAGCGTTGGTTCGTCCCGAAGATTTTTATTTGAAGATGGTGGCGAACATTGCCGCGGGCGACAAGCCCGGCGACGCGGTGCCCGATGCCGATGACGCGGAGCTGCAACTCTTTCTCGATGCGCGCCGTCATTTGCCGCCAACGGTTTTCGATCCGGTGAAATGGCAGCAAGCGGTTGGCGAGGCAAATTGGAAGAAAGTCGTGTACGTGCTCAATCGCGGCGGCCGTTATCAGGATTATGAGAAAGCGTACGACGGCGAAAAGTTTGCTAACAAGTATGGCCAGCTTATCAATGTGTATTTGGAAAAATATGCGAAGGCCAAATCGCCGATGACCGGAAAGAAGCTTTTCGGCTATCCGGTTTATCAGCCGGTGATGGATGTATTGGGCCGCGAGATTCACGACGAGCAGGAAGGCTTTGATTTGAATCTCATCACCTACCGCGTGGTGACGCAAACCAAATCACGCACGGTTGCCGATTATTGGCTCAACGCCATTCAACCCACAAATGAAATTCTCCTCAACAGCCAGGATGCCAGTCGCCTCGGTTTAAGCGAGGGCGATAAAGTGAAGATCGTTTCGAAGTCGAACCCCGACGGCATGTGGGATTTGAAGAACGGCACGTTCAAGCCGATGATTGGCGAGGTGAAAGTCATCGAAGGCATTCGTCCCGGCGTGATTGCGTTTTCGCTCGGCAAGGGCCACTGGGCTTATGGCTCATCGGATGTGCGCATCGATGGCAAGATCGTCAAAGGCGATGCCCGGCGCGCCACCGGCATTCACGCCAACGCCGCGATGCGGTTGGATGATCATTTGAAGAACACGTGTTTGATCGACCCGGTGGGCGGCAGTGTGAGTTTTTATGATACGAGGGTGAGGGTGGTGAAGATTTGATATTTTGAAGATGTAATACTTACCGTGCTGAAAATTTGTCGTCGGTGGCTCAGCGCCAGAACGCGAGGGGTCGTTTCAAACCCGTTTTCTGATTGAGTTCGGAAGTTGAACTGAGGCATTAAGCCCCCGGATTTTTCCGGGGGTTTTTTGTTGCTTCTAATTTTTGTTTGACTCATACCCAGAATAATATTAGATTCAAAAAAAAATTTTTGGTTTACTCTTAGAATGCCAACCACTACGACAACCTTGAATCCCGACTGGCTCAAACAGGGCTTCTCGCGCGTACAGGATTTTCAATACCTGATGCAGTACCGCATCCGCAACGTGCTGCTGGTTTCCAGTTTGTACGATTTGTTTTTATTCGAAGAGGATGGCCGGCTTTATGAACTGCTGCGCGAGGAATATCGCGATTTAAATTTGAGCCTCACGCCCGATATCACGCGGGTTTCCAGCGGTGAAGACGCTATCGCCCTGGCCAAAACCGAAAAGCGCTTCGATTTGATTATTACCACACTGCACGTCAAAGACATGTCGGCAAACGAATTTGCGCAGCTGGTGCGCGATTCTGGGTTGGACATTCCAATTGTGCTGCTGGCCTACGATCACCGCGAGCTTTCGGAAATGCTGCTCTACCACAATCTCGCGGTTTTCGATCGCGTGTTCGTTTGGCAAGGGGATTTTCGCATCATCATCGCCATCCTCAAATGTTTGGAAGACCGCGCCAACGTCGAGCATGACACCAGCAAAGTCGGTGTGCAAGTCATCATTCTCATCGAAGATCAGGTTCGGTATTATTCATCGTTTTTGCCCATCATTTATAAAGAGCTTTTCAACCAGGCGCAGCGGTTGATTTCCGAAGGCGTCAATCTTTCCCATAAATTTTTGCGAATGCGCGCCCGCCCAAAAATTCTTTTGTGTACCAATTACGAAGAGGCTTGGGAGTACTTTTCAAAATACAAAGACTATATTTTGGGAATTATCTCCGACGTGGATTTTATGCACAACGGCCAGCCGGATCCCGAAGCCGGTTTGCAATTCTGCCGAAAGGTGCGCGAGGAATTTGCCGACATTCCCATCCTGCTGCAATCGTACGTCCGCGAAAATGAACACCACGCCCGCGAACTCGGGGCGGCGTTTTTGCTCAAAGATTCTCCGACGCTTTTAGACGAGCTGCGCCATTTTATGGTGAACAACTTTGGATTCGGAGATTTTGTTTTCCGCACGCCCGATGGCCGTGAGGTGGGGCGCGCATCGGATTTGGCGTCGTTGGAACAGCAGCTTCACATTGTGCCGGAGGAGAGCATAAAATTTCACGGCGAGCGCAACCACTTTTCCAATTGGCTCAAGGCGCGCACCGAGTTTGGTCTCGCCCACCGCTTGCGGCCGCGGCGGGTTTCCGATTACGCCACGTTTGAAGAGGTACGCCAGTATTTGATCGCCACCTTGCGCGAATATCGGCAGATGCGTCAGAGCGGAGTGATCACCGATTTTCGGCGCGAGACCTTTTATCCCTACAGCAGTTTTGCGCGTATTGGCCGCGGTTCGCTGGGCGGCAAAGCGCGCGGCCTGACCTTTGTGAACCGGCTGCTTTACAATTACAATCTTCAAAACAAATTCGAGGGCGTGAAAATATACATCCCGCCGGCGGTGGTTTTGGGAACCGAAGTCTTCGACGAGTTTCTCGATGCCAATCACCTTCGCCACTTCGCTTTGAATGCCGAAGACGATCGCCAAATCATCCAACGCTTTTTGGAGGCGCAATATTTTCCCAAAGCCGTTGAAAACGATCTGGCCGATTTTTTGGATTTGATCAAAATTCCGCTGGCCGTGCGCTCGTCGAGCCTGCTCGAAGACTCTCAATATTATCCCTTCGCCGGCGTCTATCAAACTTTCATGCTGTCCAACAACAGCAGCGATCATCGCCAGCGGCTCGCCCAATTGCTCAACGCCATCAAACGGGTGTATGCCTCCACCTTTTTTCAAAATGCGCGCGATTATTTCAAAGTCACTTCGTACCGGCTCGAAGAAGAAAAAATGGCGGTGGTCATTCAAAAGTTGGTGGGCTCGCAACATGCGAATCGTTTTTATCCCGATTTTTCCGGCGTGGCGAAATCGTACAACTTCTATCCCATCGCGCCGCAAAAATCCACCGACGGCGTGGCCATGGTCGCGCTGGGTCTCGGCAAGACGGTGGTTGATGGCGGCCTGTGTTTGAAGTTTTCTCCGAAGCATCCCAATCAAATCCCGCAATTCTACTCCGTCGCCGAGTCCATGAAAAACAGCCAGCGCACGTTTTACGCCCTGAATCTGGACGGCCGCTTGGATGATTTCCATCAAAGTCAGGACCTGCTTTCTTTGGTGGATTCGTTTGATTTGGAGGTGGCCGAAGCCGACGGCATTTTGAAATACGTTGGTTCAACTTACGCGCACGAAAATCATACGATTTACGACGGCATCTCCCGTCGCGGGCCGCGCCTGGTGACTTTTGCGCCGATTTTGAAACACAAGCTTTTTCCACTGCCCGAAATTTTGGACATGCTTTTGGAATTAGGCGTTTGGGCTATGGGCACGCCGGTCGAGATCGAGTTTGCGGTGAATCTTTCCGTTGCCGAGAGCCGGCCAAAAGAATTTGCTTTTCTGCAGTTGCGCCCGTTGGCGCTGCGCCAGGAGTTTGACGTTTTGGAAGTCGAGGACAGCGATGTCAGCAAATTAATTTGTGCCAGCGACAATGTGCTGGGCAACGGCAGCATCGGCAATATTTACGATGTAGTGATGGTGGACCTTGACCGTTTCGACCGCCTGCGCAGCCGCGAAGCGGCAAAAGAAGTTGCCATTTTCAATTCAAAATTGGTTGCTGAAAATCGGCCCTATATTTTGATTGGTGTGGGCCGCTGGGGATCGCTGG
Source organism: bacterium (assembly GCA_037446635.1). Taxonomy (GTDB): domain Bacteria; phylum Zhuqueibacterota; class Zhuqueibacteria; order Oceanimicrobiales; family Oceanimicrobiaceae; genus DASWHH01. Next base: position 29,156 of record JBBIIG010000023.1, read on the forward strand.
ATCCATTTTTGGGTATCCCCGTCAAATGGGAGCAAATCTCCGGCGCGCGCGTGATTGTAGAAACCGGCCTGAAGGATTTAAATATCGCGCCCTCGCAGGGTTCGCATTTCTTTCATAATCTCACTTCGTTCAGTGTCGGATATTTTACTGTGAACTCCAGCGCCAATCAAAGCTTCCTCGACTGGGATTGGCTGTTGGCGCAACCGGCGCAGGAGACGCTCCAGTTCAGCCGGCGCTTGCATTTTGATAAACCCATCACGGTGAAGATGAATGGGCGGCAGAATAAAGGAGTGATTTTGAAACCGTAAACATGAAATTCCCCAAGCTCCCGGTGATTGGTTTTCTCGCCATCTCTTTGGCTGCCAACCTCGTGGCTCAAGAGCGCCCCAGGATCGGCCTCGCCCTCAGCGGCGGCGGCGCCAAAGGTTTCGCTCACGTCGGCGTGTTGAAAGTGTTGGAGGAAGCTGGTTTGCCCATCGACTACATTTGCGGCGCCAGCATGGGCGCCTTCATCGGCGGCATGTACGCTATCGGCTACCGCGCCAGCGATCTCGAAAAATTGATTCTCACCACCAACTGGAATGATTATTTAAACGACCGCGTGGAACGCCGCGCGATGCCCATGGAGCAGAAACTTTGGGATGGCCGTTTCATCGCCGAGCTGCCCATTCGCGACGGCAAAGTGCGCTTGCCCTCCGGTCTCATCGCCGGGCAGAAAATCAGCCGCCTGTTTTCCCGCTTGACGCTGCCAGTGCATCACCTGGGCGAGTTCCGCGATTTCCCGATTCCGTTTGCCTGCGTGGCCACCGATATTGTCACCGGCGAAGCCGTGCGTTTGGAAAGCGGCCATTTGCCGGAAGCGCTGCTGGCGAGCATGGCTTTCCCCACCGTGTTCGCCCCGGTGCGAATCCACGACCACCTGCTAGTGGACGGCGGACTGGTGCGCAACCTGCCCGCGGAAGACGTGCGCGCCCTCGGCGCGGATCTCGTCATCGGCGTCGATGTCAGCGCGCCATTGTTGACCGAAGAAGAGTTGAGATCGTTTTTCGACGTCCTCAATCAGGCCGTCAGTTTCATGAGCGTCAGCTCCACGATGCGCCAGCGCCAGTTGTGCGATCTGCTGATTTTGCCGGACGTGAGCCGCAAACCGGTTTTCGATTTTTCTCACCCCGACAGCCTGATCGCCGCTGGCGAGCTGGCGGCGCGACAGCTTCTGCCGCAATTGCTCGCGCTCGCCGATTCCATGCGCCTGCTCAGCAATCATCATCAACCCCGGCGCTTCGCCGCCGCCGATTCGTTTTTTGTCGTCAAAATTACGATCGAAGGTGTAAGAAAGCTTTCACGTCATTCTGTGCTTTCGGGTCTGCAGCTCGCCGTCCCCGGCTGGGTTACGTTAGCGGCGATTGAAAACGCCGCCAACCGTTTGAGCGGCTCTCAGATTTTCGAGCGCGTTCTTTATCAAATTGAACCGGGCGCCGGTGGGTCGCATCTCAAAATTAAAGTGGTAGAAAAAAGTGAGCACCTTTTTCGGTTCGGGCTGCGTTACGACAGCAGCACCGAGGCCGCGGTGCTGTTGAACGGATACTTCCGCAATCCGGCCAAAAGCAATTCGTTTTTAAATTTGGATCTGAAATTGGGGCAACAGATTTATTTCGATGCGCAGTATTTTTTGCACGCCGGGCGCCAGCCGCGCTTCAGCGTTCGCGGCCGCGTTCACGTTGACGACGACTTTCTCGATCTTTTTTCCGGCAGCCAGCGCGTGGCCAGCTTGCGCATCCAGTCTGTTTTCGGAGAACTTCTGTTCGGCAGCATTTTTTCCAACAGCTTTTCCATCGCCGCGGGCGCGCGCTTCGAATACAGCGATCGCTCTTTTCGGGTTGGCCCGCTGGATTTGCCGTCGCAAAGCAGCGCGGTGCTGCCGCTGCTGTTTCAGCTCGGGATCGATACCAAAGACCGCGCGGTGTTTTTTAGCCGCGGCGCGGCGCTGCTTTTCCGCAACGAATTCGCGCATGACCATTTTCTCAGCGACGGCACGTTTTCCCGCCACTACTTCAATTTCAAAATGGCCCTGCCGCTGCACCAGCGTGTTTCTTTGTTGAGCGAAATTCTGCTGGCCGCAGCTTTCGGCGACAGCCTGCCGCCGCACTACCAATTTATTTTGGGCGGCTTGAATACCACCGCCTGGTTTTTGGAAAAAGATGCCACGCGCACGTCGTTCGTGGGATTGAAGCCGCAGGAAGTGCTCGGTGAACACGTGCAGTTTTATCAACTCGGCTTGCAATATGAATTTCTACCGCGTATATTTCTGCAATTTCGCGCCAACGCCGGCAACCGCTTCGATTCGCTGCGGCTGGATTTTTCGCGCGGGCGTTTTCTTTACGGAGTAGGAGCCACCCTCGGCGCGGCCACGCCGGTCGGGCCGCTGGAATTTACCATCATGGGCGGCAGTCGTCACAATTTTCTAACCCATTTGGGTTTAGGGTATAAATTTTGATCATGGTAGAATTTCATTTGGCGGCGGGGGCTACCGCACATTTTAGGGCGAGTCGGAAAAAAGTTTTACGAAGGCGAAGGAGGTCAAAATCGAAACCGTATTTGTGGAAGGCGTGCTCATCCGTTTTCCCATTTCCTCACGGTGACCGGTGGATACCCTCACACAAATTGCTCTTGGCGCGGCGGTTGGCGAAGCGGTTCTCGGCAGGAAAGTCGGCAACCAAGCGGTGATGTGGGGCGCGGTGGGCGGCGTCATCCCGGACCTCGACGTGCTGGCCACGCCTTTTTTGAACGACGTGCAGGAGCTGACGTTTCACCGCGGTATCACTCACTCCATTGCGTTCGCGGTCGCGCTTTCGCCGCCGCTGGCGTATTTGATTTCGCGCGTGCACAAAACCAAAGAGGCGCGTTGGTTTGACTGGACAAAGTTGATGTTTTGGAGCATCGTCACCCACCCGATTTTGGATTGTTTCACCATTTACGGCACCCAAATTTTTCAACCCTTCAGCAACTACGCGGCGGCGTTCAACACCATCTTCATCATCGATCCGCTTTACACTTTGCCGCTGCTGTTCTCCGTGATCGCACTGATGTTTTTTCAGCGCACCAATTTCAAGCGCCGAATCCTCAACCAGATCGGTTTGGGCCTGAGCTGTTTTTATCTCTGTCTGACCGTCATCAACAAGTTCTACGTGAACTGGGTGTTCGAGCGAGCATGGCAGAGTCAAAACATTTCGTACCAGCGCTATTTCACCAATCCCACACCGCTCAACACTCTTCTTTGGCGGGGCGTGTCCGAGAGCAAAGATGGATTTTGGGAAGGGCTGTATTCATTGCTGGATCGCAACCAGAAGATTGAATTTCGATTCATTCCCAAACATCATGAGCTGATTCGGCCGTTCGCTGCGCAGCCCGAGCTGCACAAATTGTTTTGGTTTACCAGGGGTTATTTCAGCGTCTCACAAAAAGATGGCTTCCTGTATCTCCACGACCTGCGTTTTGGGAGAAGCGACATGGGCTTGCCCTATTTGAAAGGCGACTATCTTTTTAGTTATCGCATCACAGCCGCGGGGGATGGCGCTGTCGTGTCCGTTGAGCGGGCGAATGTGCGGTTTCGAATCAGCAAAGAATTGCTGTTGTTTTTATGGCAGCGAATCAAAGGGAATTGATTGGACAACGCCTCCCTGCTCAATCATTTTCAGAGATATCTCCGGCCCTTGGCGAGTCCTGTTTTTTTTGAAAAAAAGCTCAAAACGCAAATCGGGCAGCTGCGGTAGAGTTTTAAAAAAACCGTTCGACAGTTTGCTAAGTGCGCCATTTCAGAATTCCTTGTCCGCGTAGCGGCTCCGCTTTGCCTGCCTGCGCAGGCAGGCGGATAGGGATGCCTTAAACCTCACCCTTCCGCGAAGCGGATCCGCTTTGGCGGAAATCCTCTCCTGGGAGACTGTTGAAAAAGTCCAAAAACAGGAGCTGTCATGCCCGCATGCTTTTGGCGGCATCCACGAAAACCAACGGCTAATGGACTCCCGACAAAAGCGTTCGGGAGTGACAAAGACCTTTTTCAAACAGTCTCTAAGAGGGGAAAGGACTAAGTGTTAAGTTTATCGCCTTCCTTTAAAATTTGCTCTTACCCAAAAACCACCAGCGAGTTAGTTAATTGAGTTTTCTCTAAAAATTCCTACGCACTTTGGAATGCAGGTGGTACTATTTAGAAATTTTCCATTTTGATACACAACAGTTGGCAGGTGGGGGGACTGTTTCACTGTCTCGCCCTGATCTCAATTTTCGATTTTAGACGTTTGAGGAGATTTGAAAAGATGATCGGAGAAGCCATTTTTAAACATAGTTGGAAGATGTTCTTTGTCGGCTGTTTTTTGATCCTGCTTTGCGGGCTGAATGTTTCCTCTTCTTTGGCGCAGACCTGTTCGTCCACGCCGGTTGCAGTAGGATATCGCGATTTCAACTACGGCAGCACGGTCATCAACACCCCGACAGCGGAGAAACCGCAAAGCAAGCTTTGGATCAACGATGGTCTTTGGTGGGCAGTGATGTGGGACGCCTCCGCCAACAAATACCGTATCCACAAGTTTGACAAGAACAACCAGTGTTTCCAAAATGTCGGCCCGGATGTGGACAACCGCGCCAATAGCCTCTCGGACGCGCTGTGGGACGGACAGAAATTGTACATCGTTTCGCACATGTACGAAGGCTCCAGCGGCGCGGCGCGTCTGTTCCGTTACAGCTACAACAATTCCACCGATACCTACACCCTCGACAGCGGATTCCCGGTCGATGTCACATCGCAAAACGCCGAGGCCATGACCATTGCCAAAGACTCCAGCGGCAAGCTTTGGATAACCTATGAAAATGGCGGCACCATCTGGATCAATCGTTCCACCACGAGCGAACAAACCTGGGGCAGCCCTTTCCAACTGCCGGTACAAGGCGGGAATGTTGCCGGCGACGACATCTCCGCGATTCTTTCGTTTGGCGGCAATAAAATCGGCGTCCTGTGGAGCAACCAGAATGACAAAAAGATGTATTTTGCCGTTCACAACGATGGCACCGGCGATACCACCTGGCAGCCGCGCGAAGAAGCGCTGGCCGATCAAAATTTAGGCGCCGTCGCCGATGATCACATCAACCTCAAAATGACCAGCGACAATGGCGGCAGTGTGTACGCCGTCACTAAAACCAGCCTCAGCACCAGCAACGCCCCCCTTATTTACGTGCTGAGGCGAGACTCAAATGGCTCGTGGTCGCGGCATATTTATGGTTTGAAGCGCGACAGTCATACCCGTCCTATCCTCTTAGTGGATGAAGAAAATCGCCAGCTTTACGTGTTTGCCAACGGCGGCGACGGTACGATTCGAATGAAAAGCGCTGGTTTGGATAATATCAATTTTGCCGTCGGTAAAGGCGAAATTTTTATTGACAGCAGCAGCGACAACGATATCAATAACCCTACCTCCACTAAGCAAAACCTGAACGGCTCCACGGATTTGTTGGTGCTCGCCAGCGATAAAGGCAGCCAAAACTATTTGCACAATTTTATCGATCTCGCCGGCGGTAGTTCAACGCCGGACATCACGGTTGCGCCGTCTTCTCACAATTACGGCGACGTGGTGGTGGGCAGCAGTTCGCAGCAGACGTTTGTGGTGACGAACGACGGGA
>JBBIIG010000023.1:34922-62343 GCA_037446635.1 bacterium
ACACGGAACGCGCGGAGTTTACGTTGGGGAGTACAGGCAGCGGCGCGGGCGTGGCAGTGCAGGATCGCAGCGTGGCTTCTCCCACCAGCGTGGTGTTGGACGGTTCATTCAGCGGGACGACCGATTGGGCCATTATTGGTTTGGAAATCAAGCCTTCGGGAGGCTCCAGCCTGGCCAAACTGGCGGCTAACGACTTTCAGGAAACTCAAAAGATCGTTTCTCGAATTCCGGATGATTACCGTTTGTTCCAAAACTATCCCAACCCATTTAATGCGGAAACGGTGATTGAATACGCACTGCCGGAAGACGCGGAGGTTGAATTGATAGTTTATAATTCACTGGGTCAAATCGTTCGCGAGTTGGCTCATGGTCGGCAGGCCGCTGGATTACAAAAAATCAATTGGAATGGCCGGGATAATTTTGGACGCCCCATCAGTTCCGGAATCTATTTTGTGAGCTTGCGCGCCGGAGAGTTTTATCAGCTTATGAAAATCACGCTGCAGAAATAAAGTGGTGTTTGAAGTGGCCGCGTCAGTTTTTCGTGCGGGCCGCTGTCAAATTTTTTGGCACAACTCACGGCGCGAGTACGCATCCCTCGTGGATGGTGGTATTAAATAATCATCAACAGTTTTGGGGGAAATCCAATCCAACCTCACTTGCAATAAAGTAAACAATGCTGAACAAATGTTGAGATTAGGATGGCACGAGTCGCCTTTAAAACATTTTGGATAACTATCCTGCTTGGCGCCGGTACACTTCTCGCGCAGGAGGCAGAGGTCATTTTAGTGCAGCCGCAACTCAGCACCGACACCGTCCGAACCCAGGCGGATGACGCGGCCATTTGGGTTCACCCCAGCGATCCTTCCAAGAGCCTTTTGTTAGGAACCGATGCCGGCTTTTTTGAAGACACCAGCGGCATTTATATTTGGAACCTCGACGGTTCGCTGCAACAGCATATTCAAATCCATTTTCCACAACACATCGATATCCGTTACGGGATGCAATTGGGCGGTACGGCGGTTGACATCGCCGTGGTCGCCATGCGGGATCACAACGCCATTCGCGTTTATAAAATCGATCCCCAGACGCGCACACTCATCAACGTCACCGCCGCGGGCGAAATTAATTTGTTCTCCCTCGACGGAACCGAGCCCTATTACGATCCCTTCGGATTGGGCCTTTACAAGCGGCCTGCGGATGGCGCCATCTTCGCATTTGTAACCAGCCGTTCATCGGAGTTCAAAGCCGGCGTGATGCAAGTCCGGTTGGAAGACGACGGCAGCGGCCTGGTGAGAGGCGTCCAATTGCGGCGCGTTGGGGCGAACACCGATTATATCAACGGCGTCGTTGTCGATGATGTTCTCGGCTATCTTTACCTCGTGGAAGAAGACGCTGGCGTTCATAAGCATTACGCCGATCCGGAAGCAAGCGCGGAGCGAGTGGCTTTTTTCGCGCAGGAAGATGGCATCGTTGGCGATCGCGCTGGTTTGGCGCTCTATTCATGTAGTGATAGCACCGGCCACCTGTTGCTCAGCAATCCCGGCTCCCAGTCCATCAAAGTTTACCGTCGCGAGGGGGACGGGGGGGATCCTCACCGCCATGATCTGGTGGCCACCATTCAAAATGTTAGCGGCCATTTTGGCGCGGGCCTGGATGTCGTCAGCGATCTTCAATCAGACTCTTTCCCGGCGGGATTGTTAATGTGGCAAAACCAGTCGGAAAAGAAGTTCGATCTTTTTGACTGGCAGGAGGTCGCAAAAAGTGCGCTGAGAGTTTGTTTTCGCGCCGCACCCACCGCGGTGGAATTTGGAGCAAATGAGAATGAACCGGCCGTTCCAGAACACATCGTACTGCAGCAAAATTATCCCAACCCGTTTAATCCGGAAACGGTTATTCGATTCATAATGCGCAAGCGCAATCGCGTCGCGATTTCCGTTTATGATTTGACGGGGAAAAAAATTCAAGCGCTGCTCGACGCACCGCTGGATCCGGGATCGCACCAGGTGCGATGGAACGGAACCGATGACGTCGGCCGACCCAGTGCCAGCGGAATTTACTTCTATCAACTGGTGAGCGGCGGATTTTCTGAAACCCGCCGCATGGTTTTATTGCGATAAGGAAATTATTTTTTTGCACAATTAACTTTGAACTGAGGGGGCTCGAGCTGAATGAAACGATTTTTGTTCGCCGCGTGGATTTTGGTGATGTTTTGTGGTCTGGTGTATGGTCAAGAAAGCGGGTCTAGTTTTGCGTTGAGTTTTGACGGCCAGGATGATTTTGTCGAAATTGCCGACTCCCCGATTTTAAGCGGCGGCCCGAACAAAAGCCTGACGCTGGAATACTGGGTTCAGCCCTCCACGATTTCTGGAAATTTTCCGCTGGTTCATAAGTGGTTGAACAGCAAGTGGAAGGATTGGGGAATGTCCGTGGAGAACGGACGATTGAACGTGGCCATCGAAGCCAACGGCGACAATTGGGAGTATTCCGCCGGCGCGATTGCCGCCAATGTTTGGACCCACGTGGCGTTCACGTTCAACAATTCGAATAAAAGCCTCCACATTTATGTGAACGGGCTGCAGGTTGGCCCCGGCGCCACCCGATCAGCCGGGATGCCGGACACCAACGCCAAGGTTTTTATCGGCAAGCATGGCTACAATACGGCTTTTTTCCCGGGCCTCATCGACGAGGTGCGGGTTTGGAATTTCGCCAAAACCGCTTCTGAAATTCAGAGCCAGATGAATCAAACCTTAAGCGGCTTCGAGTCGGGTTTGATTGGCTACTGGAATTTTGAGGATGGTTCGGGCGCCACGGCCAACGACGCCAGTGGTATGGGCAACCGTGGCCAGCTTCTGCCGACTGGCGCCGGGCCAGCTTGGGTGGTTTCGGATGCACCAATTTCTGCTACCGCGACTCTTCGCGTTTTGTCTCCGAATGGCGGAGAATCTTGGCAGGCCGGGAACTCCCAAACGATTACCTGGACGGCCAGCGCTGCCATTAGCGCGATCAATATTGAATTTTCCAGCGACGGCGGCTCTTCATTTAGTCCAGTGGTGCTCAACACGGCAAATGATGGCAGCCACAACTGGGTTGTTCCCAACACGTTGTCCACCCATTGTTTGATTCGAATTTCGGACGCCGCCGCCGGCGATCCGGTGGATATTAGCGACGCGCCTTTTTCTGTTGTCTCTGCGCCGCCGGCCGAGCTCACTTTTACCGACATTACCCTTTCGGCGGGTACCGGCGGTCCCACTGCAAGCGGCTTCACTGGCGGGCACGCAGCCATTTTTGCGGATGTCACCGGCGACGATCTCCCCGACCTCTACCATACCATGTTGTATCAGCACCCAATGAAAGACCTTTTCTTCCGCAACGCTGGCGGCAGCGTTTTTGTGGATGAAGCGGATTTGCGCGGCGTCGCGGACTACGACAGCGGCTCACACGGCGCGGTGTTCGCCGATCTCGATAACGACGGCGATTACGATTTGTACAACGGGACAACCTATGCCACGCCGGGGTTTCCGGCCAACAACAACTTGTTTCGCAACGACGGCAGCGGTTTTTTTACCGACGTCTCCGCTCAGAGCGGCATGCCGTTTCGCGAGTGGCCCACCCGCGCGGTGCTGGCGTTCGATATGGACAACGACGCCGATCTCGATCTGCTGGCGATTACAAATTTTGCCGGCAGCAGCGATCCCCCCGATGAGCGCAACGAGCTCTATCGCAACGACGGGGATATGCAATTCACCGCTATCAATTCCGGCGATCTCTACACCGCGCCTGCCGGCCAAGGCGCCACGGCGGCCGATTACGACAACGACGGCGACCTCGACGTCTTTGCCGCCAACCGCAACGGCGATCTCAATATTCTGCGCAACGACGGCGCCGGTAATTTCACCGCCGTCTCTCCCGCAACCATTGGCATTTCCCACCAGGGCCGCGACGGCATCACCTTAGATGATCTGGACAACGACGGCGACCTCGATCTGCTGCTCACCGGCCCGCTGCTCACTGGCGAACCCGATGGTCATCTTTATATGAACAATGGCCACGGTATATTTACGTTTCGCCAAAGTTTTGTCGGCATCTCCGGATACATGGGAGCGTTTGCGGATTTGGATCACGACGGCGATCTCGATTTGGTTTTCGCCGGCAATGAAGTTTCGTATTTGAACGACGGTCTCGGCAATTTCTCCGCCGGGCCAAGCATTCCGGTGGCCGGCATCGACGATCCCCGCGCGATTGGTTTTGCGGATATCGACGGCGACGGCGACCTGGATTTTGCCATTGGCGCGAAGCGCTCACGCAACTGGCTGGTGCGCAACAATTTCAACGGCGGCAATTGGCTGAAGGTGAAGCTCTACGCCCCCAACGGTCAAGCCGGGGCGTTTGGCGCGCGCTTAAAAATTTACCCCGCCGGCCAACTTGGCGGGCAGCTCCTGGCTATGCGGGAGGCGCGCAGCGTCAACGGCTATTTGGGGCAAAGCGATCCGGTGCTGCATTTTGGCTTAGGCTCGTACTCCGCTGTGGATTTGCAGGTGCGGTTTTTGAATGGTACGGTGGTGACGCAAACCAATGTCGCGGCGAATCAAACCATCGTCATCAACCCTTCCGGGCCGCTGCCCTCGCCGCCAAGCATCGTTTCATTTACTCCTACCAGCGGCGGCGCGGGAACGGAAGTTACGATTACCGGCGCGAACTTGAGCGGCGCAACCGAGGTCTCGTTTAACGGGGTTGCCGCCGATTTTAACGTGGATTCGGACACCCAAATCCGTGCGACGGCGCCCGCCGGCGCCGCCAGCGGGCCAATCAGAGTGACCACGCCCAACGGTTCCGCCCTGACCGCGGTCAATTATACCTTCAGCTCATCTTCTACTACCATCATCCTCCAGCCCACGGATGATACCTTCGGCGGTTCTTCCAACCCCAACAAAAACTACAATCATTCCCCTGAGCTGCGCGTTCGAGAAAGGTCTTCCTCGATTGTGCACGCGTTTCTCAAATTCAATGTCACGGGGATTGGCGGTCCGGTGCAGAGCGCCATTTTGCGTTTGAAGGTGTTGGAGGAAAGCAGCAGCGGCGGCAAGATTTATTCGGTGTCCAACTTTTACCAGGGCACCAATACGCCGTGGACCGAAAGCGGCTTGGTATGGAACAATGCGCCGGAGATTAGCGGCTCACCTTTGGATGAAATAGGCGCTGTGGAGGTGGGGCAAATCGTCGAGTTCAATGTTACGGCGGCCATCAACGGCGACGGCGTTTATAGTTTCGGGATCAAAGGCGGCTCGAGCGACATTTTGAAATATGAACCCAGGGAAGGAAGCAGCCCCCCGGAGTTGATCATTGTCGCCGGCGCCGCTTCAAAATTTGCAGCGGAAGCGAGCGATTCAAAAATGGCGCCGCAACTTTTGGGCGAGACGGGAAGTGCGTTGCCGCGAGACTTTTATCTCGCGCCCAATTATCCCAATCCCTTTAACGCGGAGACCATTATTGAATACACCTTGCCGAAGGCGGCGCGGGTTCGGCTGATAATTTATAACATCAAAGGCCAGGAGGTGATCCGGTTGGTGGATGAGCAGCAAACCGCGGGTGTTAAAAAAGTCAGATGGGACGGCCGTGATCGCGCCGGCGGCGAAGTAGCAGCAGGGGTCTATTTTCTACGATTGGAGGCGAAGGAAACCATTTTGGTTAGAAGAATAACTCTGCAAAAATAATTGGCTGTTCGTATTGTTAGTGCGATAAAAATTACAAGGGTAAAATTGAGGCCACACGTCTTCTTTTTGAGATCCGGGCAGAGCTCATGTGAAGATGATCCTGCAAGTAGAGGCATCACTGTTTCTATTTGCAGGCATGTGGCCTCTTTATTAAGATAACCGATTTATAAAAAGAATCAATTATTTTTTGCATAAGGGTTTGATGAGTTGGTTGGGAATTGGCTGCATTGAAGCAACCTAATTTTTTAAGGAGGTAGTAATGTCGTTTGTAGATGGATTTTTAAGCGCGCGCAAACAACAGGGAAAAAGCAACCAGGCTTTGCAATTCATCTGCATATTTCTGTTTGCCTCACTAACTGTATTTTACGATGGCGGGTCCGCATGGGCGCAGAGCGTGTCCACGCCGGTGCTGTCGGGATATCGCGATTTCGACTTTGGCTCGGGCAGCGTTACCAGTGAGCCCACCGAAGAGAAGCCGGAGAGCAAACTCTGGTACAACGACGGCTTTTGGTGGGCCGTGATGTGGGATCAATCCGCTTCGAGATATCGCATCTATCGTTATGACATGGCCAGTCCGGGTTGGTTCAACGTGGGGCCGAACGTGGATGAGCGCGGCCGTTCCGCACAGGACGTGCTTTGGGATGCCGCCAACAACAAGCTGTACATTGCTTCCCACGCCAAGTTGACGATTCAAAACGGTGTATCGAACGATGCCAGATTATATCGCTTTAGTTATAACGCCAGCAACGACACCTATTCTCTGGACGCCGGCTTCCCGGTCGTTTTCGGTTCCGATAAAACCCGCGCGCTGGTGATCGCTAAAGATTCCAATGGCAAACTATGGGCAACCTGGACGCACAATCAGCGGGTATGGATGAATCGCACCACGGCAGGCGGGCTCAGCAACGACGCCAGTTGGGGAACTCCCTTTGAACTTCCAGGGCAAGGAAACAATTTATTATTAGGCAGCAACGGCACCTTAGACATCGCATCGATTGTTGACTTTGGCGGAAATAAGATCGGCGTTTTGTGGGGCAACCAAAGCGCTACGGATGAAAAATACTACTTTGCGTTCCGAAATGATAGCGACGACGATATGACCTGGCAGCCGCGGGAAACGGCGTATGAGAATACTGCGCTCGCCAACGCCGCGGACGACCACATCAATTTGACCTGCAGCCCCAGCAGCGGCGTGGTGCTGGCCGCCGTAAAACACGAAACCAACAATGGCTCTTTTCCCATCGTTAGTGTTTTGAAGCGCGATCACACCACTGGCGTTTGGACCGCCCACACCGTGGCGACGAAAAGCGAAGATTATACCCGGCCCTTGGCGGTGCTGGATTCCGCCACCGACAGCCTGTATGTTTTCGCCCAAAGCGACGACGCCGATGCTGGACCACTGAAAACCATCTTTTATAAAGTCGCTCATATTAATAATCTGAATTTCCCACCGGGCCACGGCCGGATTTTCTTACGAAGCCCCGACTCTGGGGAAGTAATTAATAATGTGACGTCCAGCAAGGAATGCGTCAACGGCACCACCGGACTATTGGTGCTGGCCAGCGACGACAAGAAGCATCATTATTTTCACAATTTCCTGGCGCTGGGCGGGAACGCCCGGCCCATTGCGGTGGACGACGCGGTTTCCACCGGGTCGAATACTCCGGGCCAGTTTAATGTCGCTGCAAACGATATTGATGCCAATGGCACGATCGATGTGACCACGGTGGCCATTGTCTCCAATCCCAGCAACGGCACCGTGTCGGTGAATAGCAGTACCGGGATTATCACTTATACCCCCAATGGCGGCTTCACCGGTGTGGACTCTTTTCTATACACGGTGCGCGATAACGACGGCGAAAGCGCCATCGCCGCGACGGTTACCGTGACCGTGCAGCCTGCGCCCGTGGCGAACAACGACGCCGCTACCACCGACGAAGACAACGCCGTCACCATCAATGTTTTGAGCAACGATACCGACGCCAACGGCACGGTCGATGCGACGACTGTGACGGTAGTTTCCAATCCCAGCAGCGGCACGACTTCGATCCATCCCACAACCGGTGAAATCACCTACACCCCAAACGCCAATTTTAACGGCAGTGATAGCTTTACCTATACAGTTAAAGATAACCAGGGCGCAACCTCGAACGCCGCCACGGTGACCGTGACGGTGAACGATATTAACGATCCGCCTGTGGCCGGCAACGACGCGGCCACTACCCCCGAAGACACGCCCGTTGATATCGATGTTACGGCGAACGACAGCGACATCGATGGCGCCTTAAATCTGGGTTCGGTTACGGTCGTGAGCGCGCCGGCGCACGGCGCGGCTTCGGTTAACAGCAGCACCGGCGTCATCACCTACACACCGAATTTGAATTATAATGGCAGCGATAGTTTTACTTATCGCGTCAGCGACGACGACGGCGCGAACTCCAATGAGGCCACGGTTGATGTGACCGTTAACGCCGTAACCGATCCGCCGGTGGCCGTTGACAATGTTGCCACCACCGATGAAGATAATGCCGTCACCATTGATGTGCTCGCGAATGATTCCGACTCCGATGGCTCATTGGTACCCTCGACGGTTACGGTGGCTTCGCCGCCCAGCAGCGGTACCTCGTCCGTCAACAGCAGCACGGGCGCCGTCACCTATACCCCCAATCTTAATTTTTTCGGATCCGACAGTTTCACTTATACCGTTGAAGATGACGATGGCGCCAGCTCCAACGCCGCTACCGTCAACATCACCGTCAACCCGGTCAACGATCCGCCGGCAGTCGTGAACGATGCCGCCGCCACCCCGGAAGACGTGGGGGTAGAAATCAACGTGTTAAGCAATGACACGGATGTGGACGGATCGATTGTCGCCTCGACGGTGGCGGTGGCTTCACCGCCCAGCAACGGTACAACCTCCGTGAATTCCGTTAACGGCCGGATCACTTATACTCCCAATTTGAATTTCCACGGCGTCGATACTTTTACGTACACCGTTGAGGATAACGATAACGCGGTTTCCAGCGCCGCAACGGTGACGGTTACGGTGAATGATGTGAACGATGCGCCGGTCGCCGCCAATGATGGCGCGACAACCGAGGAAGACACGCCCGTGGATATCAACGTGACGTTTAACGATTTTGATGTCGATGGCAACCTGAACTTAAGCACCGTTACGATTATCGCCAATCCCAGCCACGGCGCGGTTTCGGTGAATCCCACTACCGGCGTCGTGACTTATACCCCGTCGCTGGATTACATCGGCCCCGACAGTTTTACTTACACGGTGAAAGATGACAATGGCGCTACGTCCAATGTGGCGACGGTTTCCATCACGGTTACCGGCGACAACGATCCGCCAGTGGCGCAGAATGACGCCGCCACCACCAACGAAGAAGTTCCAGTTAACATCAATGTGCTGGCGAACGACTCCGATGTGGACGGCACGTTGAATCCGGCTTCCGTCACCGTGACCGCTCCCAGCAATGGCGCGGCGACCGTTTCTGCCAGCGGCGTGGTATCCTATACTCCGGATCTGAATTTTTTTGGAACAGATTCGTTTACCTACACCGTGAAGGACAATTTAGGCGCGACCTCAAATGTGGCTACGGTAACGGTGACGGTAAACAATGTCAACGACCCGCCGGTAGCGGCCAATGACGCCGGCCAAACCAACGAAGGTTTTCCCGTCACTATCAATGTCGTTGTCAACGACACCGACGTGGACGGCAATGTTGACCCGACCACGGTCACCATCGCCAGTCCGCCGGCCAACGGCGCGACTTCGATCAATTCGACGACGGGCGCGATCACCTACACGCCCAACGCCAACTTCTCTGGTACCGACACATTTACTTATCGCGTTCAGGATAACAGCGGCGCCAATTCCAACGCCGCCACGGTGACGATTTCGGTTAACGATGCACCGGTCGCGGTGAATGACAATGCGGTTACGAACGAAGACAGCCCGGTGGTGATCGATGTGCTGGCCAACGACAGCGATTCCGACGGCGCCCTGGTTCCATCAACAGTGAGCGTGATTTCTGGACCGGCCAACGGCAGCGTTTCCGTTAATCAGACGACCGGGGCCATTACTTATACTCCCAACACGAATTTTTTTGGGACGAACACCTTCACCTATCGCGTGCAGGATAACTTGGGAGCCAACTCCAACACCGCGACGGTTACGGTGATCGTCAACCGCGAACCCTTCGCCGCTAACGATTCCAAAACCACAGACGAGGACGTGGCGACCGACATCAATGTCATCGCCAATGATATCGATCTCGATGGCGCGATTGATCCCACTACCGTCGTCATCGTTACCGATGTGACCAACGGTACCACTTCTGTGAATCCCACCACCGGTGTGGTAACTTACACTCCCAACGCGGAATTTTCCGGCAGCGACAGTTTTACTTACAACGTCAAAGACAACCACGGCACCCTTTCTAACAACGCAACGGTTTCCATTACCATTAATCCGGTAAACGATCCACCGGTGGCCAACAATGACGCCGCCGCTACCGATGAGGAATCGCCGGTTGATATTAACGTGACCGCCAACGATAGCGATATCGACGGCACCGTCGAGGTGAGCACGGTCACCATTGTTAGCCAGCCCGCCAATGGCTCAGCAACCTCGAATCCCACTACCGGCGTGGTGACTTACACCCCGGACGTTGATTTTTTTGGCAGCGATTCCTTCACCTACACTGTGAAGGACAACGGCAGCGCCACTTCCAACATCGCCACGGTTACGGTCACGGTTTCGCCGGATAACGACGCCCCCATTGCCGTCAACGATACTTCTTTCACCAACGAAGATCAGGCGGTGGCGATCAATGTGATTGCCAATGACACCGACATCGATGGCAACATCGATGCGACGACGGTAACGATTGTGGATGGCGCGGATAACGGCGCCACCAGCGTCAATCCGATTACCGGGGTGGTGAATTATACTCCCAACACCAATTTTTCCGGCGTCGATTCCTTCACTTACACAGTGAGAGACAATGACGCCTTGCTTTCCAACACCGCCACGGTAACGATTTTTGTGAACGATGTGCCGGCGGCGCTGAATGACGCTGCGCAGACCAACGAAAACGTCGCTGTGGAAATTGATGTGCTGGCCAATGACACCGATCTGGATGGAACCCTGAATCCCGCTAGCGTGGTGGCGGTTACGCAGCCCGCCAACGGCAGTCTTTCCATCAACCCGGCGACCGGCGCCATCACCTACACACCCAACACTAATTTCTCCGGGGTGAACACGTTTAGTTATACAGTTAAGGACAACGACGGCGCCACGTCCAATCAGGCTTTGGTGACGGTTACGGTTAACGATCTGCCCGTCGCCGCGAACGACGCCGTGACCACGGACGAAGACACGCCCGCCAACATTTCGGTGCTGGCCAACGATTCCGATTCCGACGGCGCGCTCAATCCGGCCTCCATTACCATTGTTTCGAATACCACCAACGGCGGCACGTCGTTGAACACGAGCACCGGCGTGGTGACCTACACCCCCAACGCCAATTTCTCCGGCAGCGATTCCTTCACCTACACGGTCAATGACGACGATGGCGCCACCTCCAATTTAGCGACAGTTACCATCACCGTGACCGAAGTGAATGATCCGCCGGTGGCGAACAACGATGCCGCCGGCACCATTGAAGACACGCCCGTCGATATTGATGTGAAGGCCAACGATACCGATGTCGATGGCATAATTGTTTCAACCACCGTTGCCATTGTGGCCTCGCCGGCTAACGGTTCAACTTTCGTGAACCCCACCACTGGCGTGGTCACGTACACGCCCAATTTGGATTTCACCGGCGCGGATTCCTTCACTTATACCATTAAAGATGACGATAACGCCGCTTCCAACATCGCGACGGTGACGGTGAATATTGCCGATGAAAACGATCCGCCGGTGGCCAATAACGATAACGCAACTACGCCGGAAGATACGCCGGTCGCCATTAACATTCTTGCCAATGATTCCGATATCGATGGTTCGCTGGATGCGGCGACAGTGACCATCACTACGCCGCCAACCATTGGCGCGGCGACGGTGAATCCCACCACCGGCGTGGTAACCTACACGCCCAATGCCAACGTGTTTGGCAGCGACTCTTTCATTTACACGGTCAAGGATAATTTAGGTTTAAGTTCTAACAACGCCACCGTTAGTATCACCATCAACTCGGTCAACGATGCGCCGGTGGCCGTCAATGACACGGCGCTCACCAACAAAGGCGCCTCGGTGGATATCAGCGTCACCGCCAATGACTCCGACGTGGACGGCACCATTAGCGTGAATACGGTTTCGGTTACTGCGGCCTCCAACGGCACCACCTCGCTGCTGCCCGGCGGCGTGGTGCGCTACACGCCATTTCCCGGATTCACGGGCACGGATTCGTTCAACTACACCGTCAAAGATAATCTTAACGCAATTTCAAATGAAGCCACCGTTATCATTACCGTGAACGATTTTCCAGTGGCGGTAAACGACGCCGCGGCCACCAACAAGGGCGTGGCGGTGACGATCAATGTCATCGCGAATGACAGCGACGCCGACGGCAGCATCGATCCGACCACGGTTACCGTGGTCTCCGCGCCGACGAATGGCAGCACGAGTGTCAACTCCACCACCGGCGAAATCACTTATACCCCCAACGCCAATTTTGACGGCGCCGATTCATTCACTTACACGGTGAAGGACAACCACGGCGCCACTTCCAACGCCGCGACGGTCACGATTGCGGTGAATGATTTTCCAGTGGCTGTGAACGATGCCGCGTTCACGAATATGAACAACGCCGTTGTCATCGATGTGTTGGCAAACGACAGCGACGCCGACGGCGCAATTGATCCCACAACGGTCGCGGTGGTTACCAACGCCAGCAGCGGCGCCACTTCCGTAAACCCAACCACTGGCGAAATCACCTACACCCCGAATACCAACTTCTTTGGCAACGACACTTTCACTTACAATTTTCAAGATAACAGCGGCGCCGCATCCAACACGGCCACGGTTACGGTGGAAGTCAACGCGCCGCCGATTGCGGTGACTGACGCCGCCATCACCAACGAAGACGCCAGCGTCAATATCAATCCCGCGGGCAACGACAGCGACCCGGACGGCACGCTCAATCTCACCACGCTGACGATTATTTCCAACGTCGTCAACGGCACCACCAGCGTTCATCCCACAACCGGCGTGGTGACGTACACTCCGAATGCCAATTACTTTGGCAGCGATTCGTTTACTTACACGATAAAGGATAACGATGGCGCGGCCTCCAACACAGCGACAGTGAACATTACTGTTGTGGATGTAAACGATCTGCCCGTGGCGGTTAATGATGGCGCGGCCACTCCAGAAGATACGCCAGTTGAAATCAATGTAACTGCGAACGACAGCGATATCGACGGCACGCTTAATTTGAGCACCGTAACGGTCATCGCGCCGCCAGCTAACGGCGCCACCTCGGTGAATCCGGCAAATGGCGTCATCACCTACACACCCAATCTCGATTTTGAGGGCGTCGATACCTTTACCTATACAGTCGCAGATGACGACGGCGCCGCCTCCAACGCGGCAACGGTAACTGTGAATGTGGCGGGCGACAACGATCCGCCCGTGGCTCAGAATGACGCCGCCGCCACTGACGAGGATGTGGCCGTTGAGATTGCTGTGACCAACAACGACAGCGACGTGGATGGCGCAGTGGATCCGTCCACCGTAACCATTCAAACGCAGCCAACGCACGGCACAACTTCGGTTCATCCCACCACTGGGGTGGTGACCTACACGCCCGCCGCTAATTATTTTGGCTCGGACTCCTTTACTTACAATGTAAAAGACAATTTAGGTTTTATTTCAAACATTGCGACGGTGACCATCACGATCAACGATGTGAACGATCCGCCGGTGGCGGTTAACGACGCCGCGGCGACAAGCGAAGAAACGGCGGTGGACATCACGGTTACAGCTAACGATTCCGATCTCGACGGCACGCTGGACCTGACGACGGTGATCGTGGTAACGCCGGCAACCAACGGCGCCACGACGGTGAATCCCACCACCGGCGTCATCACCTATACGCCGAACCTGAATTTTGAAGGCACCGATACATTTACTTACACCGTGAACGACGACGACGGCGCGGCCTCCAACATTGCCACGGTAACGGTAACCGTCGCGGGCGACAACGATCCGCCCGTGGCGGTCAACGATACGACTTCGACGCTTGAGGAAGCAGCGGTTCAAATAGCGGTTGCCGCCAACGATTTCGATATCGATGGAATTATTGACGCGACCACGGTGGCGGTTTCAACGCCGCCGACCCATGGCGTCGCAGCCATCACTCCATCTACTGGTGTCATTACTTATACTCCAAATGTAAATTTCGTCGGCACCGATTCGTTCACCTATACCGTTAAGGATGATCTCGGATTCAGCTCCAACGTCGCCGCGGTGTTGGTGACGGTCATCAACGTCAACGACCCGCCCGTGGCGGTCAATGATGCAAGCGCTACGGGCGAAGAAACGCCAGTGGAGATCACGGTGACCAGCAATGACATCGACGTGGACGGCGCCATCGATGTGACGACGGTCGCGATTGTCACGCCGCCCGCCAATGGCGCAGCTTCGGTTAACCCGGCTACCGGTGTCATCACCTATTCGCCGAATCTCGATTTTGAGGGCGTCGATACTTTCACCTATACGGTGCAAGATGACAGCGGCGCGGTTTCAAACGCCGCGACCGTAACCGTTAATGTCTCCGGAGATAACGATCCGCCGCTGGCGGTGAACGACACCACCAGCACCAACGAAGACGTGGCGGTGGAGATCAACGTCATCGCCAACGACAGCGACGTCGATGGCGCCATCGACGCCGCCACGGTGGCGATTCAGACGCCGCCGGCCCACGGCGCCGCCGTCGTCAATCCCACAACCGGAGTGGTAACTTACACCCCTGCGGCCAATTATTTTGGCTCGGATTCGTTTACGTACCTCGTGAAAGACAATCTTGGATTTAATTCCAACATCGCCACGGTGCTGCTGACGATCCATGACGTGAACGATCCCCCCGTGGCCGTGAACGACAACGCTGGCACGACGGAGGAAACGCCGGTGGCGATCGCTGTGCTGGCCAACGACAGCGATGTCGATGGCGTCATCGACCCGACGACGGTTACAATTGTCACTCAACCAACTCAGGGCGTGATAAGTTTGAATGCGACGACGGGCGGGATCACTTACACGCCGGGTGTAGATTTTGTGGGCGTCGATAGTCTTGCTTACCTCGTTTCGGATGACGACGGCGCCAGCTCCAACACCGCCAAAGTAATTATTAACGTATCAAACGAAAATGATCCGCCGGTGGCCGTGGACGACACCGTGAGCACCGACGAAGATACGCCGATCGCGATCGCCGTTCTCAGCAACGACTTCGATATCGATGGCACGTTGAACCTGAGTTCGGTTGCGATTATCACGTCGCCAGCTAATGGGTCGGCCGCGGTCAATTCGACGACGGGGGAGATTACCTACACACCGAATGCAAATTTCTTTGGCTCGGATTTGTTGACTTATACCGTCGAAGATAATTTCGGTTTTGCTTCAAACGTGGCCAGTGTTTTTATTATCATCGATCCCGTGAACGATCCGCCGATTGCCGCCAATGACGCGGCGGTTACCGAAGGCGGAGTCGCTGTTAATATAAATGTGATTGCCAATGACACGGACATCGATCACGCCATCGATCCCACTACGGTGGCGATCGTCACGCAACCAACTAACGGCAGCGTCTCCGTGAATTCGGTGACGGGTGAGGTTACCTACACCCCGAACGCCAACTTTGGCGGCGCGGACGCCTTCACGTATCGTGTGTCCGACACCGGGGGGGCGCAATCTAACGTGGCTAACGCCATCGTCACAGTTCACGACAAAATTATCGCCGTCCACGACGCTTACGTCCGCTCGTCGGATCCCACCACCAATTTTGGCGGGGGTACCGAGCTGCGGGCGCGCAAATCAGTCTCCGGTGTTTTGCAAATCAGCTATTTGAAATTCAACGTAACCGGCATCACCACGCCGATCATCAGCGCCAAAATTCGCCTCCTTTCACTTGATCCCACTGACCACGGTGGTTCGTTGTTTGTCGTTTCCAACAATTTTGAGGGCACCACCACCCCGTGGGATGAGGGAGGGATTATTTACAATAATCGTCCCGCCGTTAACGGTTCGCCCCTTGTTTCACTCGGATCGATCTCAGCCGGACAGTTTGTGGAATTTGATGTTTCTTCAGTGATCAGCGGCGACGGCGTTTATAGTTTTGCTATCACCAGCAATTCGGATCTCACGGCGCGTTTCAACTCCAAGGAGGTAAGCAATGGCCCCGCGCTGATCATCCAACGTGCGCTGTCCTCGCCGTTGTCACCGGTCATCAACTCTTTTTCACCGGCCAGTGGTTTGGTGGGTTCAGAGGTGACGGTTTCGGGAGATCATTTTAGCAACGCCACGAACGTTGCGTTTAACGGCATCTCGACAACCTTCACCATCGACTCCAATTCGCAGATTCGCGCCACCGTGCCGGCTGGCGCCACCACCGGCAAAATCAGCGTCACCAATCCGGAGGGCAGCGGGATGAGTTCCAGCAACTTCCTGGTGATTCTTGCTCCCACGATTTCCTCCTTCACGCCCTCCAGCGGACCGGTCGGCACGCAGGTTACAATCAGCGGCGCCAATTTGACCGCCGTCACCAATGTCTCGTTTAATGGTTTAGCGGCTGCCAGTTTTACCGTGATCTCGGCTACCGAGATTCGCGCGCTGGTTCCAGCGGGCGCCAGCAGCGGCGCGGTTTCAGTGCAGAACGCCGCAGGCGCTGCAACCAGCTCTGCGAATTTCACGGTGATTTTGCCGCCGACCATCACTTCGTTCAACCCCACCAGCGGTCCGCTGAATACGGAGGTAACGGTTACGGGTACGAATTTCGTACAGATCACTCAGGTATCGTTCAACGGCACCGCGGCCTCTAATTTTGAGGTGGATTCTGACACCCAATTGCGAGCGCTGGTTCCAGCCGGAGCGGTAAGCGGGCCCATCAGTGTCGCCAACGCCGCAGGCAGCGGCACCAGCGCCAGCAATTTTGTTTTTTTGCAGCCGCCGACGATCTCCTCATTTACCCCGGCCGGCGGCCTAGTGGGCACGCAGGTCACCATCACCGGCAGCGAGTTTGCCAGCGCCGTGGCGGTGGGCTTCAACGGTTTAGCGGCTGTATTCAACATTGACTCTAATACTCAGATTCGGGCGACGGTGCCGGCCGGCGCCACCAACGGTCCCATCAGCGTGGCCAACAGCGTGGGCACGGGAATCAGTACGAGTGATTTCATCATCTCCAGCCTGCCGACGGTGTCTTCATTTATCCCCACCAGCGGCGCGCCCGGAACTGAAGTAACGATAACGGGAAGCACGTTTTCAAACGCCACGACGGTGGCGTTCGGCGGGGTGAACGCGCCGAGCTTTTTCATTGAATCGGATACGCAAATTCGTGCCACGGTTCCCAATGGCGCTATCACCGGCAAAATCCGGGTGAGCAACGTCGCTGGCGGCGGCGAAAGCGTAGCGAATTTCATCGTGCTCAGCGGCAGCGGCACGGTGACGCTGCAGCCCATCGCTGACGCCTACATTCGCTCGGCGCGGCCTAACGATAATTTCGGCGGCGGCACCGAAATCCGTGGTCGCACCGCCAGCACCGGCGAACTGACTCACAGCTTTTTAAAATTCAATGTTACTGGCGTGAGCGGCGGCGTCACCAGCGCCAAGATTCGGCTGGTGGTTTTGGATAACAGCAACCAGGGCGGCTCAATATATTCCGTCTCCAATAATTTTCTTGGGACGAGTACGCCGTGGACTGAAGACGGTTTGAACTTCAACAACGCGCCGGCTATTTCCGGCTCGCCGTTGAGTTCTTTGGGGTCGATTACTTCCGGCGCGACGGTGGAGTTTGATGTAACCAGCGCCATCACCGGCAACGGCGTGTTTAGTTTTGGTTTGACCAGCACCTCCAACGACGCGGCGCGCTATCACTCTAAAGAGAACACTAATCCGCCGCAATTGGTCATTCAAGCGGGCGGCGCCTCACCCAATGCGCCAGTGATTAATTCATTTAATCCGATTGCCGGAGTAGCTGGCACAGAAGTGACGATCACCGGTAGCAACTTCACCGGCGCCACGTTGGTGCTGTTCAATGGCGTTTCTGCGGCGTCGTTTGCTGTGGACAGCAATTCGCAGATTCGCGCTTTCGTCGGCTCCGGCACCACCAGTGGAAAAGTGAGTGTGACCACGGCTAACGGTACCGGCTTGAGCGCGAGCGATTTCACTATCGTCGATGCGCCGACCATCACCTCGTTTACGCCGACCAGCGGCCCGGCCGGAACAGTGGTAACGGTTAGCGGTTCGAATTTCCTGGGAGCCACCGCCGTCCAGTTCAACGGTTTAGCGGCGTCTTCATTTGTCGTTGATTCCAACACCCAATTGCGCGCCACCGTGGCCAACGGCAGCACGACGGGAACCATTCATATTGAGAACACGGCGGGCGGGGCGACCAGCTCTAGCCCGTTCACGGTGATCCTGCCGCCGACGGTCTCTTCGTTTACACCGACCAGCGGTCCGGTGGGAACGTTGGTGACCATCACCGGAACCAACTTCCTCGGGGTGAGCAGCGTTACGTTCAACGGCGTCGCGTCCACCAATGTCACGGTGGATTCGGAGACGCAGATTCGCGCCGCGGTGCCGGTGGGAGCGGCCTCCGGAAAAATTGCGGTAACGAATTCGGCTGGCAGCGCGCAAAGCGTGAATAACTTCACCATCGTTCAATCGCCGCTGGTGTCTGCGTTCACACCGACCTCAGGAATTATCGGCGTGTCGGTGACAATTACGGGCAACAATTTCGTCAGTGTTAGCGAAGTCAGTTTCAACGGCGCCGCCGCAACCTTCACGGTGGATTCGCCCACACAGATTCGCGCCACGGTTCCGAGCGGGGCGACGACCGGGGTCATCAGGGTAACCAATGCGGCCGGCGCGGGCAACAGCAGCGCTAACTTTACGGTGATTTTGCCGCCATCGATTTCTTCTTTCAATCCCACCAGCGGCGTGGTGGGCGCGAGTGTGACGATTAGCGGTTCGAATTTTGCCGGGACGAGCGTGGTGCAATTCAACGGCGTTGCCGCAGCCAGCTTCACCATCGATTCCAATACTCAATTACGCGCCGTCGTTCCCAGTGGCGCTGGCGCCGGTCCAATTAGCGTGCAAAACGCCGCGGGGACGGCGGTTAGCGCCGCGAATTTCACGGTGATTATTGGGCCGTCGATCTCTTCGTTCAATCCGGCGAGCGCGCCCATCGGAACCGAGATCACCATCAGCGGCAGTAATTTTGACAACATCACCCAGGTGGCGTTTAACGGCGCCCTGGCTTCGAGTTTCATTGTCGATTCAGCCACGCAAATTCGCGCCACGGTTCCGAACGGCGCCAGCACGGGCCCGGTTAGTGTGACCAACGCCGCAGCCACGGCCGTCAGCTCCACCAATTTCATCGTGGAAGGGCCGCCGTCGATTATTTCGTTTACGCCGACGCAAGGCATCATCGGCAGCGCGGTGACCATCACCGGCGCTAATTTCAACGGCGCCACCAGCGTGGCTTTCAACGGCGTATCGGCAGCGTTCACGGTGGATTCCGACACCCAGGTGCGAGCGGCGGTTCCAATCGGCGCCACGACGGGCGTCATCAGCGTGACCAATAACCTGGGCGCTGGCAACAGCAGCGCTAACTTTGCGGTGATTTTGCCGCCGTCGATTTCTTCGTTCGCCCCCACCAACGGTCCGGTTGGCAGTGAGGTGACCATCAGCGGCGCCAATTTTACGGGCGCCACGGTGGTTTTGTTTAATGGCACGGCGGCTGCCATCTTTACCGTGGATTCGGAGACGCAGATTCGCGCCACGGTTCCCAATGGCGCAACCACCGGCCCCGTTAGCGTTGCCAACGCCGCGGGCAGCGCTGTCAGCGCCGCCAATTTCAACATCACTACGGTTTCGGCGACGGTCACTTTCAATCCCACAGACGATGCTTACATTCGCTCCGATCTTCCGACGCGCAACCACGCCACCTCGGTTGAGCTGCGCGTTCGCAGGACCAGCTCCGCCGATCTTGACAGTTATCTTAAATTTAATGTCACCGGCTTGAGTGGGCCGCCGCAGAGCGCGAAGCTCCGCCTGTTTGTCATCAATGACGGCGTCGAAGGGGGATCGGTATTTCTGGTGTCGAATAATTTTAAAGGCACATCCACTCCTTGGACCCAGGCGGCGTTGGATTTCACCAACGCGCCGGAGCTGCCGGGCACTCCGATCAACTCGTTTGGCGCAGTTGGCTTAAACCAAACTGTGGAGATTGACGTAACCCCTGCCATCACCGGCAACGGCATTTATAGTTTCGCCATTTCCAATCAATCCACCGACCTGGTGAACTACAATTCCAAAGAGAGCGCCAACCCGCCGCAACTGGTGATTCAGACTTCCGGCGGCAGCACGAATTTGCCAACCATCACCTCGTTTACTCCCACCAGCGGCGCGGTCGGCAATGAGGTGACCCTCACCGGATTCAATTTCACCGGCGCCACAGCGGTTCAATTTAATGGCGTCAACGCGCCGGGTTTCCTGGTGGATTCGGATTCGCAGATTCGGGTGAACGTGCCCTCCGGCGCGACTACGGGAGCGATCAGCGTCACCAATGGCAGCGGCACGGGCGCCAGCGCCAGCAGCTTTACAATTATTCAAGCTCAAGCGCCGACGGTGACATCTTTCACTCCCACCTCGGGAGGGATTGGCGCGAATGTTACAATTACCGGCACCAATTTCGTGAGCGTCAACGGAGTGTCATTCAATGGCACGGCTGCCACCTCATTCACCGTTGACTCGCCGACCCAAATTCGCGCCAACGTCCCCTCGGGGGCGACGACCGGTAAAATTAGCGTGACGACGGCAGGCGGCACGGCGCAGAGCGCGGCGAATTTCACCGTTCTCACTTCGCAGTCAGCCTTTGCCCTGAGTTTTGACGGCACCGATGATTTGGCGGTCATTCTGGATAATCCTCTGCTCAGCGGCGGACCGGGCAAAAGCATCACGGTGGAAGCCTGGGTAAATATGCAAAATGTCTCCGCGGAACACAATCCCATCGTCGCGAAATACCTCAACGGCTTTTTCAAGGACTGGGGTTTGGATATTGAGAGTGGTGTGCTAAACGTCAATATTGAAAGCACCGATGAATGGTCGTCGCAGGCAGGTTTGGTGCCGGTCGGCAAGTGGGCCCATCTGGCCTTCACCTTTGACAACGCCGCCAACGTCGTGCGGCTTTATATCGATGGCGTGGAGGCGGGCACCGGATTTCAGCTCAATCGAGATATGCCGGACACGCAGGCTGATATTTGGCTGGGAGCGCACTCCTATAATAGTAATTTCCGGACGTTTCGAATTATCGATGAGGTGCGGATTTGGAATTACCCGCGCAGCCTGGCTGAGCTGCAGTCGGCGATGAATCTCAAGCTAACCGGCAGCGAAGCGGGTCTCATTGGATACTGGCCGTTTGACGAAGGCAGCGGCCAGCTTGCGGCGGATTTGACGGGCAATGGCAATCATGCACGTTTAGGAACCAGCACTGGGGCCGATATCAGCGATCCGGCATGGGTGTCGGCCCCGGCAAGGCACGCCTTGCCAATGCCATCCATTGCCGCGTTTACCCCAACAAGTGCGGAGGAGGGGGTGATCGTAACCATCACTGGCGCGAACTTTAGCGGGACAACGGAAGTCGCTTTCAACGGGACGCCCGCCGCGAGTTTTACGGTGGATTCGGATACCCAGGTTCGGGCGACGGTTCCCATCGGAGCCAGGACCGGCAGAATAAGAGTCACCAACGCACAGGGTTTCGGCTTCAGCACAACCGATTTTACGGTTGTTATACCGCCGGGCACCTTCGTCTTCACGCCGCAGCACGATACTTACGCCAGGGGGGCGAATCCATCGCTTACTGATGGCAAGGCCGGTGAACTGAGGCTGGAGAAGGACAAGTTTAATAGCTATTTGAAGTTTAACGTTACCGGGCTGGATGCCCCGGTGTGGCTCGCCAAGCTGCGCCTTTATGTAACCAACGCTAGCATCGATGGCGGCTCGGTGTACGCCATTTCGAATAACCTGGCGGATAATATAACGCCATGGACTGAAAGCAACCTGGCCTGGGATAACGCACCACCCTTGACCCCGCCGCCGTTGAGTACGTTGGGGTCGGTGAGCATCGGTACCATGGTCGAGTTTAATGTGACCGCCGCGATCACAGGCGATGGTATTTACAGTTTTGGAATGACGAATAATTCGACCGATCTCGCCGCTTATAGCTCCAACGACGGCACCATCGCGCCGGTGTTGTTTATCAAAACCACCACCAGCCCGCCAACCACATTACAGTTGATTTCACCAAACGGCGGCGAGGGTTGGACCGCCGGCAGCAGCCAGAACATAACGTGGGCCTCGCCGGGAAATTTGACTAATGTGAAATTGGAGTTTTCCACCAACAATGGCGTAAACTGGACCACGATCGTAGCCAGCACCCCGGACGACGGCAGCTTCAGTTGGACCGTTCCTAATACCGTTTCGAGCCAATGCCGGGTGCGCGTCTCGGATGCCGCTGATGGAGATCCCTCGGATGTCAGTGACGCCGTTTTTGCAATTCTCACCGCGCCCACGGTTCCGGTTATTACTTCATTTACTCCGACCAGCGGACCCGTGGGAGCCCAGGTGACAATTTTCGGCAGCAGCTTTACCGGCGTCACCGGGGTTTCGTTCAACGGTGTTTTCGCCTCCAGTTTTATCTTTGATTCCGATTCGCAGGTGCGGGCCAATGTGCCGTCTGGCGCCGCCACTGGCCCTATCAGCGTTGTCAATTCCGCAGGTGCGGGACTTAGCCCCAGCAATTTTACGGTGAGCACCGGTGGGACCTCAACCCTGACGTTCAATCCGACAGACGACGCCTATGTGCGGTCGAGCAATCCAAACAACAATTACGGCGGCGGCAGCGACGTTCGTGTTCGCAAGGCCAATTCCGGTGAGTTGACCAATACTTATTTTAAATTCAACGTCACGGGTCTTACTGGGCCGGTTTCGAGCGCCAAGATTCGCTTGAATGTTTTGGATGCCAGCGATCAGGGCGGGGCAATGTATTCGGTTTCCAACAACTTGTCCGGAACGACCACGCCTTGGACCGAAGGCAGCATCACTTTCAACAATGCGCCGTCCATCTCGGGGTCGCCGCTCAGCACCTTGGGTCAGGTTACGGTTGGGCAGACGGTGGAATTTAATGTTACCGCGGCCATTTCTGGCAACGGCGTCTTTAGCTTTGGGATGTTGAGCACCTCGAATGACGCCGTTTTTTATGTCTCGAAAGAAGGCGGAAATGGCCCGCAGCTTGTGGTTGAAAGCGTTTCCGGCGGCTCATCCAATCCGCCCAGTATTTCCTCTTTCAATCCCACCAGCGGCGCAATCGGATCGCAAGTGACGATCTCGGGCAGCAACTTTGATGGAACCACCGGCGTGTCGTTCAATGCAACTTCAGCTACGAGTTTCACCATCGTTTCCAATTCGCAGATTCGCGCTACGGTTCCCAGCGGCGCGACCACCGGCCCCATTAGCGTCACCAACGCCGATGGCACGGCGCAAAGCGCTTCTAACTTTACGGTATTAGCCCCGCCGGACATTATTTCATTTACGCCCACCAGCGGGCCCGTGGGCGCTGTGGTCACAATTACCGGCAGCAACTTCACCGGCCTCAGCAGCATCACGTTTAACGGTACGGCCGCAATCTTTATTCTGGATTCCGCTTCCCAGGCGCGGGCGACCGTGCCGGCTGGCGCCACCAGCGGGCCTATTATCGTGGCCAATGCCGCGGGCAACGACGCCAGCGCCAGCAACTTTACCGTTACTCAGGCGCCATCCATCACCTCTTTTACGCCTACCAGCGCGCCAATGGGAACGGAAATCACCATTACCGGGCTTAACTTCACCGGAACCACCAACGTTGCATTTAATGGCCTGGCAGCGTCCGGGTTCACAGTGGATTCGAATACGCAGATTCGCGCCGCGGTTCCGGTGGGCGCCTCGACCGGCAAGATCAGCGTCACGAATTCGGATGGAACCGGCCAGAGCGCCAGCGATTTCATCGTGGTGCTGCCGCCGACGATTTCGTCCTTTACCCCAACTACCGGCCCGGTCGGCACTCAAGTGACCATCACGGGTACGAATTTCATCGGCGTCGTGGACGTTGCTTTCAACGGCGTTTCGGCCACCAGCCTCAGCTTTGATTCATCAACCCAAATTCGCGCCAACGTGCCCACGGGCGCTGCCACAGGCAAAATCACTGTGACCAACGCCGCCGGGGCCGCTGTCAGCGCCAACGATTTCACGGTAGGTGGCGGCTCCTCAACGTTGACTTTCGCGCCGCTGGCCGACGCCTATGTCCGTTCCAGCAACCCCAACAATAATTATGGCGGCGGCACCGATTTGCGGGCGCGTCTGGCGAACACCGGCGAGCTCACTGTTACCTATTTCAAATTTACGGTGACCGGACTCACCTCAGCCGTTGCCAGCGCTAAGATTCGATTGGCCGTGATCTCCACCAGCAACCAGGGCGGGTCGATGTTCTCGGTCTCGAATAACCTGCTGGGTACGGCCACGCCTTGGAGCGAAGGCAGTTTGACGTTTAACAATGCTCCGGAGATCAGCGGCTCGCCGTTGAGCTCATTGGCGCGGGTAGAAATCGGGCAGACGGTAGAGTTCGATGTTACGCCGGCGATTGCTGGCAACGGTACTTTCAGTTTCGGCTTGAGCAGCACGTCGAACGACGCCGCCATTTATAGCTCGAAAGAAGGGACGATCTCGCCGGAGTTGGTCATCACCACCGGCGCCTTGTCAAAAGAAAATTCCGAAGCGCTGGCCGACGGCGCAAATGGCGATGAGACCGAATCGAATCCCATCTTGCCGGAAACCGTTGAGCTCTACCCGAATTATCCGAACCCATTCAACGCTGAGACCACCATCGAGTATGCTCTGCCAAAAGATGCGCGGGTGAAGCTGGCGATTTTCAACATCAAAGGGCAGTTAGTTCGCATGTTGTTTGACGGCGAGCAGAGAGCCGGCATTCTTAAGGCCCGGTGGAACGGTAAAAACGGCGATGACAAGGACGTAAGTTCGGGCGTTTACTTCCTGCGTTTGGAGGTAGGCGAGCATAAGTTGTCGCGCAAGATCACATTACAGAAATGAAGAATGGCAAACACTTTGTGGAAAGCGACGGCTTACCTGTCGCTTTCCCTAAGTGCGCCAATTAAAAATTCCATGTAGGGTATGATGACGCGTAGGAGCTTAAAGCAAGCACGTAGAATTCGCTCTTCTCGATAGATTTTTCCAATAATCCGCCGTGTGGCCTCCAGTCGGGCGGCGACGCCAAAATCGCGGTTTTCTCGAAACGGTTTTCCCTTTCGTAAGCAAGCGCCGATCTGATTTTTTTCAGCTTTCTACAAAAAATTATTCCGTGAAAAGGGATGTGGGTGGTATTAAAATTAATAACACGATGATACGATGTCTCGAATACTGAATAATTTTAGAGGAGATTTGTGACAACCTAAAGATTGAGTCAGAGATTTAATTTGTTTACAGAGACTTGTAAATAATCGGTCTCAAGGAGGTAGCCAATGTTTATAGATGAATTTGGAAGCGTGGAAAAGCACCCGCAGACAAGCAACGGAGCTTTTCAATTCATCTACCTGTCCCTGATTGCCGTTGTACTCTTTCTCACCTTTGATGTTTATCCTGCTTTATCTCAGGGAACATCCTCGCCGATGATTTCTGGTTATCGCGACTTCACTTATACCGGCGGCAACGTAACCAGCATGCCCACCGAAGATAAGCCGGAGAGCAAACTCTGGTACGCGGATGGCCGGTGGTGGGCGATCATGTGGTCAACTTCTGAGGAGCTTTATCGCATCCATCGTTTGGATCTGGCCAGCCAGTCATGGATTGACATTGGTGTGGATGTGGATGAACGCGGCCGTTCCGCCCAGGATGTTTACTGGGATGAAAACGCCAACAAGCTTTATATCGCCTCCCATGCCAAGTCCACCATTGACGCCACTGGAACACACGAGGCGCGGTTGTATCGTTACAGCTACAATTCCGCCAACGATACCTATACCCTTGACAGCGGATTTCCCAGCGTCATTAATAATACGAAGTCAAAGACGTTAGTCATTGCTAAAGACAGCAACGGCTATCTCTGGTCCACCTGGACCGACGTTTTGCGGGTTTGGTTGAGCCGTTCAACCGACAACGGTCAAACCTGGTCAACACCGTTTGAATTGCCGGGCCAGGGGATCGATTTGGCAATCGATCCTAATGACACAACCACAACTGAAGATATTTCAACGATCACTGAATTTGGAGGTAACCGGATTGGTGTGTTGTGGGGGAACCAAACCGATAAGAAGTACTACTTTGCGGTTCATCTTGACAGCGATCCCGAGACCACCTGGCAGCCTCGTGAAATCGCTTTCGAAGATGTGAACCTGGGCAACGCCGCAGAAGACCATATCAAGGTAGTCACCAGCGCGAGCGGTCATGTGCTGGCGGTAGTGAAACATACTACAAACAATGGCAGCCTTCCCGAGGTATCGGTGCTGAAGCGCGATCCGTTGACTGGAGCGTGGTCAAGCGGGATATTCGGACTGCGCGCCGATGAGCATACTCGCCCCATCCTATTGTTGGACTCGGACACCGATAGCGTTTATGTGTTTGCTCACAGCACCGACGTTGCTCCCAGAACCATATTTTATAAATCCGCGCATGTGAGCACGTTGAATTTTCCAACGGGTTTGGGACGCATTTTTATACGAGGCTTTTCAGGCGATGAACCGAATAGCCCGACTGCGACCAGACAGCGCGTCAACTCCAGCACGGGATTAGTGGTTTTGGCGAGCGATAATGATGGCCCGACGCGCTACTATTTTCACAACTTTTTGGCGTTGGGGGGCAATGGCCGGCCGGTGGCGGTCAACGACGTCGTCACCGTGCCCATGAACACGCCGACGGCCATTAATGTCTTCGCCAACGATACCGACGATGATGCCATCGCTGTCTCCAGTGTGGCGATCGTCCAGAACCCAGCCAACGGCACCGTGTCGGTGAATTCCACCACTGGGGTGGTGACGTACACCGGCAACCCGGGTTTTTCCGGCAGCGATTCGTTCCTCTATACAATAAAGGATAACGAAGGGGAAAGCGCCATTGCTGCCACGGTATCGGTTACGGTTTCCACCAATCAGCCGCCGGTGGCCAACAATGATAACGCCACTACGAATGAAGACACGCCGGTGAACATCGATGTGCTGGCTAACGATGCGGATCCGGTGGGAGAGATCGACCCAACGACTGTGTTGGTGACCAGCGGACCGACCAACGGTACAACGTTGGTAAACGCGACGACAGGTGTGATAACCTACACCCCGAACGCCAACTTTTTTGGCAGCGATTCATTCACCTATACCGTCAATGATAACAACGGCGACGTCTCCAATGGGGCAACGGTGAGCATCATAGTTACGGA
>JBBIIG010000024.1:0-58596 GCA_037446635.1 bacterium
TGCGCATGTTGTGCAGCGAAGCGCGCGTCGATTCTCATAAAGTGCGCACCGGCCGGCTTTCAGAAAACGAGTGGCCGAAGCTGAGCATGAGCGTGGGCCGGCTGGCGGAAGCGCCGATTTACATCGATGACACGCCGGCGCTGAGCGTGCAGGAAATCCGCGCCAAAGCCCGGCGCTTGAAGGCGGAGAAGAAGATCGGCATGGTGGTCGTCGATTATTTGCAACTGGTCAAGGGGCCGAAAAATGCTGAAAGCCGGCAGATCGAAATTTCGTTAATCTCGCAATCGTTGAAGGCGCTGGCGAAGGAATTGAACATCCCGGTGGTGGCGCTGTCGCAGCTTTCGCGCGCGGTGGAATCGCGCGGCGGCGACCGCCGGCCTATTTTGTCGGATTTGCGGGAGTCGGGCGCCATCGAGCAAGACGCCGACGTGGTGATGTTCATTTACCGGCCGGAGGTGTACGGCCCGACGGAAGATTCCGGCATCGCCGAGATCATCATCGCCAAGCAGCGCAACGGCCCCACCGACACTGTGAAGGTGCACTTCCACAAAGATTATGTTTTGTTTGCCAATTTGGATGAAACCCACGAGGAGTATTTCAACTTTTGATATATCAACATGGAGAATGGCGATTACAAAAAATTGCAGGCTGAGATTTTGCGAAAACTGAAACGTTACAGCCCCAGCGCCAACACCGGACTTTTGATCGAAGCCTGGGATTTTTGCATCGAGGCGCACAAAGATCAGTTGCGCAAATCCGGCGAGCCCTACTTCGTCCATTGTTTGGAGGTGGCGAAAATTCTCACCGACTTGAAGATGGACTCGACCACCATCATGGGCGGCCTGCTGCACGACGTGGTGGAAGACACCGGCATCACCATCGACGAGGTGGAGGAAAAATTCGGCCGCGAGGTGGCGCTGCTGGTGAACGGCGTCACCAAAATTAGCGAACTGCGGTTCGATAGTTTGGAGCAGCGCCAGGCGGAGAATTTCCGCAAGATGATTCTTTCGATGGTGAAGGATATCCGGGTGATTTTGATCAAGTTCGCTGACCGTTTGCACAACATGCGCACCATCGAATACCTGCCGCGTAAAAAGCAGGAGCGCATCGCCATCGAAACCCGCGACGTTTATGCGCCGCTGGCCCACCGCCTGGGCATCGCCAAAATCAAATGGGAGTTGGAAGACCTCGCCCTCAAAACTTTGGAGCCGGATTCCTACTGGGAGCTGGTGCGCAAAATCGCCGATAAGCGCGAAGAACGGGAGCGCTACATTCGCCGGGTGGTGGCGCCCATTCGCCGCGAGCTGCGCAGCGCCAACATCAAAGCAAGAATTACTGGCCGGCCAAAACATTTTTACAGCATCTTCGGCAAAATGCGATCGCGTCAGGTGCCGTTCGAGCAAATTTACGATCTGCTGGCGATTCGCATCATCGTCCAGAAAGTAGAGGAATGCTATTTCGTGTTGGGCATCATTCATAATCTTTACACGCCGGTGCACGAACGATTCAAAGACTACATCGCCACGCCCAAATCGAATTTCTACCAATCGCTGCACACCACGGTCGTGGGCCCGGACGGCAAGATGATCGAAATTCAGATTCGCACCGAGGACATGCATCGCACCGCTGAAGAAGGGATTGCCGCCCACTGGCTGTATAAAGAAGGTAAAAGCAAACAGGACGAGCTCGACCAGCGCCTGGCCTGGCTTAAGCAGATGCTCGAATGGCAGCAGGAAACCAAAGACCCCTCGGAGTTCATGGAAAACCTGCGCATCGATTTGTTTCAGGACGAGGTGTTCGTCTTCACACCCAAGGGCGATTTGCTGAAGCTGCCAGTGGACGCCACCTGCGTCGATTTTGCGTTTGCGGTGCACACCGACGTCGGCACCCACTGCATCGGCGCGAAAGTCAACGGCAAAATGGTGCCGCTGAATTATAAATTGAAAAGCGGCGACTCGGTGGAGATCATCACCTCGCCCAACCAGAAACCCAATCCCGATTGGATCAAGTTCGTCAAAACGTCGAAGGCGCGCAGCAAGATCAAGCGCTGGCTGAAAGAGTCGCTGCACGAGCAAAGCCTGAGTTTGGGCGAGGAAATTGTCGCCCGGCAGTTCAAGCGCTACAATATTAAAAAAGACAGCGTTGATTTGGACGAGTTGGCGCAAAGCCTCAATTTTCAGAACTCACAACAACTGTTGGTTTCTATTGGCCGCGGTGAAACTTCAATTCACACGGTCATCAATAGAATCGCGCCGGAGAAGAGCGTCGAAGTCAAAGACGCTTCGCTCATCAAAAAATTTCTGAATGTCGCCCGCGGCAAAGCGCGCGGTGTGCGGGTGCAGGGCATCGATAATTTGATGATCGCGTTCGGCGGTTGCTGCCAGCCGGTTCCCGGCGACAGCATCATGGGCTTCATCACCCGCGGCCGCGGTATTGTCATCCATCGCTCCGATTGCAAAAACATCACCAGCTTGATGGAGTATCCGGAGCGCCGCATCGAGGTGGAGTGGGACGTGGATCCCGACAAACGTTTCATGGTGCGACTGCAGTTGTTAGGCGAGGATCGCAAGCACTTTTTGCGGGACGTTTCCGAGTCCATTTCGCAAACCGAAACCAACATCGTCAGCATCGAGATGAGAGCGGAGGACACCATCGTCCACAGCAACATCATTCTGGAAGTGCGAAATCTCCAGCACCTGACGAAGGTGATCAACAAGATCAGCAAAGTGAAAGGCGTCTTGAGCGTCGAGCGGTTGAACGGCGCCGTATCCAACTAATCAACTCAGCAATTGAGCTATCAATCCTAAAACAGTCTTCTACAAAGAGAGGAGAGGCTTAAATGAAGAAAACGATCACGAAAAAGGACGTTGCCAAGCGAACCGCTAAATTGGTCGGGGAAAAGATTTACGTGGCCGAGAAGGTGGTGGATGGAGTGTTTACCTCGCTGCGGCAATTCATGACGGAGGCCGAGCCGGAGGTGCGCATCGAAATTCGCGATTTTGGCGTGTTCGAAGTCAAAACCACTAAGCCCAAACCGAAAGCGCGCAACCCGAAGACTGGTGAGATTATCTACGTGCCGGCGCGGCGCAAGACCCATTTCAAAGCGGGCAAGCTGTTAAAAGACGTTCTCAAGCAGCCGCTGGCCGCCTCCTCCTCGCCGGCACTGGAAGGCGATGGCGAGTGATCTTTTGGTTTAAAACATTCTAACTAAAATGATGGAAACGCGCGGCAGAATTTTGGGTATTGATTATGGCAAACGCAGAATCGGAGTTGCGATTAGTGATCCACTGGGGATGATAGCCTCCGGCTTGCCCACCATCGTTTATGAAAGCCTACCCGATGCTCTCACAAAACTCGCAGACATAGCCGCTCACTACCAGGTGTCCGCTGTGGTCGTTGGCCAACCGCTGACCCTGAAGGGTGAAGCCGGCGAAGCCAGCCAGAGCGCCAGCTTATTCATCGCCAGCTTGCGGAAAAAGATAGCCGCGCCGGTTTATTCCTGGGACGAACGATTCACCAGCGTTTTGGCGCAGCGCACCTTGCGGGAGATGGGCAAGGCACCCAGCCGCAACAAACACAAAGTGGATGAATTGTCCGCGGTGTTGATGCTGCAAAATTATCTCGATAGGCACTCTCTAAGCTCAAAATAATATGACCGAAAAACTCAAGATAGCCATCGTTGGCGCCGGCGCCATCGCCCAGACGACGCACATCCCGATCTGGAAGAACCTCCCCGAGGTCGAGATCTTCGCGGTTTGCGATAAAATAAAAAACAAGGCGCAATGGGTAGCCGAGCGACACAAAATAAAGCATTCGTTCAATGACATCGACGATCTGCTCAAATTAGAAGAAATCGACGCCGTCGATATTTGCACGCCAACTTTTTCCCACGCGCCGCTCGCGCACGCCGCGCTCTCCGCCGGCAAGCACGTGCTGGTGGAAAAGCCCATGGCGCGAAATTATGACGAAGCCAAAAAAATGGTGGATGCCGCTAAAAAATACCAACGCATGTTGATGGTGGCGATGAATGTGCGCTTTCGCCCCGACGCCATCACTCTGAAAACATTTACCGAAAAAGGCGAATTGGGTGAAATTTTTTATTGCAAAACCGGCTGGCTGCAGAAAAAGGAAAAACTGGTGCCGCGTTCTTGGCTCTCCCAAAAGGAAAAAGCCGGCGGCGGCGTGTTCATGGACCTCGGCATTCAAATGTTGGACGTGGGCTTGTGGCTGATGGGAAACCACAAAGCCGAGAGCGTCAAAGCCACCACCTACAATAAAATCACCCGCCTCGACGTGGAAGATTCCGCGGCGGTGTTCATCCACCTCGAAAACGGCGCTACGCTCACGGTGGAAGTCAGTTGGACCTTGTTGTTCGAAAACGATTTTTTTTACACCAACATTTTTGGCACCAACGGCGGCGCGCTGCTCAACCCGCTGCGCATCCACAAAGAGCTGCACGGCAACCTGGTGAACGTCACCCCCTCAAAGCCGGAATCCACCAAGAACCTTTACCAAAAATCCTACGAGAATGAAATCGTTCATTTTGTGGAGTGCTTGCGCAAAGGCGGCGATTTCATTTCCAGCGGCGCGGAAAACCTGGAGCGTTTGCGCATTGTGGACGCCGTCTATCAATCCGCCAAAACCGGCCGGGAAGTCAAATTAAAATGAGAAGAGAATTGTTTTTCGCCGTTCTCACGGCCGCCTTGCTGAGCTTTGCTTACTCGCCGTTTAGGCTGGGGCTGTTGGCGTACTGGGCGCTCGTCCCATTCTTTTTTTTATTAGAGAATAAATCGCCCGCGCCGGCGTTTCGTTGGGGGTATCTCACCGGATTTTTTGCCGTCATCGGCTCGGTGAACGCGTTGGTGCTGGATAATGTCGTCACCCTGCTTTTAGCCGTTTTCGTTCAACCCTTTTATTTTGCGCTCTATGCCGTTCTGCATGTCTCGTGCCGGCAACAGCTTGGCGATCGCGGCCTATTCGCGATTCCCATCCTTTGGGTTGCCGTAGAATTTTTAGAAAGCGTGAATCATTTTGGATTTTCAATTTTGAATCTTGGTTACACCCATCCGCAGTATCTTTTATTTTTTGAAGACGCCGCGTCCGCCGCGGCGCTGCTGTTGTCGTTTTGGATTTGCTGTTTGAACGTTTTAATTTATGCCATGCTGAAAAATCTTCACAACCGCCGCCGGACGGCTTACCTGCTGGCGGCCACGATTGTTTTGCTGATCATCCCCTTAAGCTGCAGCTATCGTGCGCTGGAGATACCCGATGGTTTTGAGCGCGTGGTGGAGATATGTTCCCGATAACCCGCAGCGTAATTTTTGTGATCGTACTTTTTGCGGCCTCTTTGGATGTGCTCGCCCAAAGCAACCGTTATTTTACGATCAACACGTCTAAGGCGCGGCCGCTGGCCATGGGCGGCGCCTTCACGGCCGTCGTGGACGTGTTAGCGGCGATGGATTTCAACCCGGCCGCGTACTATCTCGCTAAAGACGACGACCTTCCCCCGGTCACACTTTTTCTGAATCCGGTTTCACCATTTGTTGGAGGAATTCATCACGACGATCTTTTTAGCGGCAGCGGCTCGCCCGTGGATGATTTCCTGCTCGGCCTCAGTCTTGTCCTCAAATCCATGTCCTTTAATTTTGACGCCGTACAAGTTGGTTTCAATTTGTCAGAAGAAGGCCTGAACCTGCCCGAGATTTTTTTTGAAAATAACCCGGTGCGAGTGGATGGATTTCGACAAAACCATTCTCATACTGTCGTCGGCCGGTTGGAGTTGGCGAAGAAAGTCTCGATGGGGGCAGCGGTTTATTTTCTGTTCGGCAGTTCACCGCTGGCTCCGTTGAAGCGCGTCAAAGATTTTGGAATCAGCTACGGCATTTTGTTGCGCCCGGAGAAGGGTTTGAACATCGGCGTTTCGTTCGTCGATCCGCCGGATAGTCTCAGCCAATACCGCTTGCCGCTCGAGCGGCTGGTGAATGAATCCGTCAACATTGGCGTTTCGTATGAGTTGTTGTTCACGCGCACCCTGTTTTCCATTGATGTCCGCAACCTGGGCGAGGAAAGCAACGTGGCCGTCCGCGAGCTGCATTTTGGAATTGAACAAGTGCTGCTTTCGCATTTGGCGCTGCGAGCTGGATATTTTAAGAAGGTGCACGGCGATCATGTTTTTAGCTGGGGCCTGGGTCTGTTGAACGACTCGCTGCTTTCTAGTTCTGCCGGCGAGGGCAGCCGCAATTTTTATTTAAATTATGCTTTCGTTCATGAGAAAGCCCTGCCGACGGACAATCGCTGGCACCTGTTCTCATTTTTAATTCGAATTTAATTTGTTTTTTTCATCGCCGCAAAAATTATTTCCCGAGGAAGGGAACTTTAGAGATCGACCAAAGTTAGAAGGTTGTAGTTTTTTTAAGTCAATAGCAGTTCTCAGTTTACATATCTTTTTTCTAAGTCTGTCAACCCCCGTTTTGGCTCAAACGAAAAGCAATTATGAGGTGCTGGCGGCGCTCACAGATAGTTTATTAGCGGAAATCAGCGGCGCCATTCCGCCGTTTGTCAGTCAGGTGGTCATACGAGAGTGGAGGTTCGACAGCGATAGTGTTCAAGCTTCGCGCCGTGATGGCAGCAATTGGTTTCTCGAAAGCCGGATCGTGGATATTTTGAAAACGCGCGATCTGGCCGTTTATGTCGATTCGGGATTTCAGCCGGTAGAGCGCGCGGATGATTCCACCGCCGTCGTCGAATTCAAACTGATGGAGATTGGCATCAACTATTTCAGCCAAAATCGGGGGGCCGAGGTCTTGGGGCGAAAGGCATACGTCCATTTTTTGGGACGTGTAAGATTGCGCGCCACGGGACGAATTCTATATAACGGCGCGCTTCAGGCCAGTAAATCCGATTGGATTGCGGCAGAAAATAAGCCGGTGTTTGAGAACCCCGACATCGAATTCACCGTTGGCAAAGTTCAAACCCTCAAACGCGAGGGCGGCATTTTGCAACCGCTTGCCGTTGTCGTTGTTACGGGAGTAGTTGTTTACTTATTTTATTCATTGCGCAGCCGATAAACTCAGCGACGAACTACAAGGAATTTGAATGAGATTGAATGTACGCAGCCTCGTTTTGGCGATGTTTATTTTGAGCGCCCTGTCTGCCTGCGGCGGCTATAAAATCCGGCCGGATCTCACCGCCGAAGAACGCTTGACGCTGGCGACACGAATGTTTAAAAACAAAGATTATCAGGACGCTCAGGTGCAATTTAAACTTCTTGTCCTCAATTACCCCGGCGCCAATTTTGTGGATGAAGCACAGTTTTATCTCGCCGAGTGCCACTACGAGATGAAAGAATACATCGTCGCGGCCGACGAGTACAAACGGCTGCAGCGCCTTTATCCGAGAAGCCAGTATATCGACGACGCCCAGTTTAAAATCGCCATGAGCGATTTTAAACTCTCCCCAAAACCCTCGCTGGATCAAAAATACACGGTCTCGGCGCTGGAAAATTTTCAACGCTTCCTCGAAGATTTTCCCACCAGCGAGCTGGCGCCAGAAGCCGAAAGGCGTCTAAAGATTTGCCGAGCCAAATTAGCCGAAAAAGATTTTAACGCCGCCGAGTTGTACCGCAAGTTAGACGACAACTATGCCGCGCTGGTTTATTACAACAGCGTCCTGGAGCGCTACTACGATACCAAATTCGCGCACGATGCTTTATTTTGGAAAGCAGAATGCCTCTTCGAGTTGAAACGCAAAGATGAAGCGGTGCAGGCCTTCAATGAGTTGCTGGCCAAATATCCAAAAAGTAAATACCGCGCCCGCATTAGTGAGCGCTTAAAAGAGATCGAATCGGCCCTTGGCAAGGCCCAGGAAGCGGACGGCAAAACCCCATTGAGCAAGCAAACTAAACCATGAGCGTGCCAGTTGAAGATCGGTTTATACGGCGGAACTTTCGATCCCGTCCATTGTGGCCATCTGATCATTGCTCAATATGTGCGGGATGAGTTAAGCCTCGAAAAAATTTTTTTCATCCCCACGGCCAACCCGCCCCACAAACAATCCGAAACCCCTGCCCGCCTGCGTTTTGAAATGCTAAAGCTGGCTGTCGCTGATAATCCCTATTTTGAAGTTTCAGATTTTGAAATGAATTCCGCCGGCGTCTCCTACACGGTTGACACCGTCGCCGGCTTCAAAAAAAAATTCAACCTCACTCGCGAAGAGCTGTTTCTCATCATCGGCTCAGACAATTTTGTTGATTTTGCCAACTGGCGCGAGCCCAAAAAAATCGCGCAGCAGTGCCAAATCGTGGTATTTCCACGCGCTGCTGGCGATTGGGAAGCCACGCCGGCACAGTTTAGAGAACAAGCCATCTATTTGCAAAGCGCCCCGCGTTTGGAAATTTCCTCAACCCAAATTCGCGCTTTCATCAAACAGGGGAAAGCGATTCGCTATTTGGTGCCGCCGGCAGTCAAGCGATTTATTGAATCCCAGAAACTTTATTGCTAAGCCATTGTAAAAAGCACGAGTTAGCGCCTAACGCATAAACTCAAAAAAAAGCTTGATTTTGTGAAAGTTGTACATTACTTTGGCGGTAAAATGACGGCTATATGGTCTATTGGCTCTCCTATTACTTTTTTAAGCTGATCATGATGGTTTTCTTTCGGGGGAAATGTTATGGTAGGGAAAATCTGCCCGAGCGCGGACCCTATATCGCCATCATAAACCATAACAGCCTGCTCGATGTCGCCGCCGCGGCGTTGACCGTGCGCGGCAGCCGTGTTTCGACGATGGTGAAAGATTCGTTGTTCAAGGTGCCGATTTTGGGCTGGTGGCTGCGGACGGTAAATATGTTCCCGGTCATTCGCGGCGGCAGCGATCAACGGGCATTTGATTTAGCATTAAGTTTATTGAAAAAAGGCTACGTGCTGTATATGGCGCCGGAAGGCACTCGCAAATATGCTCCGCAGGAGCCGCCGCGCCCCCATACCGGTTTCGTGAGACTGGCGCAGG
This sequence comes from bacterium, assembly GCA_037446635.1. Taxonomy (GTDB): domain Bacteria; phylum Zhuqueibacterota; class Zhuqueibacteria; order Oceanimicrobiales; family Oceanimicrobiaceae; genus DASWHH01. The sequence goes on from JBBIIG010000024.1 coordinate 9,004, forward strand.
AGGCGGGCTGCCAGGTGGTGCCCATCGCCATAACGGGAACGCGCGAGGCGCTGCCGCCCGGCGCGAAAATCCCAAGATTGGTTAAAGTACGCGCCAAAATCGGCAAGCCCATCACGTTGGAAAGGGTCGCAGCAACCAAGGAAAATTATCCCAAACTTTTGGAACAAGCCGAACGGGCCATGCGTGAGGTGTATCGTTTAAAAGAGGAATTAATAAAGAATCAAACATGAAATTTCCCAAACCAAATGCGGAGGTGTTGATGCTCAAAGAGATTTTGCGCGATCGTAATTCCGATGAAGTGCTTCGACTCCAAGAGGATGATGCGGACGATCTGCCGGCCGAAGAAGATGATTTTGTCAATGAGGAGCCCGATGACTGGGAAGACGAAGACTGGGAAGAGGAGTACGATGATTTAGAGGATGAGGGGGACGAGGAGGACGAAGAGGAGGAAGAATTCGAAGATTATGACGACGATTTCAACGAAGACGATGAAGACGTTTATGATGAAGATGATTGGGATGACGATTGGAATGAAGAGGACTGGAATTAGCCGCGGCTCGATCTCGTCTCAAATGCGTGCGAGTTAAGTAGCGGCTAAGTTCGAGAGATTTTATGCGATTGTTTGCGTCCACCCCCCCGAACGAATACAAAATCGAGATTGCTAACTTTTCCGACAGTCCGTCCATTCATCTCGACGGCAAACCAATACAAGCAACGCTGACAAAAATCAGCGATAGTGCATTTTTTCTGCTGCTGAACAACCGTTCGTATCAGCTTGTCATTGAAAAAAGCGGAAGATCATATATTGTTCGGCTGCACAATCGGGCATATCGAATTGAGGTGGAAGACGAGCGCAGCCGCCGGCTCCGAAAAACGATGAAAGCGGTTGCGCCCACCAACACGCAGCTTGAGGTCAAAGCGCCGATGCCGGGTCTGCTGGTGAAAGTAAACGTTACTGAAGGGCAGCAAATCAAAAAGGGCGACAGCCTGGCGATCATCGAAGCTATGAAAATGGAAAATGAAATTCGCGCCGCCGCCGATGGCCGCATCAAAAAAATCTTCAAAAAAGAAAAAGAGTCGGTGGAGAAAGACATGGTTCTCTTGCTCGTGGAGTAAGGTGAAATGCCGTCTGAGAGTTTGTTCCCCAAAACCATCGGCGTGTTAGGGGGAATGGGCCCGGCCGCGACCGCACTGTTTTTCCAGAAATTGCTGGAGCTAACTCCGGCCAAATCCGATCAAGATCACATTCCCATTATCATTTATAATCAACCTAAAATTCCCGATCGCACCCAAGCTATTTTGGGGCGCGGTGAAAGTCCGCTGCCAGCCCTCAAAGCCGGCGTCGCGGTTTTGCAAAATGCCGGCGCCGATTTTATTTGCATTCCCTGCAATACCGCGCACTATTATTTTGAAGAACTGTCGCGCCACGCTGCGGTCCCTATCATCAATTTAATCGAAACGGTCGTCGAGCACTCTCTGACCATTCCGCGGCTGCGGCGCATCGGCCTGTTGGCCACCCGCGGGACCATTCAAGCCCGTGTGTATCACAAAGCTTTTTCGCCGCACAACATCGACGTCCTCACTCCGGAGGATTGGGAGTTGCACGATCTGCAAAGCATCATTGGCCGTTTGAAGGGAGGGGATAAAAATTTTTATGCCATCCAGAAAATGGCCGAGGCTTTGGCCGCCCGCAATATTCAAGCGCTCGTTTTGGGTTGCACCGAGTTGAGCCTGATTGCCGCCCATCTGCACCTCGCCGTTCGCATCATCGACTCCACGGAAGTTTTCGCCCGCCGCGTCGTTAGCATCGCCCTGGGTAGGGGCGATTCATGAATCGCCCCTACGGATTTCCTAAAACAACCGACTTCTCAAAAACACGATGCGGTAGCCGTGCACCAGCATCGGCAGCGCGCCGAGGATGGTCGCCAAAAGAAAGGACGTCCAGCTAAGCAAACGGGCGCGCAGAATTTTGGCGGCCACCCAACCGAAATAGGGAAGATAGAGCACGGCGGCAGTGACAACGCCGGGACAATACCTCCGGTCAACCACAGTTGCCACGAGGTGAAAGATGCCGTTGGCGAACATCAGCAAACTCAGCCACGCCACTCCAATCCCCAGTGAAGACGGCGCCGGCAGCGCCCAGACAATTCCCACCACTAACAACGTGATGACGCCCGCCGTAACATTAACACTCATAAACAGCTCCGGCGTGATGCCGCGATCGACGTGGGCGTTGAACCACGCCACAAACCCCGGCGCTTCTTCGATGACGTGGGGGATGAAGATGGCTGGTGCGAGCAGAATGAGGCGCGCGGCAGATTTATAGCGCGCCTCGTCATACTCATGCATTTGAGTACAGCTTAATTACTTTGATTTTTCTTTTTTGGATTTCTTTTTCAAATCCGCCCGATGGGCGCGTTCGTAGGTTTGAATGTCTTTGAAACGGCCCTTGGCGTCGCGGACGGCGTAGAGCTTTTTGCCCGATTTGCTGCGGTGGGTCGTGCGTCTCGTTTTAGCTGGCATGATGCGTCTCCTTTTAGAAGGGTGATTTTGAAATGAAATTGCTTGAATATAATCTTCTAAAGGAAATTTTGCAACTATTGCCGATGCTTAACTACGCCACCAACCCCGGCGCGTCCTCGATGACGTGAAGGATGAAAATGACCGGCGCGCCGAGGAACAGCTTGGCGGCGGGTTTGTAGGTGGGTTCGTAATTACCGGTCATCAAAAATTCAAACTTGCTTATAATAGTTTTCTTCTTTACTTTTGAACGAAATCAAAAATAGTGGAGCACGAAAATGGAAAATGTGTTTACTCGGCCCGTAACGGATTTTCAAAACAATGTGAGTCAATATCTCAAAGAACTGAAAAAGAATAAAGAGCCGCTCATTTTAACTGAGAACGGCCAGAGCGCTGCGGTGCTGCTGTCCGCTGAAAAATTTCAAGAGATGCAAGACCAGATTGATTTCATGCGCAAAGTTGCTCAAGGACTTGAAGACTACAAAAGCGACCGCGTTCATTCTGTTGATGAGACATTTGCAGAGATTGATAAGATCATCGAGACTGCCAAGAAACGATGAAAGTCGTTATCTCTTCACGAGCTAAAAAGGATTTAGCCGAATTTGTTGCTTTCATCGCGAATGACAAACCGCGAGCCGCAACTGGGCGGCGCGGATCCGCAAGTCGATTTCAAATCTTTCCAAATTCCACAAGTTAGGCCGTGTTGTTCCTGAATATGGTGACGACACCATCCGCGAAATTGTCAAAGGTAATTACCGAATCGTTTACAAAATCGACGAATCAAAAAGCACGATCGTCGTTCTCACCATTCATCACGCGAAGAGACCGTTGGTTTAGGCCCATCATTTTTTGTCGCCGCTACCTGATATCCCAGTGCCAGATCCTGAATCTTGAGGAGGTTTTGATGGCTCGGTCGGTGGTGGAGGTGGCGGCGCAACATAGGATGGGGGAACATAGCTGTTACTGTAATCAACTTCCGGCAGATTTACCGAGTGAACAGGTTTTCCGTCTTTTGACATAGTTAATTTCCTTCCATCATTTTTTAGCAGGTTGAAAATTGAAAAAGAACATAGCAACACAATCGCAATTGTGAGTGAGCGTAATGACCAACTATTTAGTTTTATCGTGCATACGGCAAGTTCGTTCTTAGGTCTTTCAATGACTGGACGATAAGTCGTCGAAGTGTTTTTAGAAATCGATTTTAAATATTGATTATAATCGCTATCAAGTAATTCAATTTCCCTATTAACCGCTCGCTGACTGGTTGTGATTGCATACAATTCCAGTACGATAGTCGTAATGAACATTACCCAAGACGAACCGAGAAGAAAAAGAGTCCATGGTATCGGATTCGGGGCAATTTCTTCAACAAAAGTTAGCGAGAAACCAATGCACCTCCAGCAAGAATAAGAGCCCATTTATCGTACAGACTGCTGATCGTTAATGAAGTGGTTTTTAGCGATTCGCGTTCCTTTAAAAAAGTTTCGTATCGTTGCTTTCGATACTCATATTCCATGTCAATGTTCGTACTCATGGATAACGTTCCCCATCACTTCAGCACTTACTCCACCCACAATTATAACACACCACACACCCGGTCTCATGCGTCACCGAGGAGCCGCAGTCCGGGCAGGCGGTAATGGTTTTCGCGCCGTTTTCGGTGCTGGTCATTTTGGCTGGTTCGGCGGTTTTGGTTGCCGGTAGCGGTTGCGCCGGTTTGATTTTTCCTTTGCGGATCAAATAGCGCTCCAGCGCCTTGCCAATGGCGTCGGGAGTGGAGAGAATCTGCTCGCCGTTTTCCCATATTGGAGCGGGTCCGGAAATGCCTTTCAACTCGCTGATGATTTCGCGCGGATCGATATGCGAGCGCAGCGCCAACGAAATCAACCGGCTGATGGCTTCGGTTTGCGCCGCCGCGTTGCCGCCGGCTTTGCCAATGTTAGAGAACACTTCGCACACCCCGCCTTCGTCCTCGTTGATGGTCACGTACAAATTGCCTTCTCCAGTGCGAATGCGCTCGGTGATGCCAGTGGTGATCTTTGGCCGCGTGCGCGGATGAAATCCATCCTTTGTTACCAACCCCCCCTTGAGGGCGGCGTCTGAAGGACGGGGAGTGTTTTCCGCCGCGTCCGTAACGAGGATCCCTTCGCGGCTACCCTCGCGATACACCGTGATGCCCTTGAGTCCGGCTTTGTACGCGGTGATGTAAATATCCGCCACCGTTTTCACATCGATATCATGCGGCAGATTCACAGTGGAAGAGACACTGCTGTCAACGTACTTCTGAATCACGCCTTGCATCTTCACGCGGAAATAGGGATCGATGTCGTGCGCGGTGACCACGTACTCGGGCAGGTGCTCATCATCGCCAAAAAGTTTTTTGATCAGCGGATGATAAACTTTGTACTCGCGGAAGGTCTCGCCGTCGTCGTTCTTCACGCGACGAGTGTAACTGGTGCAGAAGATCGGCTCGATGCCGGAGCTGGTCTCGGCGACGATGGAGCCCGTGCCCACTGGCGGCACCGTCAACACGGTGCTGTTGCGAATGCCGTGCTTTTTGATTTCCTCGCGCAAATGTTGCGGCAGCGACTGCACGAATTTGCTTTTGCTGTAGCCGCTCCACTTGAAAAGCGGAAACGCGCCTTTCTCTTTTGCCAATTCGATGGAGGTTTCGTAGCAGGCGTCGCGAATGGTTTGCATAATTTTTTCGGTAACCTCCAGCGCCTTTTCGGAATCGTATTTTATTTTCATCAACACTAGCGCGTCGGCGAGCCCGGTGATGCCCACGCCCACGCGGCGGTCCGAGGCCACAGCTTTTTTGATTTTGTCAAGCGCGTGGAAATTCATATTGTAATCGATAACGTCGTCCATGAAACGCGTGGCGATGCGGCTGCAGGCGTCGAGTTCTTTGTAATTGAACGTGCCGTCGTCATTCACGAACTTCATCAAATTGAGATTGCCGAGGTTGCATGCGGTGAACGCCGCCAGCGGCTGCTCGCCGCAGGGATTAGTGCTCGACAGCGGATTCGCGTATTCGACATTGTGGTAATCGCGCATCGTATCCCAAAAAATAATGCCCGGCTCGGCAGAGGCGTGGGCGTTTTCGATGATCTTGTTCCAGAGGTCGCGGGCGCGCACAGTTTTATAAACGCGCACAGGCTGTTCGGCTTTTTGGCCGGGAACGCAGGGCCAGCGCAAATCGAAATTTTTGTCATTGAGCATCGCATCCATGAACTCGTGAGTGAGCAGCACGCTGATGTTGGCGTACTTTACTTTTTGCCGCCCCGAATCATTTTTGATGGTAATGAATTTTTCGATGTCCGGGTGGTCGACGCGGAGGGTGAGCATCAGCGCTCCGCGCCGGCCAGCCTGCGACACCGTGTTGGTACTTTCGCTCAAGAGATTCATGAAGGCCGTGGCGCCGGGAGAGTGATCAACCGTCGCGTTGACTGGCGCGCCGGCGGGACGGAGAATCGAAAGGTCGGTGCCGACGCCACCGCCGGTGCGATAGACCATCGCCGATTCGGTCAAGCAGCGGTAGATGCCTTCGAGGCTATCCTCTTCGATGGGGATGACGTAGCAGTTGGAAAGCGTCGGCCGGCGACGGGCATCATCGCGGCCGGCGCCGTGCATGATGCGACCGCCAGGCAAAAATTTAAAATTGAAGAGAATAGTGAAAAATTTTTCAAACCAGTAGTCGGGCTCTTTTTCCACAGAGGAAATCGCGCGCGCCACGCGATACCAAAGGTGAAGTGGACCCGTTTCACCGGGCGCCAAGTATTTTGATTTGAGAACGTCGCCCGCGAGTTGGTTATCTTGATAATAAACGATCGAGTTTTTTGCTTTTAAAATTTCTCCCTCCGAAAAAACGCTGTTGAATTTTTTTTCGAGCAAAGCCAACAAGCGATTGTCATCGAGAGGAATGCCGGTCTCTCCATTGCCGTTGTTGCCGTTGAATTTCTCTTGGTTTAAGACGGCGACTTCAAATTGAGATGATTTTTGCATAACGGCCTCCTCGGTTGCGCGATATTTTATTTTTGAGATTGCTCATTTTGATTTTTTTACCTGTTAAAAACGCAATTTAATATAACAATCAATTTTGCTGTTGTCAAGGGAAAAATACAAAATATAGTACTTTTTTGGTAGGAACTATACAATAAGTGGTGTGTTCTGGTGGTGCGGCTAATTTGATGCGGTTTGCAGACAGGGGGATTAAGCGAAATTTTGGTCAGGCAAAAAAAATGCTCTGGCGGAAACCACGGCCACCAGAGCAGTCTAGTTTATGAACTGCTGTTATACTACTTCTTGGTTTTCTTGGCCGACTTCGTCGTCTTCTTGGCCTTCGTGGTTTTCTTCTTCGGTGCTGCTTTCTTGGTAGCCATTGCTGACCTCCATTTGTTAATTATGAAGTGGATTATAAATTTACAATTTGAATATAACATTTTCGATTGCAATTGTCAAGAAAAAAATACAAAATATAGTATTTTTTTATCGAATGCGATACAATACGTGGTGTGCAAAAGTCGCCAGCTAGTTTGCACCGCTGTCCCAAAAATATCTTGACACACACTCAAATATTAATTATATTGAATCGAATTTTAGCAATTATAAAGCCAAAAGTAATTAATGGTTTAAGTCAATTGAATTCGACCGACGAAGATTACCTGAAGCTTGCACTTCGGCTGGCAAAGCAGGGGCGTGGAAAGGTCAGTCCGAATCCAATGGTCGGCGCTGTGATAGTAAAAGATAATTTGATTGTCGGTCAAGGGTATCATAAAATTTTTGGCAAAGAGCACGCGGAAGTGAACGCACTAAATGCGGCGGTGGATAATGTGGTGGGTGCAACGTTGTATGTTAATTTGGAGCCGTGCAGCCATTTTGGAAAACAGCCCCCCTGTGTGGATCGAATTTTAGCGGCTGGCATCAAGCGGGTAGTGGTGGGGATGAGCGATCCCAATCCGCTGGTGAATGGCAAGGGCATTCAAAAGCTTCGCGAAAATGGAATCGAAGTTAAAGTCGGGGTGGTTGAAGATTTGTGCCGGCAACTCAACGAAGCCTATTTGAAACACATCACCACGGGGCTGCCGTTCACCACGTTGAAAATCGCGCAAACTCTCGATGGTCGAATCGCCGCGAGCAATGGTCGATCGCAGTGGATAAGCGGCGAACGTTCTCGGCGGTTGGTTCACAAAATGAGAAGTCAGAACGACGCGGTGTTGGTCGGGGTTGGCACGGTGCTGGCCGACAATCCGCACTTGACGGTGCGACTGAGCCGCGGAGTGTCGCCGAAGCGGGTAGTGGTGGACAGCCGCTTACGAATCCCACTGCACTCGCATTTGTTGACGGACAAGCTGGCAGAGAAAACCATCATCGCGACGACCGCCTGGGCATCAAAAAATAAAATCAAACGAATTGAACATCTCGGCGCGACGGTGTGGGTGCTGAAAGCCAATTCCGAAAAGCGCGTTCATTTGCCGGCGCTGTGGACAAGGCTGGGAAAAGAGGGCATCGCTTCCGTTTTAGTGGAGGGGGGAAGCCGCATCGCCACTGCGGTTCTGAAAAATAAACTTGCGGACAAAATTCAAATTTTCCTTGCTCCCAAAATTTTGGGCGACGGCTTGTGCGCCATCGATAATCTGGGAATAAACAGTTTGACGCAAGCCATTCTTCTGAATGACCTCCAGACGCGAAAGTTAGACCGCGATGTCTTAATCACCGCGAGATTACCCTCATGTTCACCGGATTAATCGAAGAAATTGGAACGATCACCGCCGTCGAGAGCCGAGGCGGTGCGCGCCGTTTTACGGTTTCCGCCCGTTCGGTGCTGGATGATTTGTCGGTTGACGACAGCGTGGCGGTGAGCGGGGTGTGTCTCACGGTCGTCTCGCAAAACGAGAACAGTTTTCAGGTAGAGGCCGTGGCGGAGACGCTGCGAAAGACGACTCTCGAGTCCTGGCAAAACGGACGCAAAGTAAACCTCGAGCGATCGCTGCGGCTCGCCGATCGTGTGGGCGGGCATCTGGTGCAGGGGCACATTGATGGCGTTGCCGCGGTAACTGAAATTCGCTCCCAAACCGGCGGGCGGCTGATGTCGTTTGCGATTCCCGAGCATCTGACGAAATACGTGATCTCCGAGGGTTCCATTGCCATCGATGGTGTCAGCTTGACGGTGGCGCGGCTTCATCAAAACAACGTAACGGTTTCGCTCATCCCGCATACCTTGCAGAAAACCACGTTAGGCGAATTGCAGGTCGGGTCGCAAGTAAATGTTGAAGTTGATTTAATTGGAAAGTATATTGCGAAGTTGATGAAGTCGGCGGATTCCGAAAAAATCTCGGAAGCGTGGTTACAAAAAATGGGACTCGAATAATTATGTTTGATACCATCGAATCGGCGATTGAAGATTTTAAACAGGGTAAAATTCTAATCGTCGTCGATGATGAAGATCGCGAGAACGAAGGCGATTTCATCATGGCGGCGGAAAAAGTGACGCCGGAGAAAATCAACTTTCTCGCCAAACACGGCCGCGGCTTAATCTGTGTGCCCATGACTGGCCAGCGGCTGGACGAACTCGATCTCCATCCCATGGTCAGCGAAAACACCGAACGGCTGCGCACCCATTTCACCGTCTCCGTGGACGCGAAAAAAAATACCACCACTGGCATCTCCGCATTTGATCGCAACGAGACCGTTCGCGCCCTCATCGATCCAGCGACGCAGCCGCGCGATCTGGCGCGGCCCGGGCACATCTTCCCGCTGCGTGCTCGTGAAGGCGGGGTGCTGGTGCGCGCCGGCCACACCGAAGCGGTTGTTGATTTGGCGCGGCTCGCCGGACTCTATCCCGCCGGCGTCCTCTGTGAAATCATGGACGAAGATGGCCGCATGGCGCGCGTGCCGCGGCTGCTGGAAATTGCCCGGCGATTCAATCTGAAAATCGTCACCATTAAAGACTTGATCGAGTACCGGCGGCGCACGGAAATTCTGGTGAAGCGAATCGTCACCACCAGTTTGCCAACGGACTACGGAAAATTCACTTTACATCTTTACAGCAGCGAATACGACGAGCAGCACCACGTGGCGATTGTCAAGGGAGATGTCTCCACCGGCGAACCAACCTTGGTGCGTGTGCATTCGCAATGCCTCACCGGCGATATTTTTGGCTCCCAGCGCTGCGACTGCGGCGAGCAACTGCGGCAGGCCCTGCGAACCATCGAAAAAGAAGGCCGCGGCGTGGTGCTGTACATGCGGCAGGAGGGGAGGGGAATCGGGCTTGAAAACAAACTCAAGGCCTACGAGCTCCAGGACCGCGGCAAAGACACGGTGGAAGCCAACGAAGCGCTGGGCTTCAAAGCGGACTTGCGCCACTACGGCGTCGGCGCGCAGATTTTGTATGATCTCGGCATCCGCAAAATTCGATTGTTGACCAACAATCCCAAGAAAATTGTTGGCATCAGCGGTTATGGTCTCGAAGTGGTGGAGCGCGTGAAAATCGAAATTCCTCCCAACAAAGTGAACGCTAAGTATCTCGCCACCAAACGCGACAAATTAGGCCATTTGCTCAGTTTGGTCGATGAGCCCATTTCAATGAAGGAGAGCGAATGATCAAAACCTACGAAGGTTTACTTACCGCCGCCGGAAAAAAGTTTGGAATCGCCGTCAGCCGCTTTAATAGTTTCATCTCGAAGCAATTGTTGGAGGGGGCCATCGATTGTTTAAAACGCCACGGTGCGAAAGAAGAGGATATAGAAATTGCCTGGGTGCCCGGGTCGTTTGAGCTGCCGATGGCCGCGCAAAAGCTCGCGCAAAGTCGAAAGTGTGATGGGGTGATTTGTTTGGGCGTGCTCATTCGCGGGCAAACTCCACACTTCGATTACATCGCCGCCGAGGCCACCAAAGGCATCGCGCAGACGGCGCTAGCGAACAATTTGCCGGTGGCGTACGGCGTAATCACGGCGGATACTCTGGAGCAGGCCATCGAACGCGCTGGCACCAAAGCCGGCAACAAGGGTTGGGACGCGGCGCTGACAGCTATCGAGATGGCGGACTTATTTACTCAATTTTCGAAGAAATCATAATCATGCGCAAACGAGCCGTTCTACTTTTATTTTTTTTCGGATCAATTTTTGTGAAGGGAATTTTCTCGCAGGAATTGGAGTGGAAGAGTTTCACCAACGTCGGTACCATTCGGGATATCGCCATCGACGGCGGGCGAGTTTGGAGCGGATCCAACGGCGGCGTTTTGCGGCTGCAAACGCAGTCGTTTGACATCGCCAAAATCACCAACACCGAGGGGCTGTCATCGAACGAGGTGGTGGCGGTGGAGATTGATCATCGCGGCGCCGTGTGGTTCGCTTTTTTTAACGGCGTGTTGAACCGCTATTGGCCGGATGACAACGTTTGGGAAGTGGTGGAAGATTACCGCGATCAAGTGATCACCGATATCGTGGCCTTCGGAGATTCGTTGTACATCGGCCTCGATTTCGGAGTCAGCCTTTACAGCATTGATAAGCGCGAGGTGAAAGAAACCTACGTCAATTTGGGCCTTTCCAGCGGCGGCAATGTGCAAAAGATTGGCGCGAATTCCGTTTTCATCAACGGGCTGGAAATTTGGGTTGCCACCAACCAGGGCATTGCACAATCATCGTTGGATTTGCCGAATCTGCAAGCCCCCGCCAGTTGGCGCCAATACACCACCTCTCATGGGCTGCCCACGAATTTCATCAACAAAGTCGTAGTGGTGGACGGCCTGCCGTATGCTGCAACGCGCCGGGGGGTGGCACGATTGGTGAATGGTTCCTGGGAGAACACCGGTTTTGAAGCCGTCAACGTGATCTCCGGCGACGTCGTTTCAGCGAATGCTTTTTTCAGCCAAAATACGCTGGTGATATTCACCGACTCCGGGGTGTATTATCTCGACTCCGCGGGCCAGTGGCGGCTGCTCGGCTCCACTTCGGGCGATGTGACCGCGCTCAAAACCGACGCCGCGGGCAATGTGTGGATCGGGCGTCGCAATCGCGGACTGGCGCGATTTGATTTTGAAACTCAAACCTGGGTGACCTACGAAACCAACAGCCCCGCCAGCAACAACTTCAAAGGTCTGGCTCTGGATTCCAAAGGACGGCTGTGGTGCGCCTCGCAGGTCGCCGGCGTGGATATGTTCGATGGTGAAACCTGGCGCAATTTTAACACAAGCAATGGCATCACGAGCAACGATCAGCGGGTGGTGATAGTGGATGCACAAGATCGGGTTTGGTTCGGCAGTTGGGGCGGCGGCATCTCTGTTTTTGAAGAAAGCGGCGGCGATTTCGTCATCACCCAATTTAATCATCGCGACGGCAGCTTGGCCGGCTTCACCGGTGATCCTAATTTCGTGCTCGTCAACGCGCTTGGGTTGGATCAAGCGGGCAATGTCTGGGCCCTCAACCGCGAAGCCATCACCCTGCAAATTTTAGTAACATTTTTGACCACGGGCAACCGCATCTATTTTTCCCGCAACGAGTTGACCGCGGCCAACGAGGCGCTGTTCTCGCCCTTTGTTACCGCGCTTGAAATCGATAATGGCGGGCGAGTTTGGATTGGCACCGAAAACCGCGGCGTCAAAGTTCTCAATCACCGCAACACCCTCGACAACAAAAACGACGATCTCGTCAATCAAGGTTTGACTGTCAGCGGCGACAACATTTTTTCGGATTTTATCACGGCCCTCAAAGAAGACCGCGACGGCGTCATGTGGATCGGCACCGATCAGGGCGTCAATTTTTGGTTCAACAGCGTCGTGCGCAACCAGTTCGGGCTGATTAACACCAACGTCAATGTCATCGGTGTTGATGCGCGCAACCGCAAATGGTTCGGCACCCCCTCCGGCATCAGCGTGTTGGATAACGACGGCGTCATTCGCACCAACTACACCCCCGGCAACAGCCCGTTGGTGAGCGGAAACGTCATCGCCTTTGCCTTCAACGAAACCACCGGCGATGTTTGGATCGGCACCACCAACGGCTTGTCGCTTTTGCGAACGCCGTTTACCGCGCCGCAACCCAACCTCGATTTATTGAGCGGCTATCCGAACCCTTTTATAATAGATGATCCAAATGATCGATTCATTATAACCAATTTGGCGGAAGGTAGCAGCGTCGTCATTTACAATTCCTCAGGCGCTCGGGTGCGCTCTTTCGGACTGCAGGATATTCAGGGCGCGCAAGCTTTTTGGAACGGCCGCGACGAAAACGGGGATATTGTCCCCAGCGGCATCTATGTTTACCTCGCCTTCACCGAAAGTGGGTTGTCGGCTACCGGCAAGGTAGCGGTGATTCGACGATGACGAAAGTGAACGGTTTCCGGCGCGTGGCAGAAAATCGCTCAATTTTTGAGGGAGAAATCAGTCGGTGTTGCTCTCGCTCTCTGTAAAAAATTTCGCCTTAATCAACCAAGTGGATGTTGATTTTGTGAAGGGTTTGAATATTATCACCGGCGAAACCGGCGCTGGAAAATCGATTATCATTGGCGCCTTGGGAACGATTTTGGGCGATCGCGTGGACACCACGGTTTTACGGAACGGCGCCAAGAGCGTGGTCGAAGGAAAATTTGTGATCGCTGAAAATCAGGCTTTGAAAAAAATATTGCTGGAAAACGATTTGCCCGACGACGGCGAATTGATCTTGCGCCGTGAGATTTTGGAGAACGGCCGCTCGCGGGCCTTCATCAACGACACCCCGGTGCAGCTCAACCTGCTGCAAGCCGTCAGCGATTTGTTGATCGATTTTCACGGCCAGCACGATCACCAATCGCTGCTCAAAGTGCAGAATCATCTGCGTTTCTTGGATGATTTCGGAGATGTGAAGAGCGAATTGGACGACGTCGCAAAGCAGTTTCATCAACTTCAGAATTTGGTTTCCCAACTGTCTGAATTAGAAAATAAGCAGAGGTCGTTTCAGGAAAAACGGGATTATTACCAGTTTCAAATCAATGAGATAGACAAGCTCAATCCGTCAACGGAAGAGGAAGAAAATCTCATCGCCGAAGAAAAAATCGTCCAAAACGGCGAGCGGCTGTTCAAATTGACCGGCGAGCTTTACCAGATTCTTTACGAAGGGGAAGACGCCGTTTATGATCGCTTAAGCCACGTCGGCTCGGGACTGGCCGAGCTTTCCGCCATCGACGCGAAATTCGCGGCTTTCAAAAATGATTTTGAAGGCGCGAAGGTTACGATTGCCGAGCTGTCCAATTTTCTGCAGCGCTATCAAGCCAATCTCGCTTTTAACCCCGAGCGATTGGAGCAAATTCAGAAACGGTTAGCGGAGTTGTCGGGATTGAAAAAGAAGCTCGGGCTTTCCATCGCGGAAATACTGAAGCGGCGAGAAACGTACGCGGCGGAGTTGGAAACCCTTGGCAACCTCGAGGCGCAAATCGAACAGTTGAAAGAAGAAATTCAAAAACAACGGGAAATCTTTTCGCAACTTTGTGTTAAGTTGAGTCAAAAAAGAAAGCGCGCGGCGCAGCACTTGGAGACGCTGATCCCGGAAATTTTGAGCTTTCTCGGCATGTCCAATAGTCGTTTCAAAGTGGAGCTAAAGTATCAGGATGATCCAGCGGGGTGGGTTGCGTGGCAAGGCAAAACTTACTCCGCCTTGGCCTCTGGCATGGATGTTGCCGAATTTATGGTCGCGGCAAACAAGGGAGAAGATTTGCGGCCACTGGCCAAGGTGGCTTCAGGGGGTGAAATTTCGAGAATCATGCTGGCGCTTAAATCCATCGTGGCCCAAAAAGACCGCATTCCGGTACTGGTGTTTGACGAGATCGATATCGGAGTTTCCGGGCGCGTGGCGCAATCGGTTGGGAGGAAACTGAAAGAGCTTTCCCAATTTCATCAGGTCATTTGCATCACCCATTTGCCGCAAATTGCGAGCATGGGCGACCAACATTTTTTAGTTGAAAAAGTAGAGCGCGGCGCCCGCAGCGAGACGCGCATCCGCAAGTTGAACCGCGAGGAACGCACGGAGGCAATTGCTAAGATGCTCGCGGGTGAGCGGATTTCGGAGACGCATTTGCAGAGTGCGCGCGAGCTCTTGAAAGACGCCGCTAATTGAATGGATAAGATTGTCATAAATGGCGGGAAGCCTTTAAAAGGCAAGGTTCAAATAAGCGGCTCAAAAAACGCAGTGCTGCCGATCATGGCCGCGTCGCTGCTGGCCTCGGGCAAATATACCATTCGCAATGTGCCCGATCTGCGCGACGTCAAAACCATGGCGCACTTGTTGCGCATCATCGGCGCTAAAGTTGAGTTCGCCAACCAGACGCTGGAAATTGATACCAGCAACTGCAATTTTTTTGAAGCGCCCTACGAGCTGGTTAAAACCATGCGCGCTTCAATTTATGTGTTGGGACCGTTGGCGGGACGATTTGGCAAAGCTAAAGTTTCGCTGCCCGGCGGCTGCGCCATCGGGCCGCGACCGGTGGATTTGCATATCAAGGCGCTGGAAAAATTGGGCGCTCGCATCGAGCTGCAGCAGGGTTACATTGTCGCCGACGCGCCGAAGCTGCAGGGGACTCGAATTAATTTCGATATTTCCAGCGTCGGCGCGACCGGGAATACTTTGATGGCGGCCGTATTGGCGGAGGGAACCACGGTGATCGAAAACGCTGCACAAGAACCGGAGATCACCGCGCTCTGCCAGTTTTTAGTGGCCATGGGCGCTCGCATTGAAGGAATCGGAACCCAGCAGTTGACGGTGCGCGGTGTAAAAAATCTGAATGCGGTTGATTTTGAGGTGATTCCCGACCGCATTGAAGCGGGGACGTTCCTACTGGCTGCGGCCATCACCGGCGGCGAAGTTGAATTACAAAAAGTTGAACCGAAAACATTGGGAAGTTTAATCGAGCGTTTGCGCGAAGCGGACGTTAAAGTGGAAGAAGGAGAGCGCACGATTTACTGCACAGCCGCCGAGCGCGTCAAAGCCGTTAGTGTAACTACGGCGACGTATCCCGGCTTTCCCACGGATTTGCAGGCGCAGTGGATGGCGCTGATGTGCGTCGCCCAGGGCAGCAGTGTGATCACTGAAACGATTTTCGTTGATCGCTTCACCCACGTGGCTGAACTGCGGCGGTTGGGCGCGCAAATTAAGTTGAACGAAAACGTCGCAGTGGTGACGGGAGTAAAAAATTTGAACGGCGCGCAAGTGATGTCAACGGATCTCCGTGCCAGCGCCTCGTTAATTTTGGCCGGACTGCGGGCGCAGGGGCGCACAGAAGTTTTGCGGGTGTATCACATCGACCGCGGCTACGAAGCCATCGAAAAAAAATTGCAAAGCCTGGACGCCGATATCTGGCGCGAAGAAGGGGGATATTAGATGTTTGAAGCAAAGTTTGGAAAAAGTAAATGTAAGGAGTAAACATCATGTCTCACCTAAAAAAAATTCTGGGGAGTTCCTTTATTTCGTTGTTGGTTGCAATTTGGGGGCTCTTCATGGTTTGCAGCGGGCGCGTCCCGGAGGTCAATTATGACGAGGAGTTTGACTTTGGAGACGTAAGCGGTTTACAGGAAGAAAACAGCCCCGATTTGATGACTCAGTTAGCGGTTTTAGATGATGATTCTAATAAGCTGGAAGATGCGCAGCGACGCGAGATCCTCGAAGCGCTCGGCATCGAGACCACTAACGCCGCCACCAAAGAGGAAGAAGCGTTTCTAACCGAAGAACTGTTTCTCAATCTTGAGGTGGAGATTGCCGAGCTTGAAAAACAATCAAAGCGTAAAAGCGAAATAGTGGACAGCTTAAAAAGTGAGCTGCAGGAGACCGATATCCAATTGACGGCGTTGGAGCGGGTCGTCGGGCCGAGCGGGCAACTGGCCACCACCACCGCGCCTAAAATCACCAGCACTGGCGGCAGCGTTTCCAATTACGCTTTGCAATATCAGGAGGCGCTCAATGAGGTTTATGCCCACCGCTATGTAGAGGCCATCGCTAAATTTCAGGAACTACTTCGCCAAAATGACGCCGATGATTTATCGGACAATTGCCAGTATTGGATAGGGGAAAGTTATTTTGCGCTCGGAAATTACCAGCTTGCTATTGCCGAGTTCGAGAAGGTATTTGCATTCGAGCAGAACAACAAGTCGGATGATGCGCAATTCATGATCGGCATGGCCTATTTGAAAATGGGCGATCCACTTTTAGCGCAACTGGAGCTGAATAATTTGTTGACGTTTTATCAGGACAGCGAGTACGTCGCCCGCGCTGAGCGCCAGCTCATCGATCTCAATATTTGATTTTGATTATCCTTTTAGTTTTAGCCGCGGCGTTTTGATGGTTTCAACCGCCGCGGCTTTTTTATTTCTACCTTCCGCTTCAAAGAATTTTATCAATTTCACTTGTTGTAATTTCCGGGTGAATTTATTATATTGCGCCGATGCCAAATTTCATTCATCTGCACAATCATTCCCACTACAGCTTACTGGATGGAGCTTGCAAAGTCGAGGATCTCGTCAATGCCGCGGCTGACTACGGGATGCCGGCGCTGGCTCTCACCGACCACGGCAACATGTTTGGCGTCATCGAATTTTACAAAACCGCTCGAGCAAAAGGCGTCAAACCCATCATCGGCGTGGAGGCCTACGTCGCCCCCGGCAGCCGCAAAGATCGCAAATCCGAAAAGGGCATTTCCGATACCTCCTATCATCTGGTTTTGCTCGCCAAAAATAAAACGGGCTACCAGAACCTGATGCGACTGGTTTCAATCGGTTATTTGGAAGGATTCTACTATCGTCCGCGCATCGATCGCGAAGTTTTGCAAAAGCATCATGAGGGCTTGCTCGCTCTTTCCGCTTGTTTGAAAGGGGAGGTGGCATACAACCTGCTCAACAATGGTTACGAAGCGGCCAAAAAAATTGCGCTGGAGTATCGGGAGATTTTTAAGGACGACTATTATTTGGAAATTCACAACCACGGCATCCGCGAAGAAAATGAGGTGCGCGAAAAAATCGCTCTGTTGAGCCGGGAACTGAGCATCCCGCTGGTGGCTACGAATGACATTCATTATTTAAAACGCGAGCACTATGATCCCCACGACGTTCTCATCTGCTTACAGACCGGCAAAGACCGCGATGATCCCAAACGTCTGCGCTACGCCACCGATGAGATTTATTTCAAGTCGCCGGATGAGATGGCGGCCATCTTTTCGGACTACCCGGAGGCGTTAAGCGCCACCGCTGAAATCGCCGAAAAATGCCAGCTCGATTTAGATTTTAAAACCACCTACCTGCCGAAGTTTCAAATTCCGCCGGGTGCCAACGCGGCTTCGCTGGAAGAATATTTGGAGAAGCTGGCGTTTGACGGCGCCAAAAATCGCTTTGGCGAAATCACCCCAGAGGTCGAGGCCCGTCTCCGTCACGAATTGGACATTATCAATAAAATGGGTTACGCGGGGTATTTTCTGATTGTGATGGATTTTATCCAGTACGCGCGCAGTCGCGATATCCCGGTCGGCCCCGGCCGCGGATCGGCGGCGGGCAGCTTGGTGTCCTACTGCCTGGGCATCACCAATATCGACCCCCTAAAGTACAATTTGATCTTCGAGCGCTTTTTGAACCCCGAGCGCGTAACCATGCCGGATATTGATATCGACTTTTGTTACGAGCGCCGGGATGAGATAATCAAGTACGTTAAAAAGAAATACGGCGAAGATAACGTTACCCAAATCATCACCTTTGGAACCATGGCGGCGCGCGCCGTTATCCGCGACGTGGGCCGAGTTTTGAAGATTCGCTACAGCGATGTCGATCGCCTCGCCAAATTGATTCCCGCCGCGCCAAACATGACCTTGAACCGCGCCCTGGAATCGGTGCCCGAGTTGGCGAAATTGACCGAGCAGGATCAGGTGCATAAGCAATTGGTCGAATACTCGAAGGTGTTGGAAGGGCTGGCTCGCCACGCCTCCATTCATGCTGCGGGCGTGGTGATTACCCCGGATGCTCTCACCAACTACACGCCGCTTTATAAGTCCAATCAGGACGAAGTTACCAGCCAGTACGATATGAAATGCCTGGAAGACATCGGCGTTCTCAAGATGGATTTTCTGGGCCTGCGCACGTTGACGGTGATTGATAAAACCGTCAAATCGTTGGCGCAAAAAGGGGTTCACCTGGACATAAACAACATCCCGCTGGACGATCCGCAAACCTTTGAAATTTTCAGCAAAGGCGAGACCGTCGCTATTTTTCAGTTTGAAAGCTCGGGCATGCGGGACTACCTGCGCAAGCTCAAGCCGCAGTGCCTCGAAGATTTGATCGCCATGAACGCCCTGTATCGGCCGGGACCAATGGAGTGGATTGATGATTTCATCCAACGAAAACATGGCCTCAAAAAAATTTCGTATCTTCACCCGTTGCTGGAGCCCATCTTAAAAGAAACCTACGGCATTATCGTTTATCAGGAGCAGGTCATGCGAATTGCCAGCGAGTTGGCTGGGTTCAGCATGGGCAAAGCCGATTTGCTGCGCCGCGCCATGGGCAAGAAGAAGCCGGAGCTGATGGCGGAGCAGCGGGCGTTGTTCATTCAAGGATGCGCGAAAAACGGCATTGCCGAACATCTCGCCAATCAAATTTTTGATGTGATGGATAAGTTCGCAGGCTATGGTTTCGTCAAGCCCCATTCCACCTGCTACGCTTTGATTGCTTTTCAGACCGCCTATCTCAAACGCCACTATCCTGCCGAATTTATGGCGGCCACCCTCTCCAGCGAAATGGGCAGCACCAACCGCGTGGTCGTCCTTTTGGAAGAATGCAAGCGCATGGGCATCAAAGTGCACCCACCCGACGTCAACGAAAGCTTTGTTGATTTTATCGTGACTGAAGACGGAATTCGTTTCGGTTTGGGCGCGGTGAAAAACGTTGGCAAAGCCGCCATCGCTTCCATTGTGCAGGCGCGGGAAGAGGGTGGGCGGTTCAACAATTTATTTGATTTCTGCGAGCGCGTGGATTCGCGGCTGGTGAACAAAAAGGTTTTGGAAAGCTTGATCCAGGCGGGCGCGATGGATTCCCTCGAGGGCCATCGCGCGCAAAAATTCCAGGCGGTAGAAATGGCGGCCAACTTCGCGCAGTCCGCTCAAGCCTTGCGGCTGAAAGGCCAAACTTCCCTCTTTGGCAGCGATGAAAAAAACGTCATTCCCTACCCCAATCTGCCGATGGTTCCTCCGTGGAGTAATTCCGAAGCGCTGACGCGCGAAAAACAAGTGTTGGGATTTTATCTTTCCGGCCATCCGCTGAGCAAATTCTCAGAGGAGGTAAAAGTATTTGCGACGGCAACCCTGGACTCGCTTTCAGACCTGCCCGACGGCGCCGCCGTAAAAGTGTGCGGCATTGTAACCGAACTCAAAAGTATTCTCGATCGCAAAAACAAACCCATGGCTTTCCTGACGCTGGAGGATTTTTACGGCAGCTGCGAAGTGATCGTCTTCTCCAAAACCTACGAAAGCTTCCGCGAGCTTTTGCAGGTCGATGCCATGATTTTGGTATCCGGGCGCACCAGTTCCCGCGAGGAGGAAGATACCAAAATTCTCTGCGATGACGTCGTTCTTCTGAAGGAGGTTTGGAAACAGCGCGCCAAGAGTTTGCACCTCAACATGACGCCGGTGGGCGTCGATGATCCGATTCTCAATCAGGTTTCTGAGATTTTAGAACAAAATCCCGGCACTTGCAATTTATTTATCAATTTGAGAGGGCCGAGCGATAGTCAGAAGCAGTTGATTCGTTCCAAAAAACTCAAAGTCAATCCGGCCCCGGAGGTAATCATGAAACTGCGTTCTCTATTGGGACAGGAGAACGTTTGGATGGAGGGATAACCAATTAATTTAAACCAAGAAAAAGGAGAGGGAACATGGAAAAAGTTTTTGAACGGGCAAAGAAAATTATCCTCAGCCCCACGGAGGCGTTGAACGCCGTCAAAGTCGAATCCACGACGATGATGACGTTGATGAAGGAGTATGTAATTTTCGTCGCCGCGATTCCGATCATCGCGCAATTTATCGGCTACGCCTTGGTGGGGCTGCCGGTTATTGGGCGTTATCCGTTGTTTCAATCGCTGCTTTTCGCCCTGATCTCCTATGTTCTGAGTTTGGTGGGCGTGGTAGTAGTCGCCAAAGTTATCGATCTGCTGGCGCCATCCTTCAATTCTACAAAAAGCGATATCAACGCATTTAAGCTGGCGGTGTATGCGTTCACACCGGGATTCGTCGCGGGCATTTTCCACATCATCCCGAGCTTGAGCATGTTAGCGTTGCTCGGCAGTTTGTACGGCATTTATTTGCTTTATATCGGCCTGCCGATTTTGATGAACACTTCGGAAGATAAGCGCGCCATCTACACGGTGGCGGTAATCGTGGTGGTGGTCATTGTGATGGTGGTGATTACAGCTCTTGCTGGCGCACTGGTCTGGAGCGGCGGCAGACCAGGACTCTTGTATTAGTTTCGTTCGTTTTTTAGCAAAGGAATTTACTGCATTCCAGGGGCTGTCCAAAAAGTCCATCTGTCACTCCCGCATGTTTTTAGCGGGGTCTATCAGCTGCTGATTTTATGGATGCCTGCTAAAAACATGCGGGCATGGCATTCAACAAAATTCGCCTTTTGGGACAGCCCCGATTTTCTGGCTTTCGGCGTTGCTTCAATTTTGCCCGCGGTTTACAATTCTGAATTCCCATTTTGTAATTTCTGGAATCACCTCCTATTTTTTAGCACGTTGCTTTTTCCGTTTAAGTCTCTATTTTGTTTAGAATAGACCACATCGTTTGAAAGGTGGTATAGCCTTTGCTTTTCGCAGCGCAGTTTTGACATCTTTGGTTAATCATACAAACGTTGCGGGAGGATCCCCATGAAGTCGCTTTCTCTCTCTTTTCTTTCGATGATGCTTTTGGCGAATATGCTCCACGCCATCGAGAGCGCCGTTATCATCAAAGTCAATGGCAGTTACGGCATCATCAGCCAGGGGGTGAACCAGGGCATTGAAGAGGGGCAGATTTTTTTTGTGAAACGCGAAACGCCCACCGGTTTAAAGGACGTGGCGCAGGTCAAAGTCATTCGCGCCACCGCCAACCGCGCCGCGGTAGAGCAAATATCTCCAATTTCAAAAGGGAGTCTCGAAAAGGGCGACAAGCTTTTTGTCGATCAAAATGCCAGACCGCCCGCACCTAAATTGCAAACAAATACGACTCGGCCGCAATTACCGGCAACATCGGGCTCGCAAGCTGCCGCTCCTGTCAAAAAGAACGGCATTGAGCCCATCACCGAACCGGCCCATAAAAGCCCGGACGTTTCAAGCCTGACGCCTCCTGCAAATTCAAATCGCCGAAAATATGATTTGAAAAAGCCCTG
This sequence comes from bacterium, assembly GCA_037446635.1. Classification (GTDB taxonomy): domain Bacteria; phylum Zhuqueibacterota; class Zhuqueibacteria; order Oceanimicrobiales; family Oceanimicrobiaceae; genus DASWHH01. Next base: position 30,881 of record JBBIIG010000024.1, read on the forward strand.
GATCGGCATCAATGTTGGGGCGATCTTTCCGACCGGCGAACTGTCGAATATTTATTCTCCTAACATGAATATCGGCGCCAGCTATATGGTGGCAGCGGCCAACAATTTTAACTTGGGTGTGGAGATTAGTAAATCGTTTCTGGGCGGCGAAGTTTCGGGGGCGGCGCTGGAAGGCGGCTCGGTCAGCTCGTCTTCAATTTTGCAGGCATTGGTGGTTTTCCAAAAGTATTTCGGCGATTACTTTTTTGTTGAAGGCGGCGGCGGAATTTTTCGTCCCAAAATTCAAACGGTTTCCATTGACAATGTTAAGTCCAGTTTCGCCTCCTCAAATTTTGGTGCGTTTGGCGGCGTCGGATTTTTGGTGCCCACCAGTCCGTACGCGGGATTCACGTTGCGAGGGCGGGTGCACAATTATTTCGACCAGACCAGCCGGCAGTATTTTGGTTTAGCCGGGGGATTCCGGTTCAAGATTCATTGAGTGAGGAAATGCTCGTTAATTGTGAACGGTGAATTGCTAATTGTCAATTGACAATTCAAAATTCACAATTGACAATTATCTTAATAAGTTCAAGCCGGTGGTCCGGGAGAAAAAAAGAGGTCTCGGCACTATCCGGGGGCCAGGCAAGAAGAAGGATCAGAAACAATGCCGAGACCTACATTCAGTTAAGGAGGAACATCTACTGAAAAGAGTATCGACGAGACCGAAATTAACTTAAGTGATTTTTAAAAAACCCGAAAAAATTTTTCGGGTTTTTTTATTTCAAGCCGGCGAGATTTGTCAGACCGCGGGATGGAGTGGGGTTGTGTCCCGTAATTTTTGAATAGTCTTTTTGATCTTTTCCTGGACGTCGTTGCGGTTGGGGTTGAGCTTGATGACCTTTTCCCACTCCCGCAGCGCTTGGTCGTACGCCCCCTGATGCGCGTAAATCACCGCCATGTTTTCGTAGGCGGGTACGTAGGCGCTGTCCATGCGTTTCACCTTTTCAAACGCCTTGGCGGCTTCGGTGAGCATCTGGTTTCGGAAATAGGCGTTGCCAAGAAAACTGTAAACCTCGACGCTGTCGGAATAACGAATCAGCGCCTGGCGAAATGCTTCGATGGCGCGTTGATAATTTTTGTTTTTATAATGCTGGATGCCGTCGTTGAGCAAACGCAGCCGTTCGTTCACCGCTGGCGGCTTTTGAGTTTCGGCGTCGAGAATCGCGCGGGCGCGGCGGATTCGGCGCTCGAGGTCCGGACGATCGGGCTGGGATTGCAACAGCGCCTGCCACTCTTTGATGGCCAGTTGCAGCACCCCTAAGCGAGAATACACGATGCCGAGATTTTCGTGCACGCTGAGGTCTCCCGGCTGTTTTTTCTTGTATTGTTCGTAACTGGCCAGCGCCTCAGAATACATGCGATTTTTGAAATAAGCGTTGCCCAAAATTTTATGGGCGAGGGCGTATTCGGGATCGATTTTCAGCAACTGCTTGAGCTCGAGGATCGCGTCATCGTACTTTTGTTCGCGATACCATGAAATGGCGCGGCTGAGAATTTGCGCCTTCTGATGAAGGGGGATGGGTTCGGGTTCCAGCGCCGGCGCCGGCAGCGTCTGCTCTTTCTCGAGCGGCGTGAAAGCTTGCGGCAGGGGGGGGATTTCAAATATCGTGGTGGTTTGCTCGGAAATAGGAGGCAGTCCGAAAATGTTTTCAACAGAATCATTGTCGGTTTCAGCGCTGGGCGCATCGAGCGAGTCGGTTGCGTCCGGGGCCGTCGCAAAGATTTCGATTTTTTCCGGAAAAGTGAGATCATCAGAAGGCGAGGCCAGGTCGCTTTCTAGATTTGGCGGAGTTTGCGGAGCCGTTATAACAAGAGGCGCTTCGCTGCGGATGATATCATAAAACGACTCCGGTTTCAGCGCGTCGCCCTCGGGCGGAAGTTTGTTGATTTCGTAGAGAATTTCCAACGAGCTTCCGGAATCGATCTCGGTAAGATCATCCATTTGTGTTTGTGCTGCAGTTGGCGGCGGAGTCAGAGTTTCTGAAGGCGGTCTTTCATCTGCAAGATCTTCACCGCTGTCACCCACGATCGGCGGCGTGTGTTTGGAGGTGGTAACGGCATCGACTTCGGCGCGCAGGGCCGGCAGGTGCTTTTTTAAAAATTCTTCAATAGCGGAGTCCGAAATGTCTCCAGCCTCCAGGGCCTCGCCATGATCACTCACTTGTTTTTGTAACGGAAAAATTTCATCCAAAAAATTTCCCAACACAAAATCGGCTTCAATGGCGGGTGAAAAAAACGCATCGAGTGCAGGCGAGTTTTCTTCCGGCGGCTTCGGCCCAGAAACGTTCTGGATATCGTTCTTCTTATTTTTGGGTCGTCTTTTTTTTCTGGGTTTGTCCATTTGAGTTTAGGCTTCTACTTTAAGATTTTCAGGGGCGAGGCGCTGCACGTAGTTCTTTTCAATGCTGCCGAAAAAGATGGGGTAATCGGTTTTTTTGAACAAATGTTCGGAGAGCAATTTTGCGCCAATCGGATTGCTGTCGGTTTTGTTGATGAAGATTCGCACCGCGGCGCGCAGGGGAACGTTTCGCAAATAACTTTGCGGCGAAAGCAACTCGCCGGAAATGAGTTCCGGTGTGAGGGTCGCGCCGAAGGGCAGGCTCCATTTTTGAGAAAAAAGCTCGGCGCGATGCACGTGCTTTTCATTCAACGGTTGGCCCACCACATCGGCGCCGCAGATGATGATGACGCTGGTGACGAAGGGGGGGATCACCGGCTCGTAATCTTTGTGCGTTTTTAACGAGCGCTGCCGGCTGCCGTCGGCTTCAATCAAAATCACATCCGCAATTTTCGCCAATTCTTGAACCGTGAGGATGTTCACCCCGATTAGGCGATCTTTTTCATAATAGTCTTTCGCCACCTGCGCGATGTTGAGCTCGTCGAGCAGAATTTTTAACTCGGAAAGATAAGTGCGCCCGTCTCGCACCATCACGAGGCCGGTCTGCGGGAACGGCTGAAATTTGGTAGTGCTGGTCAAAACCACGCGCAGATTTTCCTGCGCCAACTCGCGCCCGAGCTTTTGCAAAAGCGAAGACTTGCCGCCTCCCCCGATGACGGCCACAATTTGACCTTTTATTCGCTTGAGGTCATCGTGTATTAGGCGATAAAACGACATCCGATTCGGTGTATATGTTTTTTAAAAAACTTCGTGTTCTTTGTGATGAATAAGTCAGGTTAGATATTTGCGCCCAAATTAAAATATTTTTCAAAAAAAGCAACCTGCGCTGCGCTCGCTAAGAGCGTGATTATCTCCGAAATTTTACTTGATTGTATGTGATTAAATTTTAAATTACACTCTAACTTTATATGCAAAAGTGTGTTATAGCGTAATTTTCCCTTACCAAATTTGTGACCAGGCGGATTTAAATTTAAAATTGACAGGAGACTCGTATGGCGAATAGTCACATCGAAAATGCGGTGAAACATTTTGGAAAGCTGTTGGAACAACAGCTTCAACGAATTGAGGCGATGAAGAAAGGGGGAGATTGGATCGATTATTCCAACCTTAAGCCGATTATCATCGGCATCGTGGGCGGCGATGGCATCGGGCCGTTCATCGCTGCGGAATCCCAGCGCATTTTGGAATTTCTTTTAAAAGAGGAAGCGCAAGCCGGCAAAGTGGAGTTTCGCGTTATCGAGGGGCTGACCATTGAACGGCGCGCCGAAGTTTGCAAAGCCATTCCCGATGACGTGCTGGCGGAACTGAAAAAATGCCACGTGATTTTGAAGGGCCCCACCACTACTCCGCGCAAAGGCGATCCCTGGCCTAATGTCGAAAGCGCCAATGTCGCCATGCGCAAAGAACTGGATTTATTTGCCAACGTGCGCCCGGTAAAAGTCCCATCGGAGGGCATTGACTGGGTTTTCTTTCGTGAAAACACCGAGGGCGCGTATGCCCTGGGCAGCAGCGGCGTGAACGTTACCGATGATTTGGCTGTGGACTTCACAGTGGCCACCTCGCCCGCTACCGAACGGTTGATTCGGTTGGCGTTTGAGTACGCGAAAAAAAATAACGTCGATCGCGTCACCCTCGTCACCAAAGCCAACGTCGTGAAAACCACCGACGGCAAATTTTTAGACATCGGCTACCGCATTGCCAAAGAATATCCCGGCATCAAATGCGACGACTGGTATATCGATATCATGACCGCCAAGTTAGTGGATCGCAAACGGCGGACGGAGTTTAAAGTTTTTGCGCTGCCCAATCTTTACGGCGACATTTTAACCGACGAAGCCGCCGAGTTCCAGGGCGGCGTGGGCACCGCTGGCAGCGCCAACATCGGCAAACGATACGCCATGTTCGAGGCCATTCACGGCAGCGCGCCGCGCATGGTGCAGGAAGGCCGCGCCCGGTACGCCGATCCCGCCAGTATGATTCGCGCCGCCGCCATGCTCCTTCGCCACATCGGCTATGTTGACCGCGCCGTAAAGTTGGAAATGGCGCTGGATATTTGCGGACTGTTCGAAAAGAAAAAAGTCATCACCGGCCGCAGCCAAGGCGCCACGTCTAAAGAATATGCCGACTACGTGATGGAGACGCTGCAAGATCCTAAACTCGAACAGCGCTGGCGGGAATATTCTGAAGCAAAGTAAACAAACATTCCAAAATTGAGGATTGAATGCCCATAAAAGAAATAGACGAAGTGATTCGACAGGCCGCCATCAAAGCGGCGCAAGAAACCAACGACGAACCCGAACCAGGAATGACCCAGGAGCCGGCCTGGCCGGTTGAGGTTAAGATAGGCAAGGGGCTGGAAGGCGCCATCGCCAACGCTACCAAAATTGGTTATGTGAACGGCGCCAAAGGCTGGCTCGTGTACCGCGGGTTCAATTGTTTCGATCTCGCCGAAGAATCGACGTTCGAAGAGACCGCTTATTTGCTGCTTTTCGGAAAACTGCCCACCGCTTCTGAACTTCAGGATTTTAACCAAAAATTACTTGACCACCGGCGGGTGCCGCAGCAAGTCTTGAAAGTGCTGCAAATGGTGATGAAACCGCACACCCACCCCATGTCGGCGATGCAAAGTGGGGTCGCTATTTTAGCCAACTTTGATGAAGACGCCAACGACACCTCGTTAGCCGGTGAAACCGAAATCGCCATCAAGCTCATCGCGCAATTTGCGACGCTGGCGGGAGCCATCGCGCGCATTCGCCAGGGACTTCCGCCGCTGGCGCCCGATCTCGAATTGAGCCACGCCGGCAATTTGCTCTACATGATGACCGGCAAAAAACCCGATGCCTTTAGCGAGCGCGCGATGGATGTGGCGCTGATTCTCCACGCCGATCACGGCATGAACGCTTCCACTTTCACCACGATGGTGGTTAATTCTTCTCTTGCGGATATGTACAGCTCCATCGTCGCCGGACTCGGCAGCTTGAAGGGCCCGCTGCACGGCGGCGCCAACGAGCAGGTGGTTTATACCCTGCAGGAAATTGGCAGCTCTGAAAACGTGAAAGAGTGGTATCGAAAAGCGCGGGAAGACAAGCGCAAAATCATGGGCTTCGGGCATCGGGTGTACAAAGCTTACGACCCCCGCGCCCGCATTTTCGGCCCCATTGCTAAACTGATGGCCGAGCGCAACCCGGCCATTCGCAATCTGTATGAAACCGCCGTCGAGTTGGAACGGGTGGTCTGCAGCGATTTATCGGAACAGAAAAAAATCTTCCCCAACGTGGACTACTTTTCCGGCATCATTTACAGCGCTCTGGGCATTGAGCCCGCGATGTTTACCACGATTTTTGCGGTAAGCCGGGTGGCCGGCTGGACCGCTCGCGCCTTGGAGTACCTCGCCGACAACCGGCTGTTCCGGCCTCGCGCCGTGTACATTGGGCCGATCAAATCGGAGTATGTACCGATGGAGAAGAGATAAACAAATCGAATCGCAACCATGACCGTTAAGCAAAGGGAGTTAGAATTTTTAGGACTCCCTTTTTGTTTTGAGTCTGCTGCCAGTTATGGAGGAACGAGATGAATCGGGTCTCGAAACGAAACAAATACGATCACAAAGATTCACTGGAAATTGGTGACAGCGCTCAGAACCAATTTGCCAAAATTGCGCGGCGAAAAAGTTGGCGGGTTACCCCGGCGCCCGGCGAATGCGACCGCAACGAGCACTGGGATTTTTTGATTGAAAAAGGAGAGCGCTGCTTCCGGGTTGATGTCAAATCGCGCAAACGCATTGGCCGGCGAGACGCCTCATTTCAAGATGAATGGATTTGGATCGAGCTGCACAGCGTTCGCAAAAATGACGCCGGCTGGCTGTACGGCGGCAGCTCAGATTTAATTGCGTTCGAAACCAAAGACTCGTTTGTGATGGTGCAGCGCAGCGACCTGATTCAGCTCGTGGAAAAGTTGGTTGATTTCAAAAGCCGCGTCTCCACTTCAAAAGAAGCGAAATACAAAATCTACAGCCGGAACGGCCGCCCAGATAAAATTACTCTGATTGAATTGGAGAAAGTGAAGACGTTGAAATTTGCAGAGTGGAAAAAATTTAGACACGAAGAAATGAAAGGGTAACAACGATGAACGTACTCGTCCTCAATTGCGGCTCCGCCACCGTAAAATTTCAAATCATCGAGACCGATCTCGAGCTCATCAAGCAGGATAAAGATCGCCGCCTCGCCAGCGGCATCCTCGAACGCATCGGCAGCCACAGCCTTATCACATTTCAAGCCGAGGGCCAGCCCAAAGTAAAAATGGATGCGCCCTTGCGCGATCACCGCGCCGCCGTCGATGCCATCCTGCGCTGGATCATTTCCCCCGAATCCAAAATCGATCAGATTAAATCTATGGCGGATATTCACGCCGTGGGGCACCGCGTGGTGCACGGCGGCGAAAAATTTAAAATGTCCGTGAAGATCGATCAAGACGTCATCGCTGGCATCGAGGATTGCATTGAGTTGGCGCCGCTGCACAATCCCGCCAACCTCAAAGGCATTCGCGCGACTCTTGAGGTTTTGGGCGAAGGCATTCCGCAGGTGGCCATTTTTGATACCGCGTATCACTCCACTATGCCGCCCACTTCATACATTTACGGCATTCCGTATCAGTATTATCGCCGTTATAAAATCCGCCGCTACGGATTTCACGGCACGTCGCATCGCTACATCGCATATCGATACCGACAAATCAATCACCTGAAGCCGGAGCAGGTGAACATCATTTCTCTGCATCTCGGAAATGGCTGCTCCGCGTGCGCCATCAAAAACGGGCAATCGTTTGACACCTCGATGGGCTTCACGCCGCTGGAAGGATTGCTGATGGGAACCCGCGCCGGCGACCTCGACGCTTCCGTTCTTGAATATTTATTTCATAAAGAGGGCATGAACTTCAATCAAATTGATGACTTGCTGAACAAGCGCTCCGGCTTGCTGGGGATCTCCGGTTTAACCGGCGATATGCGGGAGCTGCTGGAGGAGGAAACCGAGCATCAGGATCGGCGGGCGCGGCTGGCGATTGATATCTTTTGTGCGCGGGCGAAAGAATACATCGGCGCTTATTTTGCCGGCATGGGCGGCGCCGATGCCGTGGTGTTCACCGGCGGCATCGGCGAAAATGCGCCGGTCATTCGCGAGCGGATATGCAGTGGACTCGAATGTCTGGGGCTAACCCTCAATCCGGAAGCAAACAAAACTCTCTTTGGCGGACGCAGCGGCAAGATCAGCGAGGACGCCAGCAAGTTGGGCGCGTACGTCATCCCCACTAACGAAGAACTGCTGATTGCTCGCGATACGGTGCGCGTGGTGATGAATGCGCCGCGAAGGTGGTGATTCGCGAAGCAATCGCGTGAAAGGCGGCTCGACTGGCAAGCGCTTAAACTCGTTCCCAATCCTCAATTTCACCCGGCACAATTTCAAATAGCGGATGAATATCGGGACTAACAATTATCTTGTTTGTTTCATATAAAACCGGAGATCTGATTTTCAATTTGCTCAATAGATGCTTCCACTCATACTCAATCTGACCGCTATTTACTTTGATTTTCTGACACGGTCCGAACTTCATGATTTTAGAGTTATTAAACCGATACCCCCGACGGTCAGCCTCATGCGCGATTTCGTTCAGATAGCACCCAATGGCTAAAACCTGATCGGAACAGGCGCGGAATCTTATCAACTGGGGGTGAAATCTATACCCTTTTGTCTGACCAAGCAGAACCTTCTGTGCCAGTAAACCCTCACGCCAAAGAGCAACCAAGCCCACTGTGTCCAAGTAAGTTGGACTGATTGACCAAAGACGCATAAGTTTCCTCTGTTCCTTTTTTCTTGCAATGCGTATTCTTGGGAGAATACAAAAGAGACTTTGTCGAATCAAGCGAATATTTTCGCTTGCATTTCCCTTCAATAAAAACTATTTTTATCCCACTAACAAATTTGAAAGGTAGGATTTAGCGAATGTCGAACTCAGAGGTGAGAAAAGTGATTATCATTGGCTCCGGGCCCGCGGGTTACACAGCGGCCATTTATAACGCCCGCGCGATGCTCAACCCGCTGATGTTTGCCGGCGCCCAACCCGGTGGCCAATTGACTTTAACTACTGATGTTGAAAATTATCCCGGGTTTCCCAACGGCATTCAAGGCCCGGAATTGATGGAAAACATGCGGCTGCAGGCAGAACGTTTCGGTGCCGAAGTGGTGTGGGACGCCGTCACCAAAGTGGATTTTTCGCAGCGGCCGTTTTCGGTTTTCGTGAGCGATAAAGAGTATAAGGCTCATGCTGTGATCATCGCTTCCGGCGCGTCGGCGAAATTGCTGGGACTGGAATCGGAGAGGAAGCTACTAGGCTACGGTGTCTCCACCTGCGCGGTGTGCGATGGCGCGTTTTTCCGCGACAAAGAGTTGGTGGTGGTCGGCGGCGGCGACACCGCGATGGAAGACTCGAACTTCCTTACCAGGTTTGCGCGCAAGGTGGAGATTGTGCATCGCCGCGAGGAATTGCGGGCATCGAAAATCATGCAGGAGCGCGCGTTCAAAAATCCCAAAATCAGTTTTATCTGGAACAGCACCGTTGAGGAAATTCACGACCCAGAAAAAAAGAATGTGACCGGCGTAACGCTGCGGAATTTGAAAACCGGCGAGAAGATGGAAAAAAAAGTGGACGGCGTGTTCATCGCTATTGGCCATCAGCCGAACACGGAAATTTTCAAAGGCCAAATCGAAATGGATGACGTGGGATACATCAAAACCAAACAGCGCACGATGACGAACATTGAAGGCGTGTTCGCCGCCGGCGATGTCGTGGATCATTATTATCGTCAGGCCATCACCGCCGCGGGCATGGGCTGCATGGCCGCCATCGATGCCGAGAGATGGTTGCAAGCGCACGAATGAAAATCAATTTGCGTTGGCTGGTGCAGGCAGTGGCGTTCATTGGCTGCATTTATTTTTTTATGCGAATCTGGAATGCCTCGAAAATAATGATTGCGGGTAGCTCCAGTAATTTGATTGAGCTGACGCTCTACACTCTACTTTTCTTGCTGTGCTTCTTCGTGATGGCCGTCACCAGTTATTTGAAACAGAAACAGAACGGCACGCTGAAGAATCCGATTCCGTTTTTTGAAAGACTGCTGTCAAAACTTGGGCTTGCATGATAAACGAAGTGCAAAGCTTAAGTTTTGCACTCCGCGAAAAAATTAAGTATGAAATTTGGCGCGCACGTCTCTATTGCTGGTGGCGTTTTTAACGCGCCTCAAAATGGCTTGGAGGCCGCCTGCGACGTGGTGCAGATTTTCACGCGCAACCAGCGCCAGTGGCGGGTACCGGAACTCACCACAGACGAGATCGAAAGATTTAAAAGGGAAGAAAGCCGCACCGGCGTGAAAGTGGTTTCGGTGCACGCTTCGTATTTGATCAACCTGGGCGCCGCGGATAAGAAAATTCTGCGCGCCTCGCAGCAAAGCTTTGTGGTGGAAATGCAGCGCGCCGAAGCGCTGGGCATTCCGTTTCTCGTGGTGCATCCGGGTTCGCACGTGGGCCGCGGTGAGAAAGATGGCTTGCGGACGATCTCTGAAAGTCTAAATTTTGTTTTGCAGCGCTGCCCGAATTTCAAAGTTAAGATTTTATTGGAAACAACCGCGGGACAGGGCGACACGCTGGGCTACTCCTTCGAGCAGCTTGTGGAAATTAAATGGCGAGTGGAGGAGAAGGCGCGATTGGGAGTGTGTCTCGATACCTGCCATATTTTTGCGGCGGGATATGAGATTCGCACCGAAGAAGGTTACGAGAAAACGATTCGTAATTTGGACGAGACAATTGGAGTCGATCAAGTGGGCGTGATTCACGCCAACGACTCGATGCGCGAGTTGGGCAGCCGGGTGGATAGGCATACGCACATCGGCAAAGGCGAAATTGGATTGGCGGGCTTCAAATATTTTGTGAACGACCCGCGATTTGCCCATGCGCCGATGATCATCGAAACGCCTGAACGCAAGCTGGACAAAAAGAATTTGCGGCAGTTGCGGAAGTTGGTGGCTTGACCGGGGGGAGGTGTCAATTACAAGTGAGGCGCTTTTTTCAATTACTACTGTTAGCGGGAAAACGATTGACTTCGCAGCCATCCAGAGTTTTGAAAGAGGGCCAAGTGATATGGAAAAAGTAGAATTCGACGAGTCTGTCATCCCTTATCTTTTAAAAATTTCGCAAAAGCCCTACTGGGTCGATTACGACGACGAGACGGACACGCTCTAAATTAGTTTTCGAAAACCTCAGAAAGCCAAAGACAGCATTATGGATGATGGCTTGATTTATCACTATGATAAAGATGAGCTGGTGGGAGTCACGATACTGACCGCGCGCTCGTATCAGATTTAAGCAATACGTCATGTATCACATTTAACTAAAAGGGAGGAGAAGTAATGAGAACAGTCACTGGTTGTGCCGCATTGATTTCGTTGCTGGGTCTGTTGGCTTGTTCTGCGCCGCAGCCGCAAATGGACATGGCGCAGGTGCGCAAAGCCATCGAAGAAATGGACGCCAAATTCTCGGGGGCGTTCAACGCCGGCGACGCAGCGACTCTTGCGGCGATGTACACCGAGGATGCCATCGTTATGCCGCCCAACCACGAGCGCGTACAGGGCACGAGCGCCATTCAGGAGGTGTTCAGCGGATTTATGAGCATGGGCGTTACCAATCTCACCCTAACGGCAGACGATGTAATGGCCGCCGGCGACCTGGTGCTCGAGACGGGCAACTATAGCATTTCCTTGCCAGGAGGCGTACAGGATTCGGGTAAGTTTCTGGTTGTTTGGAAAAAAGCCGCAGATGGTTCTTGGAAGCTGTACCGCGATATCTGGAACTCGAGCCTGCCGCTGCCGGGCATGCCGATGTCGGAAAATTAGCTGTCGGACGTGCGAAGCGGTTGAGAAGTTCTGTGTAAAGTTTTAGCCTCTACGATGGTGTAAATGGGGTTGTTGAGGCTTTCCACGAAGGTATTACCGGTGTGAGTTATACAGGTCAATTATTGGAAGGAGGATTTTAAAATGAAAAAAATTGTACTTTCAGCACTGTGCTTGCTTTATCCGGTTTGGGTGGCGGCGCAGCACACGGTCACCGGCACCGTCAAAGATGCGGCGGGGGAGCCGCTTGCGGGCGTGAACATTTTTGAAAAGGGAACTTACAATGGCGCATCCACGGCAACGGATGGCAGCTATAAATTAAAAGTCAGTTCCCCCAACAGCACCATCACGTTCAGTTTCATTGGTTATGCTCAACAAGAAGTGAAACTGAATGGGCAGACGGAGTTGAACATTACACTCGAAGAGGGTGTCATCCAATTTGGCGATATTCAAGTAGTAGGCACGCGCAGCTCTAACCGCACGGTGATTGAAAGCCCAGTGGCCATTGACGTCATCGATATCCGGGAAGTAACCAGCCGCTCCGGGCAACTCGACATCAACCAACTGCTGCAATACGCGGCGCCGGCGTTCAATTCCAATCGCCAGTCTGGCGCCGATGGCGCAGACCACATCGACCCGGCGACGCTGCGCGGCCTCGGTCCGGATCAAACGCTGGTGTTGATCAACGGCAAGCGCCGCCATCAATCGTCGCTCATCAATATTTTTGGATCGCGTGGCCGCGGCAACACCGGCACCGATCTCAATACCATCCCGGCTGCGGCGATTGAACGCATCGAAATTTTGCGCGACGGCGCCAGTGCGCAATATGGTTCGGACGCCATCGCCGGTGTCATCAACATCGTTCTAAAAAATACGGTCGAAGAATTTACCGGCAGTTTTACCACCGGCACGCATAAAGCCGATCCCGGCTCCGATTTTCAAGTGCTGGCGCCTGAAGATTACGATGGCTCCACCTACAATGTGAGCGGGAATTACGGCGTGCGAATCAGCGGCGGCTTTGCCAATTTTACCATCGATTATCTTTCAAAAAATAATACCAATCGTCCGGCCGATCCTGACGTGTTCTCTATTTATCGCCAGCAGTTCGGCGATGCGGCACTGGATAATTTTTCCGGCTTCGTCAATAGCGCCGTGCCAATCACCGATAACACCAGCTTCTACGCCTTCGGCGGTTTCAATCATCGCTACACCGATGCCTTTGCGTGGACGCGCGATCCAGACAGCGAGCGCAACGTAACCGCGATTTATCCCGATGGCTTCAACCCCAGCATCACTTCCAATATTACGGATAAGTCGATCTCCGCGGGCGTCCGCACTAGGTACAAAGGCTGGGATTTTGATTTCAACAACACGTTTGGCTCGAATCGTTTTCACTACATCATCGATGGGACCTTGAACGCCACGCTGGAGGAACGCTCGCCGACGCGCTTCGATGCCGGCGGCTTTCAATTAAGTCAAAACACCACCGGGTTGAGCATGAGCCGTTTCTTCCCTAATACTTTGAAAGGAATCAACGTCGCGCTTGGCATGGAGTATCGCATCGATAATTACGAAATTTTTGCCGGCGAAGTCGGTTCCTACGCATCGTTTGATGTGAATGGCAACGTCGTCGATCACACCACGCCGGATTCACTCAAGGTCATTGCCCCTAATGGCGAATTGCGGCCGGGCGGCTCGCAGGGCTTTCCAGGATTCCAGCCCTCCAATGAGTTGGATGAATTCCGCACCAACCTCGGCGCATACATCGACGCCGAATTTGATGTGACTGACCAATTCATGGTGGGCGCAGCGGTGCGTTTTGAGGACTACAGCGACTTCGGCAGCACCATCAACGGCAAAATTTCTTCACGTTTAAAACTGACGAACCAACTGGCCCTTCGGGGATCGGTGAGCAGCGGTTTCCGCGCGCCGTCGTTGGCGCAGATTTATTTCAATTCCACCTTTACTGATTTTGTGGCTGGCGTGCCGGTGGATAAGCTCATCGCCAAAAACGACAGCCCGATCACGCGCGCCCTAGGCATCCCGAAATTGAAAGAGGAAACCGCGGTAAACGTCAGCGCAGGTTTCACCGCCAACTTTGGCGAGTTTGCTGCAACCGTTGATGGCTATTACGTGAACATCAAAGATCGCATCGTGTTGACCGGCGCCTTCGAAGATAGCGATCCGGACATCGGCGATGAGCTGCGGGCGCTGAATGTGGGCGCGGCGCAGTTCTTCACCAACGCCATTGACACTGAAACCAAAGGCCTCGACGTGGTGTTGAGTTGGGCCAAGCTTATTGGTTCCAGCCGCGTGCGTGCCGCGATTGCCGCCAACTTCAACGACATGGATTTGGGCGACATCACTACCACGGAGAAACTGCGCGGCAAAGAGGATATTTATTTCGGCACGCGCGAGCAGAAGTTTCTGTTAGCTTCGGCGCCGGACAGCAAAATCAACCTGACGCTCGATTACAAGTTCCGCAGCTTCAACGCTAGTCTGCGATTCGTCCGTTTCGGAGAAGTGGTGCTGGAGGATTGGCTGGGAACCGACGATGTGTACGAATCGAAAGTCGTCAGCGATTTGACGCTCGGCTATGATGTTACGCCCAATATCTCATTGAATTTCGGCGCCGCCAATCTCTTCAACGTGTATCCGACGCAGCAGGATACCGAAACCGAGACCGGCGGCGTTTGGGATGCCGTGCAAATGGGTTTCAGCGGCGCGTTTTACTTCACGAAAGTTGGTTTTAAGTTTTAAAGTTTGGAGGACGAAGATTTCGCAGATGAATGCAAGATAAGCCGCTCGCTGGGGATTGGCAAATCCCCAGCGAGATAAATGAAGCGCGAATTGCATTCCCGCGCGCCGGGCGTTCAAAAATCTCTTCCCCCAAATTTCGCTTCTTATCCGCTTAGCGGATCCACGCAGCGGAGAATTTGGAGGAGGTCAGGAGGGGCTCACGGGATTACCCTAAGTTGGGAATTTGAGTTGTTAACTTGAGGTTTTATGCCGCACATTTATCACGACATTCTCAGTTCCGTTCAAAAGCCGGTTCGTTACCTGGGCAATGAATGGAATGTCATTCGCAAGCCGGGGGCGCGCAGACGGGTGGCGCTGTGCTTCCCCGATACCTACGAGATCGGCATGTCGCATCTCGGGCTGCGCATTCTCTACTCGATTTTGAATAAGCGCGACGACACCGCCGCCGAGCGCGTTTACACGCCGTGGATCGACATGGAAGCGAAACTGCGGGAAACCGGCCTGCCGCTGGTGTCGATGGAAACGCAGATTCCGCTTAACGAATTCGATGTCGTCGGTTTTTCGCTGCAGTACGAATTAGAATACACCAACATTTTGACGATGCTCGATCTCGGACGCATTCCGCTGTGGTCGAAAGATCGGAGTGACCGCGATCCGCTGGTGATCGCCGGCGGACCGTGCGCCTTCGCGCCGGAGCCGCTGGCCGATTTCATCGACTGCTTTCTGATTGGCGATGGGGAAGAGGCGTTTCCGAATGTGATTGACCGTTTCATCGAGCTGCGCGACGCCGGCTTGCCTCGCCGCGAGATTTTGATTCACCTCGCGCAGATGGAAGGCGTTTACGTTCCTTCTTTGTATGAAACGAAAATCGATCCCGAAACCGGATTTGAAAATGTCGTAGGCAGCAACGTCGCGCCGTTTCCGGTGAAGCGCACCTACATCAAGGACATCAACGAGTATCCATTTCCCGATGACATCCTCGTGCCCCACGGCGACATCGTGCACGATCGCGTCTCCATCGAAATTGCCCGCGGTTGTACCGAGGGCTGCCGATTCTGTCAGGCCGGCACGATTTATCGTCCGGTGCGCGAGCGCAAGCCGGAGGACATCATCAACACGATCATGAAAAGTTTGGAGAAGACCGGCTTCGATCAGGCGTCGCTGACTTCGCTCTCCACCGCCGATTTCAGCTGCATCGGGCCACTGGCGCAAAAGTTGGGCGAGGAGTTGGAGAAGCGCCACACCGCGATGGCGGTGTCGTCGATGCGAGTTTATGGCATGACCGACACCCTCGGCGAGAGTCTCTCGAAAGTGCGGCGTTCGGGGTTCACCATCGCGCCGGAGGCTGGCAGCCAGCGCATGCGCGACGTCATTAACAAAGGCATCACCGAGGAAGTGATCCTCAACGGCGCCAACACCGCATTCCGCAACGGCTGGAGTCACGTTAAACTCTATTTTATGATCGGACTTCCCACCGAAACCGAGGAAGATTTGAAAGCCATTGTCGATCTCGGTTTGAAGATTTTGAAGCTGGCGGAAAACGAGCACGGCAAAAATGCGCAGGTGACGATCAGCGTGTCGTCGCACATTCCCAAGCCGCACGCACCGTTTCAGTGGCTGGGACTCGAAGACCGCGAGTCGTTGAGTCAGAAGCAAAAATACCTTCTGAACTTGATTCGTCCGCACAAGCGGTTGCGATTCAAATGGCACGAAGTCGATCACACCTGGCTCGAGGCGATTTTCTCGCGCGGCGATCGGCGTTTGTGCAAAGCGCTGGAATTGGCGTATCGCCGCGGCGCCCGTTTCGACGCGTGGACGGATCAATTGAAGCTCGATCTCTGGCGACAAGTATTCGCAGAGTTGAACCTTGACACCGAAATCTGGCTGAAGGACATTCCGCTCTATTCGCCGCTGCCGTGGGATCACATCGATTCCTTGGTGAAAAAGGATTTTCTCGTCCGCGAACTCCAGCGCGCGCTGAAGGGGCGCTTTTCCCCCGCGTGCGAAAAGCCGTACAAAAAGAAAAGCGAAAGCAATCGCACCGATTTGGGGCGTCCCGAAGAAGACGATAAGCTCGTGTGCTACCACTGCGGATTGGAATGCGACCTCGACGCCATCCGCGCCGAGCGCATCGCAAGCTGGCGCAGTTTGGAACGCGGCATTCCCGTGGAAATCAAAACTTTCGATGAGCTTTTCGCCAACGCCGAAAAAATGGTGACCCGCTATCGCGCCGGCTATTGTAAGCTGGGCGAGTTTCGTTACCTTTCCGCGCTGGATTTGATCCGCACGTTCACGCGCGCCTTTGCCCGCGCCAACGTGCCGCTGAAATACAGCGAAGGCTTCAATCCCGCGCCGAACATTTCGTTTGGTCCCGCGCTGAACGTGGGCATGGAAAGCGCCGAGGAATTTCTCGATTTCGAAACCGTGGTGGAAATTCCCGCCGAAAAACTGCTGGCCACGTTGAACAAGCAAATGCCGGAGGATTTGAAATTCACATCGCTGGCGAAAATCGACCGCAAAGCGCCGTCGCTGTTTCAGATCATCAACGCAGCCGAATACTCTGCGTCGTTGGATTCGGACGAATTGAATCAAACTTTGAAAGCGCGCTTCAACGGCAAATACAATGGCAACCTCACCGCGCTGCACGAGGACTTGGTGCAGAAATTCTTGCAGCAAGATGCCATCGAAGTGAAGCAGATGCGCAAAGGCGAATTGCAAACGCGCGACATTAAGCCGCTCATCAAATCCATTGAAGTGGTGAACTCCATTGAGCCTTTGCATCTGCGGATGATTCTGAGCACCGGCAGCGGCGGGGGGATTCGTCCGGAGTTGATTTTGGAAAAACTGTACGGCGTGCCGTCAGAGAACTTCAAGATTCGGCGCGAGCGGCTGTTGGTGGAGAAGGAGGGCGGGTTTGTGTCGCCGGTTTTCGATTCGGTGATGAAGGGAGAGACTATTTGAAATCAGGTTATCCCTTGCATCATTGGGCGGTAGTCGTCGCAGATCTCGAAGCCGCCATCAATTGGTATCGCGACAAACTTGATTTTCGCATTGAGAAAAGATTCACGTTGTCCGATGCCAAAATAGAAATCGTCAAGCTCATTTCGGATGCCGGCGTGCGCCTCGAATTGCTGACGCGGACGAAGGGTGTCAGCGCGATTCGTGATCAAGATCTGATGTCGCCGGGCTCGAAGCACATTTGTTTCGCCACCGACGACGTGGAGAAAACCGCCGCCGAACTGCGGCGCCGCGGCGTGAAAATCACGCAAGAGCCAAAAGTGATTCGGGAGTCGAATGAAAAGAACCTGTGGATTGCGGACAACGAGGGCAACCTGATTGAGTTTATCGAGGAATTGCCGGGGTAAATTTTAGTTGTCGTTCGGAAGCGTACTTTTCCGGAGAGAAAAACGATGAAGAACTCATTCAAAAAGCGCTGGAGCTAAAGCCGCAAGGAGGAGTGCCGGCAGAAGACGTTCTCGGTGAGAATTTATAAAAAGCGCTAATTGATTATCGTCGATGGCTTTGATATATTTGATAGAAGTCTAAAATTTATCGAAGAGGTTTAAAATGAGTCAAATTATTATAGACACACGAGTGATAAACGGGAATTTGGAATTACAAAATATTCCCCTCGAGGATGACACCGAAGTAAAAGTTATTTTGATTCCAAAAGCCAACTTGTCAAAGATGTCTTTTCAAAAAGCGCAGCGACTTACAAAATCCATTAAGGGGAATCTTTCTGATGATATCGTTTCAGAAAGAAGCGAGCGATGAATGTATTTTTAGATACGAGTGTACTTGTAAAGTTATATCATCATGAAGATGGCACCGACGATTTATGGAATTTCTTGGTAGGCCAATCTGCAGATTTATTCTTGGCTATCTCCGATTTAACGCCAATAGAATTTCACTCTGCGTTCCTGAAACGAGTGAGAATCGAAGAAGTCGAATTCGAGAAGGTAACACAAGTGTTTGCAGATTTTGAGAAGGATAAGAAATTGATGAATGTCATTGAGATCGACAAGTCGATTAAAGACCACGCCATCGATCTATTGGATGAATATGCTGGAACCAGAAATTTAAGAACTTTAGATTCGCTTCAACTATCCTGTGCGATTATTTCGAATGAGAGTTTCACCATTGACTATTTTGTTTCCGCAGACCAAAGGCTTTTGGACGTGGCACAACTCTACTTCCCAATTTTCAATCCTGTCGAAAAGAACAGCTCGAAATAGTAACAGTATTACCCTTCCTTATCTGGATACAAATGGTATTAATGGTAGATGCGTTGAAGAAATTCTCAATTAGGCAAAACCATCTTTTTGTTTACGGAACCCTTCGCCGCGATTTCGATGGCCAGCGTCATCCGTTTCTTTCAAAGGGGTGCGATGATCTCGGCAAAGCTTACTTCAGCGGCAAGCTGTACGATCTCGGTTCGTTCCCCGGCGTGGTGCCATCGAATAATCCGAACGACCGGGTGAAGGGCGAGGTTTATCGGCTCCACCAGCCGGAAGGGATTCTCGCAAGGCTGGACGAGTACGAAGGCGCAGTCGGCGCGGACCCGCTTTATCGAAGGGAGTTGGTGGACGTCATCTTGGAAAATGGGAAAGCCATCAAGGCTTGGATTTATATTTTTAATCGAGACGTGCGTGATTTTCAACGTATCGAGTCGGGTGATTATGTGGAGTATTTAAGGCATAAACGACTCGCTTTATATGAATCTCTCGTTCCAAGCATCAGCAGAAAAGAGTTGAATGAAATAGAAAAGAAATTTGGCATGCCTGATCAGCACAATGAAAATGATTTCGAAGATATGACCGATTGGGTGAAAAATGCAGGTTAGTACAAATCGTGAATTATAAAGCCTCCTTTTACACGCTCGGCTGCCGGCTCAATCAAGCCGAGACCGCCATCATCAGCAATACGTTTAAGGCCAAGGGCTACGATGTTGTCGATTTCGGAAAGCCGACCGACGTGTGCGTCATCAACACGTGCACGGTTACGGAGAAGGCCGACGCCGAGTGCCGCAAGCTGGTGCGGCAAGTTTTGCGGCGGTCGCCGGAAGCGTTTGGCTGTTACGCGCAAATCGGCACCGAGGCGCTGCAGCAGATCGACGGCATCGATTTGATTGTTGGCACTGAGGAGAAAATGCGGGTTGCGGATTTCATCGACGTGCCGCACAAGCTGCCGGCGCCGCTGATTCGCAAAAAGAAAATCTCGCGCAGTCCGTTCACCATCAGCTCAGTTGGCAATTACGAGCACGCCACCCGTGCCAATCTCAAAATTCAGGACGGCTGCGATTTCATGTGCAGCTTCTGTGTGATTCCGTTTGCCCGCGGCCGCGCCCGCAGTCGCGCGCTTTGGGATATTCAGCGCGAGGCCCTCGAGTTGGTGGAGCTTGGTCACAAAGAGATCGTGCTCACGGGCGTAAACATCGGCACATACGATTTCGATGGCAAGACTTTATTGGATGTCATCAAAATGCTTGAGCGCATCGATGGACTGGAGCGGATTCGCATCAGTTCCATCGAGCCGACGATGATTCCGATGGAGTTGATTGCGCACATGGCCGAGTCGCCGAAACTCTGCCGCCATTTGCACATCCCCATTCAAAGCGGCGATGATTCGCTGCTGCAAAACATGCGGCGGCTCTATTCGGTTTCTGAGTACGTCAACTTTTTGGAGCTGGTGCAGAAGCGGATTCCAGAGATTTGTTTTGGAACGGACGTGATGGTGGGATTTCCCGGCGAAGGAGAACACGAATTTCAAAACACGGTGGGACTCCTAAAGGAGTCACTACTAACCTATTTTCACGTGTTCTCGTTTTCCGAGCGGGAGGGAACGGCGGCGGCTAGGATGTCGGGAAAAGTGGATTTTCAAACCAAACAGGAGCGCAGTCGGATTCTGCGAAATCTTTCCAAAAGAAAGCGTCGGGAATTTTATCAGCGGCAAGTTGGCAAAACCGTTCGTGTGCTATTGGAAGGCCGCAATGACGCTGGCTTGTTTCAGGGACTGACGGATAACTACATCAAAGTCGGCGTTGCCACCGAACGCGATCTCAGCAATCGATTTGTCGATTTGCGAATCGAAAGACTCGCGCAGGACGATCTTGTGGTGGGCGTCCCGGTGCAGCAAGCGGATTGATGGATTTATGGATCAATGGATTAATGACAAACCGAAAAGCATCGATCCAATCATCCATCAATCCATTAATCCTCTGTGATTAAAAACTTTTGACCCCAAGGCTCGTGCCTTTTCTAAACGACAACGCATCCGCTTCGATGAGATTTCTGACTTGTTTTTTCGGGCTGAGGTGATTAAATTGCGGACGATGATTTGGAAACGGAGAATTATCTCAACAAAGCAGCCAACTCACTGAAAGCGGCGCAGCTTTGTTTTGACAATGGGCTGTACGATGATGCTGTGAGTCGCGCTTATTATTGCGTCCTAAAGGCGGCGATAGCAATTCTCGTGGCGTTCGGACATTCGGCCGAGACCCAGAAAAAACATCAGTGGGTGCGTGCCATATTTCCCAGAGAGCTGATGAAGCGCAAAAAGATATTGCCACGAGAATTGATGACATATTTCACGGACTTGCAGAACGAGCGAGAAAGTGCGGACTACGAACCAAAATTGATTAGTGACAAGACTGCAGAACGCGCCATAAAGAAAGCACAGAAATTCTTATCATTAATTCAAAAGGTGTACTATGCGCAAATCGGAAAAAATTGACCGTGCGGCGAAAGAAATAGTTTCTCGAGTTCAAAAGCGCTTTCCCAAAGTGAAGTTTTTGGGAGTTACAAAGTGGCACAACGCCGATGTGGCCATCAGATTTGTCACGCCGGAAGACAACGGCTATGAAATTTCTGAATTCACCGCTCCCATTCAGAATCGGATTTTTGATAAAGAAGGCATCGATATTCGAGTCTTGCCATTAGAAGATGTTAACAGTGATTCCAGCAAATGAAGAAAGTCTATATCGAAACTTACGGCTGCCAGATGAACGAATATGACACCGAGCTCATTCGTTCCATCATGAAAACCAACCAATATGAATTCACGGAGTCGGAGCAGGACGCCGACATCATCTTTTTGAACACCTGCGCCATCCGCGAAAACGCCCACGACAAAATCTACGGCCGGCTCGGCGAGATTTCGCATCTCAAATCCAACAACAAAAAACTAGTGGTGGGATTGCTGGGCTGCATGTCGCAAAATCTGCGCGGCAATTTGAAAGCACAGGAAAAATTGGTGGACATTTTCGCCGGCCCGGACAGCTACAAGCGCCTTCCCAAAATGATAGATGCCGTTCGCCGTGGCGGCGACAAGCAATACGATTTTGCCCTTTCTGAATTTGAAGATTACAGCGACGTCTATCCCGAGCGCGTGCCCGGCGTCAACGCGTGGATTGCCGTGATGCGCGGCTGCGATAATTTTTGCACGTTCTGTGTCGTGCCCTACACCCGCGGCCGCGAGCGCAGCCGCAGTCCCGAGAGTGTGGTTTGGGAAGTCGAGCGCCTCGCTGCCGAGGGCTTCAAACAGGTCACGCTGCTGGGGCAGAATGTCAATTCGTATCGTTACGAAAATTACGATTTCGCCGATTTGTTGCATAGGGTATCGGAAGTGGAAGGCATCGCGCGCATTCGCTTCACCTCGCCGCATCCGAAGGATTTCCCGGATCGCTTTCTCGAAGTGATGGCGGAGAATCCGAAAATCTGCAAGCACATTCATCTGCCGCTGCAGTCGGGCAACGATCGCATTTTGAATTTGATGGCACGCACCTACACGCAAAAAGAGTTTCTCGATCTTGTCGACAAGATTCGCGACACGATTCCCGAGGTGAAATTGAGCACCGATGTCATCGTCGGCTTTTGCACTGAGACCGACGAAGAATTCGATGACACACTGGACGTGATGCGGCGCGTGGAATTCGACTCGGCGTTCATGTTCAAATATTCGCAGCGGGAAAACACCATCGCCAGCAGAAAATTAGCTGACGACGTTTCGGACGAAAAAAAGACCGAGCGCATCGTGCGTTTGAATGAGCTGCAAAAAGAGATTTCGCTGAAAAAAAATGAAGCGGAGATCGGCAAAACGCACGCAGTGTTGGTGGAAGGCCCCAGCAAGCGCGGCTCCGACATTTGGATGGGCCGCACCGACGGTAACAAAATCGTCGTTTTCGAAAAAGGCAATTTCAACGCCGGCGATGTGATCGAGGTGACGATTCAGCGCGCCACCGCGAATACGTTGTTTGGGAAAGTCAAATCGCAATCACCGTTTCACATTATCAAGGAAAATGGAGTGCCAAACTTCAGTTTGGCATAAAATTACTGTCAAGCTGAAGCTTGACACTCCAGACTGCTTGACACTCCAAAAGAGATAAATATAACGGTCTCGCTCCCACGCGGAGCGTGGGAGCGAGAGTATGTGCGGAGATGGCATAACATGGCGAAATTTCAGGGCGTCGATCTTTATCAAATCGAAGAACTGCTTTCCGATGAAGAGCGGATGGTGCGCAACACGGTGCGCGAATTTGTGGAAGAGGAGTTCATGCCCATCGTACGCGATCATTATCGCAAAGGCGAATTTCCCAAACATCTGATTCCGCAACTCGGAAAGATGGGGCTGCTCGGCGCCAACCTCAGCGGCTACGGCTGCGCCGGACTCAATAACGTGGCGTACGGTCTCATCAATCAGGAATTGGAGCGGGGCGATAGTGGGCTGCGCAGCTTTGTTTCCGTGCAGGGTAGTTTAGTGATGTATCCCATCCACGCCTTTGGTTCGGAGGAGCAAAAACAAACATGGCTGCCCAAGTTGGCGGCCGGGGAGGCCGTCGGTTGTTTCGGACTGACGGAGCCGGATTTCGGATCGAATCCATCGGGGATGCGTACCCGCGCCGAGCGCGTTAAAAATGGCTGGAAGCTTAACGGCAGCAAAATGTGGATCACCAACGGCACGCTCGCGGACGTGGCCGTCGTGTGGGCGAAAGTCGATGACAGTGTGCGCGGATTTTTGGTGGAAAAAGGTACACCGGGGTTTGAGGCCAAAGCGATGCACGGCAAACTCTCGCTGCGGGCGTCGGACACCGCGGAGCTGTTGTTCGATAACTGCATCATCCCCGAAGATAATCTTCTCCCCAAAACCGAGGGCTTGAAAAACGCACTGATGTGCCTTTCGCAAGCGCGGTATGGCATCGCGTGGGGTGTGGTTGGCGCGGCCATGGCTTGTTACGACGAGGCACTCAATTACGCCAAAGGCCGGGTTCAATTTGATAACAAGCCCATCGCGAGCCACCAATTGGTTCAACAAAAATTGGTTTACATGATCACCGAGATCACTAAAGCGCAACTGCTGGTTTTGCAATTGGGGAGATTGAAAGATCAGCACAAAGTCACGCCGGTGCAAATCTCGCTGGCGAAGCGCAACAACGCGTATCAAGCGTTGGAAATCGCCCGGCTGGCGCGGCAAATTTTGGGCGCCAACGGCATCCTCGATGATTATCATGCCATGCGCCACGCCTGCAATCTCGAAACCGTGATCACCTACGAAGGCACGCACGATATTCATACGCTGATCATCGGCCAGCACATTACTGGACACGCGGCATTTTCGTAATCTCCATGAATTTATATGATAAAGACGATGGCTTCCGAACATTCACGCTGAACGAAGCCAATGCACTGCTGCCAAAAATTATTGCGGTCACCGAGCAGACGATCATCCAACTCGAACGCATTCAGGAGCAGCGACAGGCCGATGGATTAGCTGCCCCAGTCGATGAGCATGACGAAGAGACCGCTGAAATTCTGCAGCACTGGTCGGCGGAGATGGTGAAGTTGGGCGTTTATCCCAAAGGGTTTTTCACGGTGGATTTTAAGTCGCATGTCCCCGATACCTTGCTTTGCTGGACGTATGGCGAGCGCGAAATCAGCCACACGCATAAAATTTTTGAAAGCTTTAAAGACCGCGCCGCCATTAAAGACAAGCGGCTGCTTGGTTTTGAAGACACAATCAACTGAATGATCCAGAGCCTTTTTTTCGTCCTCTTCACCCATTTCGCCGTTGGCTTAATTTTTATCACTCTGTTTATTTCACTGGCAGAAATTGGCCGGCTCTATTTTCGGGTGACCACGGGCGTCGCCTTCGTTCTTATTTTGTTAGCGCTGCTCGCGAGTCCGTTTGGTTTGATGTCGTCCAACTTCAAGGGCGTGGAAGCCGGCCTTCCTCTAAAAGCCGCTTTTTTATTGTTTTGTGTGAGCCTCGCGTTAATCGCGGTCTTCAATCTGATTCTTCCCCGGCATCATAAAAAAATTTTAGTTGCCATTCTTGTGAGCGGGCTGCTGGGAGTGCTCTTTTATTCCGAGACAGCTCGCGCGGCGATACCGTTCGTCGAGTGGTGGGCGATGATGCTCAACACCATCTCTTCGACTTTGATGTTAGGCGCTGTTTTGGGCGCGATGATCACCGGGCACTGGTATCTCGTACAGCACAAGCTGAGCTTGACGCCGCTAAAAATCAGCGCACGAATTTACGTGTTCGCGGTGCTTCTGCGCATCGTGAGCGTCGCGGCGGCGCTGCTCTGGGCCAGCAAAACCGTGGCGTCAGCGGGGTGGTTCGCCCTCGATTTTCGCGGCTATTTTTTTATAGCGCGCGCCGCAATCGGGTTGCTGCTGCCGCTGGTTTTTGGGTGGATGACTTGGAGCGCCGTAAAGATTGGCTCCACCCAATCGGCCACCGGTATCCTTTACGCCACCGTGGTGCTGACGCTGCTTGGGGAAACCTTTGGCAATGTTCTTTTCCGAATGACGGGCATCCCGATGTAATTTGAAGCGATTAATTAACTTGCTTTTGCAGGGGAAGATATATATATTCGTTTCGATTATTGGCGATTTAGGCGAGATGAAACCGGTAACCAACAAATTGCGAGTCAGCCAAAAGCTGGAGATGTTAACGACGCTTTTCTCGCATAAGCCTTTGCGGCCGGTTCTGGATGCGCTGGCGGACGAAGAACTGGTGGAAGCCCACGAATTTTTGTGGAACAAGCTGGTTGAGATTCATTATCTCACTCAAAAAAGCGAATTCATGCGCGAGGAGATCACGCGCCTGATGACGCCCTCGGCGGTGTATCAACAGCAGCAGGGCTGCGACTTACGGTTGGATTATTGTAAAGGCGTGGAGTGCATCTGGTCGAATCCAGATTGCGCTGGCAATAAAGTCAAAAACAATATGGAAGTGATGGGGCAGGTTATTTTAAAATATTTAGACGCGGCGCCGCAGCGCGCTCGCGTTTTTGACCATCACCACGAAAGTCAGGAATGGATACTTCAATAACCAAGAGGAACAACTGAATTTTATGGAGTCGATCATTATTTATACATTGGGGGCGATCGTATTTATCGGGTTGGGCTGGTTCGCCGCAACTCTGGTAGGCAAAAGTACGATTAAAAACGCCCGTGCGCAGTCTCAGGAAATTTTAGCCGAAGCGCGCCGCGAGGCCGATCGCACCAAACACAAAATCATCCTGCAAGCAAAAGAGGAATGGCTCAACATCCGCGACAACCAGGAACGACAGATCAAATCGCGGCAGAAGAAGCTTGAACAGATGGAGCGCGAGGTCATCGAAAAGGAAAAGCGCATCTCCAAAAAGGAAAGCGATCTCGCACAGAAGGAAAACAAATTGGTTTTAAGTGAGCGCAACCTGCAGGAACAAAAAGAGGCACTTAAAACCAAAGAACAGGAGCTCCATCGCCTCATTCAAAAGCAAAATCATCTGTTGTCGCGCGTGGCGCAAATGAGCATTGAAGAAGCGAAGACGCTGCTGTTGGAAAATCTCAAACGCGAATACAACAGCGAAGCGGCGCAAATTTATAAAGAGTTAGTCGATCACGCCAAAGAAAACGCAGCTAAGGAAGCGCGCAAGATCATCACGCTGGCCATTGAAAAGAACGCCGCCGATCAATGCGTGGAATCGACGGTGTCGGTGGTGTCGCTGCCCTCGGAGGAAGTGAAGGGGCGCATCATCGGCCGCGACGGCCGCAACATTCGCGCCTTCGAACAGGCCACGGGCGTGAAAGTAATCGTGGACGATACGCCGGAGGCGGTGGTGCTTTCGGCGTACGATCCAGTGCGCCGCGAAATTGCGCGCATGGCTCTGGAACGAATTATCAAAAACAAAGTCAATCCCCAAAAAATTGAAGACATCGTTTCCGCGTGCGAGAAAGAAGTGGACAAGCTCATCTGGCGGGCCGGCAACGAAGTCATCGCGCGCATCGGCGTTGGCCGTATGCACCCGGAATTGATTCGCATTCTCGGGCGTTTGAAATTCCGTACCAGTTACGGCCAAAACATTTTGCAGCATTCCGAAGAAGTGGCGATGCTGACCGGCGCCATGGCCGCAGAATTGAAACTCAACGTGAAACTGGCTCGCCGTGCTGGCTTGCTGCACGATATCGGCAAGGCCATGAGCCAAAACATGGAGGGCACGCACACTCAAATTGGCATCGAAATCGCTCAAAAGTTTAACGAGGATCCGGTGGTGATCAACGCCATCGCTTCCCACCATGAGGATGAGGCCGCGACGTCGTTGATTTCGGTGCTGGTTTCCGCCGCCGACGCCATTTCCGGTGCGCGTCCCGGTGCCCGCCGCGATACTATCGATGGCTACGTGCGGCGCATTGAAAGCCTTGAGAAGCTCGCCGATTCATTCGATCTGGTCTCGAAGGCTTACGCCATTTCCGCCGGCCGCGAGGTGCGAGTCATTGTTCAGCCAGAAAAAGTCAACGACGCCCAAGCCGATCTGCTGGCCAGCGACATCGCTAAAAAAATTCAATCCGAATTGGAATATCCCGGACAAATCAAAGTGACCGTGATTCGCGAAAGCCGCGCGGTCAGTTATGCTTAAAAAATGAACGCCACTTAAAAGTAGAAAGGAAGTTGTTATGCGCAGTAAAAAAATCAAAATCTTTTTGGCGTTTACAACGGTTTCGCTCATCCTCGTCTGGCTGGTGTTTTCAGGATTCGAGAGCGACACCATGCAATATTACGCCAAAATAAACGAAGTCAAAGCAGCGCAAGATTTTGATAAAGGCTTGCGGGTTAAAGGCAAGTTGGTGGATGGTTCCCTAGTGGCCAGCGAAACCAACTTAGAAAAATCATTCCGCATTGTCGAGGACGGCCAGGAACTGGAGGTTCGTTACAACGGCTTGCTGCCCGACACCTTCAAAGACGGCGCCGAAGTTTTGGTTGAGGGAAAATATACGGCCGAAGGCTATTTCCTGGCAAAAACGGTGATGGCGAAATGCCCTTCAAAATATGAAAGCGCCGACGGCTACAACGTTGAGGGCTATGAATCCACTAGTTCCAGTTCTGAAAGTGGCACCAATTAACTCTGAGAGTAAACCATGATGTTAAATTTAGGGCACAGTGTGTTGATTTTGGCGCTGGTCTGCGCCGGGTTTTCGATATTTGCCTCCGTCGTTGGCGCGCGGCTCAAGCGCAGCGACCTTGTCCAGGCAGGGGTGAACGCGCTTTATTGCGTGGCTTTCCTGTTGACCATTGCTGTGGGTTTGTTGTGGAAAGATATTC
>JBBIIG010000025.1:0-58334 GCA_037446635.1 bacterium
GTGTTGTTCGAGATGTTCTGATACTGTGCGGATGGAGGTGGCGCAGATGTTGAAGCCGGAACCGCCCTTCACCGGCGGCGCGTCGAATCGCGTTTGTTGGTTTCCGTTTCACGATGCCAGCTCGGAGCTTTTTTCCTTTCCAGCGTCGGGATTAAAAATCGCGCAGCGGAACAGCCGATCGCAAAGCGATGAGGATTGTCACGTGATTGAAAACTTAGCAGAGGGGGTTCGCTACGGCTATTATTTGCAATCAACCTTTCTCCGCGATGGACAGCTCATGACCATACTCTCCGACACCGTTTACTCCACCCAGGACAACTCCTCGCCGCCGCCTGTGAGCCTCAACGATTTTTCGGTCAGCGGCGCCGGCGACGTGACGCTGCGTTGGCGACCGCCCACCGACGAGATTAGCTACATCGACAAATATATCTTAAATCGGAAGGGCGCTTCTCAAACAAATTTTTCTGCCATCGACACCTTGTCGGTTTTTCCGGTCACCAACATCGCTCCCCAAAATTATTATCCGGTCCGCATCTCCACCAGCGAAGCCATCTACTTGGATGAGACGGTGACCCTGCTGGGGGTGTCTAATTTACTGCAAGGCGCGGCGATGATTAAAACCGCCGTGGCCGACCGCTGGTCTGAGCCGGAGGCATTTCTTTCTTTTAATCTTGAAGCGCCGGCCAAGATTTACATCGCTTTTGACAAGCACACCATCAAGCCCACCTGGTTGGAAAGAAATTTTCGCACCACTCGCATCAACGTTCGCACCAGCAAACATCCCGATTCCCGGCTGCGGCTTTGGGAAAGTCGAGAGACCTACCAGCCAGGCTTAGTTACTTTGGGCGGTAATTTTTCCGAAGTGCAGGGCCTGCCCTTCGATGCGCCGGAGATGTACGTGGCGTTCATTCAGCCCGTGGGCGGGGCGTTCCCTTACGCCATCGATGGTTTGCTTAGTTATAGCGATACGCTGGGCGTGGCCAGCGACCAGCAAATATTTCAGTACCGCATCGATGCCATAGACGCCGCTGGCAACGTGAGCGAGGGCGCGGATTCGCCGCTGGTGATTTTGGATTTGCACGGCCGCTGCCGTCCGAACATCGCCAACTGGTTTGCTTTCCGCAACCAGGCGGGGAAGGAGTTTGGCAAGGGAGTGTCAAACTCCATTTGTATTCAAGATCCGACGACCCAAGCGGAGTGCGTCGGGTTTCGCAATAGTGACTCCCTGCGTTTTCAGGCCGCGCGCCAAAACCCCGGACTTTTTGAGATTCACCGTGAGGAGGATGTCGGGGCCGTCTTTTTTGACAGCGGCTGGATCGCCGCCGCAGATTTGCCGGCGCCGCTCTGTTTCGAGTTCAATCTCCTGCCGTCCGGTCGCGACGCCAATTTTGTTAACGGTCAAACTTACTATTACCGGGTGCAGGCCAAAGACGTTCACGGCAACCTGAGCGCCTGGTCGGACACCGTTTCCGCGGTTCAAGATGCGTTCCCACCGGAGGACATTCGCAGCCTGCGGGCGCAGAATGAAATTTTTCCGGATCAACAAAATGGCTGCGTCGCTCTGACCTGGCTGCCGGCCGCCGATCCCGTCAGCGGCGTGGGGCAGTACTATATTTACCGCAGCGACGACGGCGTTGTTTTTTCAGTCATCGACTCGCTTGCCGCCGAGCAGACCAGTTACTGCGATTCGCTGTCGAGCATCGCGGCCAATCGCATCGTTCATTATAAAGTGGTGGCCGCCGACCGCGTGGGCAACCGCCGCCGTCTCGAAGATTCAGATCAAATCGTGACTCTGCGGGCGCTGGTGGGGCCGCACATCGAGTTGACGGACACGCCGACCATCGAGTGTCCTCCTGGTGTTGTGGCCGTGAAGAACGACACCGTCTTTGTGCGCTGGCCGGATTTCGATAATACCGGCGTCGCTCACTACGAGTTCGAGATCGCCGCGCCGGCGCAGCAGACCACCACGATCGATCTTTCACCCGGCAGCGTCAATCAAGCGGCCGTTCCGTTAACCGGCGTCGATGGTTTTTACACCTTGCGGCTGCGGGCCTTTTACATCGATGGCAGTTCGACGATTTACTCCAACCAATTGACCCTCCGCAAAAAAACTGCTTTGCCGCAGGTGCAGCTCCAGGTGCAACAGGACAGCCAGCCCACGGGCAACATTTTGCTTTCGTGGTTTCACCCCGACGGCGACGAAATTGTCCAGTTTCAAATTTTTCACTGGGTGGAAGGCCAAAGTCCGCCGCCGCAGCCCACCATCGTGTTTCCGGGCGACAGCCTGCGCTGGGTTCACCGGTTTATCGAGGACGATCTTCTGGCGTACCAATGCAATAACTACGTGATCAAAGCCGTCGATTGTTTGGGGCTGGTTTCGGCGGGCGAACCGCCGGCGGCGCAGTACTCGAATCGCCCGCCGGTTTTCGATGCGACGCAAACGGCGATCGCTTCCGACGACATCACCGTGTGCTGGCAGCGCCCGGCGCCGCGGCGCAACCAAGACGGCGCGTTCGAAGCGGAAGTCACCGTCTTCCGGGATTCCCTAAATTCGACGCCGCTGTTGCAGCAGCGCGTGCTCAACAAAACCTGCTTTACGCTGTTCGACGCCGCGCCCCGCCACAATTACATTTTTCAGGTGCGCGAAATCCTGCTGGAAAATTCCGGCCAAGCCTGCGCCGACAGTTTGATTAGCGGAGTCTCCACCCCGCTGATTGTTCCGCTCGACAATTTCCCGCCGCCGGTGGCGTTTGACATTCAGGCGCAGCCCGTTCCTCCCACTGCCAGCACCGGCGAAGTCTTTTTAAGTTGGCAGGGTTACCCCGGCCGCAACATCAGCCGCTTTCTGGTGACGTGGTCGGTGGTTGGTGAGACCAGCGAAGATTCGTTGACGATATTTGAAGGCGACACCGCCCGCGTCGGCGGACTGAGCATCGCCGAGAGCTATCGCTTTTCAGTTATTGCTCTCGACAATCTGGGGCAGCTTTCGCAAGACAACCCGTCCAAAACAGTCGATTTTAAACCGCGCTGGCTTTTCACTCCGAAGATTAAAAGCTTCAACCCCAGTTGCTTCCGCGACAGCGTGACGGTCCAGTGGCACTGGGTGGACGAAAACGGCCAGGAGGCGAACAGCCAATTCGGCGCGGACAGCATCATCGTCGAGCTAAGCATCGACCCTAATTTCGAGTTCAGAAAATCCACCACCCGCCTCGATTTGCGGACCGAGTTTCTGTTCCGGCGCAGCGAGCACTACCCGTTCGTCAACAATCAGAACAACCAACTTCACGCACGCATTCGCGCCAAAGATCGCTGGAATCACTCGTCGCCGTGGTCAACAGACTATCCGGAGCTGGGGTCGCTTTCTGAAACCTACGATGAAATTCCACCGTCGCCCACCGCAGTGGCGATCGATTCCACCAAAGCCCCGATTTTTGGCGGGCAGCAAGAGTTGAATGTGTTTTTGAGTTGGCCGGAGGCGAGCGACAATTGCAGCGGCGTGTGGTTTTATGAAATTGTGCGCAACAGCGAGGTGATCGGCCGCGACACCAGCCGCGTCGCCAAGCACCAGTTTGTTGACCGCCGCTTGCCGATCGACGAGGGGCTGCTGGACATTCGCTGGAGTGTGCACGCCGTCGATCGCGCCGGCAACCGACAGGCCGTCGCTACCTCTGTGGGCATTCCGTTTATGCTTTCGCCGCCAATCGCTGCCCAGTGCACCAATGACACCACTTTGTGCTGGAGCCCGACCGAGCTTGGCGCCGAATCGATTTTTTATTTTGTCGAAGGCGCCCGCTTCGTGGAGTTGTTCGGCAACCCGGAAACCAACATTCTCGCCGGACCGCTCACCGAGACCTGCCTGAATTTTTCGGTGCCGTGGGAGACGATTTACTGGCGTATCAAAGCGCGGGTGCAAAATTTTGAAAGCGCGTGGTCGGATACGTTTTTCTGCGCCCTCAACCCGCAGCAGTTGGCGTCCGTTCTTGGCGGCGCGACAAATTCTTTGCCTAACGTTTTCGAGCTCCATCAAAATTATCCGAATCCATTTAATCCGGCAACCACCATCCGTTTTGCGATTCCATTTAGCGCGGATCGGGATGGTCGCGTCCTGCTGGAAATTTATAATATCGCCGGCCAGAAAATCCGCACGCTGGTGGATGAGCCGCGCGGCCCGGGCGAGTACTCGGTGGTTTGGGATGGCCGCGACGACCAGGGCCGACCGGTCGGCAGCGGCGTGTTCGTGTATCGCATGCGCGCCAACAATTTTGTGGCCACACGCAAAATGATTTTTTTGAAGTGACAGTGAGCCAGCTTGCAAAATGGAGGGGCGGAGTTGAGTAGAAACCGTTTGACAGTTTCTATTTTCGTCGGGTTGATCTGTCTTTTTCAAACCGTTTCACGACCGACTCTTGCGCAGACTCAGAGCGAGGTTTGGCCGCCGCTGCCAGATTTTATTCAGGCGCTCAACTTCGACGCCTGCATTGCGGACGCGCCGGCGCCGGCGCTGCGCCTCGAGCCGCGCTTCACCCGCGGCGCCCGCAACGTCATCGCCATTGAACTGCCGCCGCTTTCCGCCCTGCCGTTTCCGCCGGATACCGTCCGCAACCCCATCGTCATCACTTTGGTGGGCGATGGCCAACCGCCGCTGAAATTTCCGCGCCCGGTTCAGCTTGGGGCTGACGCGCCGATTTTGGAAACGATCACGGCTTTGAAAAACGCGGTTCGTTATTACTACACCACCGCGCTGTTTTTACCGGTGTGCAAAGTTCCCTGTTCGGCGGTCGCCGACACCAGTCAATTGGAGCTGCACTGCAGCGCCTACGAGGACACCGTGTGGTCCACTCAGGACGCCGCGCCGCCGTCGGTCGCCAACGTCGTCATTCCACAATTGAATTCCTCGCCGGTTACGGGCTGGTGGAATCAATCGGCCTTTGAAATTCGCGCCGACGTCAGCGATCCCGCCGGCGTCTGGCAGGCGTTTTTGTATCGGCGCGAATGTTCTCAAAATGAGTGGAAGGCGGCAGTCCTCGACACCACCTTCCCCAGCCGGCTCGATTCGTTGGGATTTATTTTTGAAGAGACCACCCAAGCGCGCTTTAGGCAAACGTTAGCCGATGGCTGCTACGAGTTTCGCCTCGAAGCCAAAGACGCGACCCACACCCCGGAGAGCTTCGCCCCGAATTTTGTGCTGGCCGGCAACGGCGGCCTGCCCGCCCTGGATGCCGTGCCGCAGATTCGCATCAGCATCGATACCACGCCGCCGGACAGCGTGACCTTAAGCGCCCGGCAAATACTGAACGCCATCGAATTAAGCTGGAACGTCCCAGGCGATCCGTCTCCCGGAATTGGGCTGGCGGGATATCGCATTTACCGCAACGGCGAGCTGCGCGACGAGATCTCAGGCGGAGAGAACTCCTACAGCGATTCGTTTGCAGTGGATTCGCCCACGGCGGTGTTCGAGTACCAAATCCAGCCCTTTGATTCTTTGGGGAACGTCCAAGCCGCCGGCGGTCGCGCCCAAATCGAATTCATCGGCGTTCCCAAAATTACGATGATTCCCGAACCCGAATTTACCCCCGGCGCCGAAAACCAGATTTGTTGGGTCGGCTCGTCGGCCGTGGATTCCTACTCCGTTTATGTTGCGGAGAACTGCGAACCGGCCCAAAAAATCAAATTTGATACTGCGGACACCTGTTTCACCTTCAGCGGCTTGCAGGACGGCACTGCCTATTGCTACTGGGTGGAAGCCGTCGATCGCCAAATGCGGCCGCTGCTTTCTGACACCGTGCGCTCCACCCAGGATGCCAGCCCGCCGGCGATCGCGCGGCTCGAAATCGAAAATCCCATCGTCATCAACGGTCGCAATTGGCTGACGCGTCGTGAGGTAGAAATTCGACTGAGCGCTGACGATCCCCCGCCGGGGCGAATGCAGTCCATCAAAATTTTTGAAAACGCTCAACTGGTCGCGGCACTGGCGCCGCCGGCTGAAACTGGGTCAGTGGAGATGATCATCCCAATTACGCTCGCTTCGGCCGAGTGCGAGGAAATTGCCATCCGCGCGCTGGTGGAAGACCGCGCCGGCAACGTCAGCGTGCCGGAATTTTTTAGACTGAAATTAGATGCGACGCCGCCTCCGCCGCCCAGCAACTTGAGCGCGAGTCAGCTCGCCCGCGCCAACGCCGTTCGCTTAATTTGGGACGCGGCGCCGGAAGCCGCGGGC
Organism: bacterium; assembly: GCA_037446635.1. GTDB lineage: Bacteria > Zhuqueibacterota > Zhuqueibacteria > Oceanimicrobiales > Oceanimicrobiaceae > DASWHH01. Next base: position 6,218 of record JBBIIG010000025.1, read on the forward strand.
TGCAGCGGTTTAGCGGGCTACCGCATTTTGCGGGATGGCGCCGAGATTTTCCGCGCTCATGCCGACAGCACCGGCTACACAGATGTGCTCGCCAGCACCACCCCCAGCGGGCGAATCGCTTACGCGGTGCAACCATTCGATTCGTTGCAAAACCTTCAGCTCGCGGGCTTGCCCGTTGAAATCGATTATCAGGCCGCGCCCACCATCGCCGTGCAGGCGCTGCCGGAGTTTACCCCCGGCCTGCGTGCTGAAATTTGCTGGCAGGTTCTCGGCGAGTTGGTTGCATTGAAATTGTTTGTCGATGGCGGCTGCGACAGCAGTGTCGATCAAGCGGTCGAAATTGCCAACCCGGCGGCGGCCAGTGGATGCCAGCTGCTCGGGGGCTTGGCCGATGGCCAGCGCTACTGTTATTGGCTGCAGGGCATGGACGCCCAGCAGCGCACGGTGTTTTCCGACACGGTGTTTTCCACTCAGGACGCCACGCCGCCGCGGATCGATGCGTTCGCCTTTCCCGCCGGCGAGTCGTTGAACGGACAAACCTGGGCGTTCTCTCGCACCATCGAACTGCAAATTGTGGCGCACGACGCGCCGCCGGGAGAAATCTGGCGCGTTGAAATTGTCGAAAATAATTCTTTGCCGATCTCATTCAGCAACCCGGATTCCTCGGCGCAGATGAACCGGCGTTTTACTTACAACATTCTCAATCGGGAAACGCAGCCCGCCGCGGTCAATTTGCAAGTGCGGGTTTTTGACGGCGCCGGCAACGCCAGCGCCGAGGCGCCGCTCAGCCTGCTTTTTCAGGACCAGGCGCCGGGCATCTATGCTTACCCCAATCCTTTCAACCCAATGAAGGGGGAGACGATCATCCGCGTGAGCGACCCCAACGAGTCGGAGGTGAAGATTTACGATTTCTTCGGAAATTTAGTGCAAACGTTGACGGACAAAGAAAACAGCCGCGATTTTAAATGGAACGGTCGCAACGGCGACGGCGAGCTGGTGGCCAACGGCGGCTACATTTGCATCGGCAGCCGAACCAAAGCGCGCTTTAAAATTGGCGTGGTGAAAAAGAATTAGTTACGAGTCGCAAAGCGCAGAGCGCATAGAGCTCTTTGAGGAGCAGGTACCGCGAACATGAAGAGCGAACAGCGTAAAGCGTGGAGCGCAAATTCGCTCTACGCGCTTCGCTCTACGTTTTCGTTCTACGTTTCCAGATAACGCAAACAAATGTTTTTGAAACAGAGCACTAAGTAAAGCGAATCAGGTGCGATGCGAAACGGTTGGATGATTTTTCTTTTGATTGGGCACGTGATGTTTGCCGGCAAACTGACGGCGCAGGGAAGCGCCGGTCAGGCCGGCGAATTTCTCCGTTTCGGAGTGGGCGCGAAAGCGCTGGGACTGGGCCGCGCCTTCACCTCCGTTGCTGACGACGCCAGCGCGCCCTATTGGAATCCGGCGGGGCTCTCGGCGCTCTCCCGCAGCGGCGGCGCGTTCATGTTCATGTACCTGCCGCTGAAGCAGGGGGCGTCGTTCAATTACCTGGCGGGCGGCATCCCGCTGCGTTTGTTTTTTGTGAAATCCAACACCCACAACCCCTTTCTGAATTTCGTGCAGGATTTGAATATTGGCGTCGGTTTTCTTTGGCATTCGTTGGGCGATTTTCAATTTTATGATGACAGCGGTCGCCAGAGCGAGGCCTCGCAGACCGCCATTTCGCAATCGGCGTTGTACGTTTCCGTTTCGTATCCTCTGCATCAGCTTTTGAAGGGCAAGAAATTTTTGAGCTGGGGGAAATTTCTGCGCGGAAATTTCGATCTCGGCCTAACCTCGAAATTCGTGCGCTCGAATTTGTTTGGGGAAGGCGGCGGCGCCACCAGTTTCGATTTGGGATTTAAATACAGCCACCACTCCGGCGCCGTCAATTTGGGATTGACGATTCGCGATTTGAACCAGGCCAGCATTTCGTACGGCAGCGGCGTCGCCGCCGATAAAATTCCCGTCAATGGCGCGCTGGGGATTTCCGTGCGTCCGCCGTTCGGCCGGCTGCGCGGGCTGCTGCTGGCGTTCGATTACGGCGTCATCGCGCCGGGGCGGCGCAGCCACGATCGCATGTTTGGCCTCGAATACGATCTTTCGGTTTTGCGCGCGGACTTGCCCATCAAGCTGCGGCTGGGCGCCAATTCCAATCACGAGGCCATCACCTTCGGCGTCAACTTCAGTCCGGAAACCCTGCTGGAGCGCGATTGGCTGCCCTCCGCGGATTGGACGTACGCCAACGACCGCAGCGCCTTCGACGCCACCGGCGCGCGTTTTTCCTTTTCGGTGGATCACAACCCCTTTACCGCCCGGTATTGGTATTTCAGAGCCATGGCCGGGGGCAGCAATTTTGAACAGCTCGCCAATCGCGAACAAACGCTTCGCTACTTGCAAAACGCCCAGCAGGCGAAAAATCCCGGCGGCCGCGCCTATCGCTACGAGGCGGCGCTGCGCCTGGCGGACGTGGAATTCGTTTCCGCGATTGCGGAGCTGCTCAACAGCAGCCAGCAGAGTTCCCTCGATAACAAAAATTCGGCGAAACACTTCGAGCGCATCGGCGAGTTGTTTACCAAACGCGCCCATCCTCTGCTGCAGGCCGATTTCGGCAAATCCGCCGTGGACAGCGCCGCCTACTGCCGATCGTTCGCTTACTTCGTGCAAAGCCTGATTCTCGCCGCCAACTATGACGACGCCATTCAAGCCTGCGCAGACAGCGGCCAATCGTGGGGCAAGCGCATCAACGTTTTTTATGAGCGCCCGGGCAACCACACCACGGAAACCGCGCCGCACGTTCACTACCTGCAGGCGTTTGCATTGTATATGAACCATTTCCAGCAGGATGCCATTAACATCGCCGCCGAAAAGTTAAGCGGATTTAGTCTGGCGCAGTACCTGCGGGGGCACATTTTATTTTTGCAGGGGGATTACCTGGGAGCGGCGGCGGAGCTGGAGGCGATTGATCTGAACGATTCGCACTTTCCGCCCGATCTCTTTTTGCCGCTGGCCAGTGACCGCCGCTTCGGTGACGAAATTCTTTTTCTGAAAGCCGCGGCGCTGTATAAAATTTCGCCGCACGCCGCCGGGCAATACATTGCCGAGTTCGCCAAAATTCCGCGATTTTTCCCGGATTCAGATATGGCAAAATTCTTAACCAACGGGCCATCGCTTTTGGCAAGTCTGATGACGCATTTTGATAAGGGCGAGATCGAGCAGGCCGCGGCGTTGGTGGAAAAGATCATCGAGTCGTATCTAAAAGCTTTTTCCAGCGGCACGCTCAAAGAGGAGTCTTATACGTTTAACTTTAGATAGCTAACTTTTCTATTAGCGGCCTTTGCGCCAACTTTGCGTTCTCTGCGGTTAAAAAAATAGCTTTACGAATAGTTAAGTTTAGGATGTGAATTTCAGATTTGGTTCGGATTTTGAGATTCGAGTTTAGCTAATTAGAGGTAGTTGTAAATAATTGAGGTGTGCAGCTATGAAACCATCACGAAAGTTTTTCGCGCGCTGGAAATGGATTGGCTGGGTGCTCGTCGCTGGCGCGGCGCAGGCGCAACCCACTTACGAGGTGGCGATCTCCGATATCGCCTATCGCGAGGTTTACAAAAACTGGCTGCTGGTTCCACAGAGCGTGGACTTGCGGGTGACTTGGACGGTGATGGTGAAGGAGGTGGTGGCCGGCCGCGAAATCGTCGTCCCCAAAAATCCGGCGGAGCTGCCGTTCAAGTATCAGGTGTATATGTACGAAGGCGCCTCCGAGACGCCGGTTCTCCGCGAAATTGCGGGCGCCAGCGCCGCCGATTTTCCCAAACGAAAAATCGGCGAGCGGTTGGTGTTCAAAGTGCGCGCGTATGACGAAGACGGCGAGCTGGCGGCGGAATCGGCCGCGGCCTCGATCTTGATTGGGCAAGGGCAGGAGGGGCAATTCGCCGATTTGTTCGGGCGCAATTTGTTTTATTATCTCAACCCTGGCCGCTGGCAATTGCTCTCCGTCGGCAAACCGGAGGTGTACGACAACGCCACTCGCCTGGGCAAACTGGCGTTTATTTTCTTGTCGCTCACATCGTTCTTCAGCTTCTTTGTGCTGTTTTATTACTCGGCGCGCACCCTCTATCTCGGCAACATTTTTCCGTTCAAGCGTTCCAAACAAAATTTGCTGTGGTCATTTTCGCTGAGCTGCGACAAAGCTTATGAAAACCGCCTGACCGAAAAATTCAAATTCGTTTTGAAAGCATGGGAGACTATTGCCACCAAAAGCCGGCGCGTGACCGACCGCGCCACGAAAAGCATTCCGCACGGACTCAGCGCCACCGAAAAGATGGCCACAGTAGATGTGGCGTGCATGGAATATTGGACCGCCGACGGCGACCGCGCCATCGGCGCCATTGAAGATATCATCCGCTTTCCCAACCAGCTCGAAAGCAACGGCAAAAAATCCGTGGACGATCTGTTGACCGAATTGGTGATCAAGATCGAGGATAATTTTCACGAGCTGATCTCCCCCAACGGCAGCGTCAACGGCGGCGAAGAGCATTCGGAGATGATGGAAACTCTGATCGCGGAAATTTATGAACCGGTGGTGGTGGACGAAAAGCCGCTCGCCAAGCTGCGCAAAAGGATTTTGCGCGGCGGCATTCTCGACCAGCAAAAAGGATTGACGCCGTTTCCCACCAGCAAGATCATCCGCGCCGGTTTGGAAATTCATCGCATGAACGGCTACCGCTGGCTCAAGCCCTCCGAGGAGGTAAAGAGCGCGTTCGAGAACCGCGCCGCCATGGAAATCGAAAATCTGCGCCGCAAATCCAAAATAGATTGGTTTTGGAATTACGGGGCACTGGCGCCGCTGGTGGGATTGTTCGGCACCGTCACCGGCATCACCCATTCGTTCCAAAAACTTTCCAGCGCTAACGCCACGCCGGATTTCGTTTACACCATTCAGCAGCTCAGCAGCGGCATTTTCGAGGCGCTGTGGACGACAATTTTTGGACTCGCAAACGGCATCTTTTTTCTAGTGCTGTATTATTATTACAAACACAAATTAGACTGGGTTTACGCCAAGTGGGAAGAGATTTACGTCTCGATCACCGAGAAACTTTAACCTGAATAATCCACTAATCTTGAAATGCAACAAGTTCTATGAAAATGAAATCTATTTATTACAATGTGGAGTCATGGAGCTTTGGAGTAATGGATTAATGAAAGGCCAAAGCATTAATCCAGTGATCCATCAATCCATCAATCCATCAATCCATGAAAGCCTTAGTTGCAATTCGTTGTATTTCAGTGTCTTTGGTGTTAAAAATTTATGCCATTCAAACGTCAAGAAAATGAACGCAGTCTCGAGTTGGTCAGCCTGATCGATATTGTATTTTTGCTGCTGCTGTTTTTTCTGGTATCGTTCGCGTTCACGCTGGCCGGCGATGATTCCGAGATGAAAATTTATTCGGAGATCGATCTGCCGAAAACCGAGACCGCCCTGCCGGCGATCAAAGACGATATTCTTGAAAATTTGATGATTCAGATCGTGCCGGACACCAGCGAGTTTGGGATTTCCCGCCGCGTCTATGTGCTCTGGCCGTCGTTCGAGGATACGGCGAAGGTCGCGCGGCTTAAGGCTTTTCACCGCGCGGCGCAGGATTCGACCTTTGCGGTTTTTCCACCGGACTTTATACTTTTGCCAGACGAAGAGTTTGTTCGCACCGCGCCGTGCACGCTCATCACGAATTCCATCGCGCGCTACATCGAAAAAGAAAAATTTTATCGCGGCAATTCCTCTCCCATCGTTGAGGTGCGCGCCGAGCAGAATACCGAATTCAAAATCATCAACTTCATTATGGACGTGTGCAGCTCGCAGCAGCAGGCGATTCCGCAAATCATCATTCGCGCGGTGCTGTGACCGGCGGGGGTAATTCGTGAATTGCTTTCGAGTAGGGGCAATTCATGAATTGCCCCTACCAAAATAATTTGATCTATGGCATTCAGAAGATTAACTCGTGACAACCGGCGCCTGCCGCTGGTGTCGCTGATCGACCTGATTTTTATTTTGCTGGTTTTTTTTATCGTCTCCAGCGTGATGATCCGCCTCACCCGCGGCGAATCCAAGCTTTATATTCCCACGCCGAAAAACGAGCCGGGTGAGGCGCAGATTCTCATTCAAATCATCGATGATGAAAATTATCTCTGGCTCGATCACACCGCTATCGACACCCTGTACCGCTACAGCTTTTTACTTCGCAATCCCAACGACGCGGCCGCTAAAATCGATTTGCTGGCGCAGCGGATGACGCTGAATCCAGAGGCGTTGTGGGAGCGGCTGGCGCGGCTCAAGGGATCGTTGAGCGGCGGTGTTAAAAAGGAGTATTTTGTCTTAATTCGCTGTCCCGAGTACGTGCCCTATTTTTACGTCACCCGCATCATCGAGAAGTTGGTGGACAACCCCTATCTCGAATTCGGCTGCGTTGCGGGCGACATCGAGGATATTCGTTCCAGCAAAAAGCTGCTGGTGGAAGGCAACGTTCTACAAATCGATTTTTCAAACCCATGACGAAGCGCGTTATTCACCCCAATGTTCTGTATTTTTTTGCGGCCGCGGCGCTGACGCTGCTGGGGTATCGGCAGGTGCAAATTTACAAAATACCGCAGGTGCAAAAAAGTTTGCCGGAGTATGTGGCGGATGAAAAACCGCCGCCGCCGAAACGGCCGGGCACGCGCAGCATTCGCATTGTCGGCCCGCCGCTGAAAACGCTGAAGTTTGAGCTGGATTTGAAACGGCATCCACTGCCGCTGGATTGGAATTATCTGGAGCAGGCCGACAAAAAAGCCGACGTCACCGTGAACGGCTTCATCGACGTTGACGGCAATCTCGTCATCGAGCGCGTTTTCGATAAAGGGCACCCGCGCGCCGGGCGTTATATCCACAAAATTTTGAGCACCTGGAAATTCATGCAATATAAAACCGGTCCCATCAAATATTATTTCAACGTCCCCACCAAAATCGAGCACATGAAAGTGCAAATCGATATTCGGGGCCTGCAGCGCAATCTGAATTTTGCGGATGAGCACGATCAAGTCAAAGACGGCCTGCTCTACTATTGCGAAGGCCTCAAGAAAAATAACGTGATGATCATCAAATAACACTATGGCCAACCGAATCGCTGCGGTGATGTTCGCTTTCGCTTTGAGTGCGGAAATTTATTCTCAGGATTATCTCGCTCTAATCAATTTGTACAATCGCGCCCAGTACGACTCGATCATCCAAGTGGTCGCGCCGCAATTCATTCGGTCGCATCCCGAGGAGGCCGGGCTGGCGCACTATTTTTTGGGGGAGAGTTATTACAACAAAGCGCTGGCCGAAAGCGATCGCGATCGCAGCCAGGCTTTTTTCGCAGCGGCCTGGAATGAGTTTTCACACGCCCGAACCAGCGCCTATTTGGAATCCAACTTCAACGAATATTTTCACTGGGCGCGCTACAAATTAGCGTGGAGCTCTTATCGGCTGGCGGAGCTGAATGAACACCCCGTTGATCTTTTAAAGCGCGCCGGCCAGGAATTTTCGGCTGTGTTGCCGGAGGCCGCGGATTCCCTCAAGCTGTTTTCGTTTTTTATGGCCGCCGAATGCCGAGTTCGCGAAAGTATTTTGCGATTATATTTGATCGCGGATCGGGGCGCGGCTGGCGGCGACGCGAACGGCGCGCTCGAGTTGCTGTGGGCCGGCCGGCAGGGGTTGATACGCATCGTCGATTTCTCGTCCTCGTCTTCTGCTCCTCACAATTTGCCCGAGCTGAAGGCGGCCGCTTCCATTCGGCGCGAGATGCTGGACTATTACGCCGGCAAGTTGTATCAAATGGCGCCCGCGGAATACTTCGCGGCGATCAGCGATCCCCAAAAGAAATCGGATGCTCAACAAACCGCGCTGGCTTATTTTAATAATCTGCATTACGACGGCTTTTTCTCTTCGACCACGCCGCCGCTGTTGCAGGCGATCGCGCCCTACTTGAACATGATGAAGCAATTCAACCTGCATTTTTTCATGCGGACCGAGGCCAGCAAAAATGAATTTGTGGCGGCGCTGGAAAAGCTGCGCGGCGCCGATCTCCTCGCCGAGGGCCGTTTCCGTTTGGCCGGCGTTTATCAGTGTTTGCCGGCAAACGATGAAACCAATTCCAACGAGCGCGCGCTCAGCTGGTACGATTCGTCCGCCGCGATTGCGGAAGCCGATTACTGGATGGCAAATATTTTTATGATTGAGGGCGAACTCGAGCCGAGCCGGCGCCATTTTGCCAATTTCATTGATGCCATGTCGCAGCGGGGCGCTCCCAGCCTCCGCAGCCGGGTGCTGTTCGAAGACGCGCAGATCAAAAACTTTTTATTGGATTTTGAGAAGTTCTTCAAATCCGGCAACGAGGTCGAATTTCAAAAGCTGGCTCATCAGGTCAACAGTTTTTCACCGCGCAGTTTGTCGCTGCGCCCCAGCGCCGATCGCTTAAAATTGTTGATTCACCTGGCGCTCACCGATGACGCGTCGGAATTGTGGGCGCGGGTGTTAACGGGGACGGAAGATGAAAAGCTGGCGCAAGCGTTAGATGCGATCCGCTTCGTGCTCTCGCGGGTGGCGTTGAACATCGGTCCCGAGCGTGAAAAATATATCCCGTTGTTGAGCCCGATGTTTGAAATGACACAAACGCGGCGCCGCGACGCCACGCTTTTTTTCAAAGGCATTCTCAAAACTTTGGAGGCGGAAATCCAAGCGCAGCCGCATCAGAAAATTGAAAAATACAAAGCGGCGGCGGCGCTGCTCAACGGCGTCAGCGATAATTTTGAATTCAAGGACGAGGCCGATTACGTGCGGGGCGTCTGCTTGTTTTACGCCGAGGAATTCGACGAAGCGCGCGCGCTGTTTAAGCCGCTCATCAATCAGAAGCGAAATTTGCGGGCGCTGTTTTATGTGGCGGAAATGTTCCGCGCCACGGGCGAAGGCCGCGCTGCGCGCGAATGCTACCAAGCCATCGTCGCGAAACTTAAGGACTCCCGCGACAACTTCAGCGAGTATTGGTATGCCAACGCCCTCGCCGGCATCGCCTCTTCAGATGACAGCGGCGATCTTGCGGCACTCGCTGGCATCGACTTTGGGCAAATTGAATTATTGCCGCTCAAAGAGAACGAGCTTATTTTCGAGCGACTGGCGGACGAGGATTTTCTCAAACAGCAGCTCACCCGCGAAAGCAACGACATGCTCGCGAAATTTGGCCTGCCGCACAAAGAAATTTATCCTTCGAAATATGTTCTCAAGCATTCACTTTTTGCAGCGGAAAATATTTTCGCCAATCTATTTTTAATCGATGAAGTGCGGGCGCCGTTGACCGCGCAGCTAAAATTAGTTGTCCTTCTTCCTGAAAATATCGCTGGCCCGGCTGAGGCGTGGCTCGCTGGCGAGCTTTTGCCAAGCCGCGGCGGCGTTTTTTGGCGCGACGGCCTCCCCCTGAATTCCGAACACGAGCTGGTGGTGCGCCACCCGGGGTGCTACGAGTATCGCCGGCGGTTACCGTTTTCCAAACCCGGCGAGAATAAGCACTCGGTGGTTTTAACCAAAAAGATCGATGCGACAACCGCCAGAATGTTAAGGCAGGTGGAAAATTCTGAGCACGCCATGTCGCAGCGCTGGGACCGCAATTATATTTTGAGCAACTTCAGGGTGGCGGCCGAATCGGAGTTGCTGCGGGATTTCAGCCGTTACTACGAGCTGCGGGACGTGGCGCTGGACCGGCACGGGGCGCGTTTTCTCGCCGTCAATGCCGAAGAGAACAACATCTGGGTTTATTCACAAAATGAACGGGCGAGCCGCGCCGGTACGTTTTTGATGGCTCAAAACGATTCGCTGAAAAGTCCGGAAGGCATCGCCATCGATTCCAAAGGAAATGTGTTCATCGCCGACTGGGGGAATCATCGCATTGTGATTTTTGATAGCAGTGGGCGCCAGCAGGAGGTGATTGGCGGTTTTGGCAGCAACGCCGCCGGCGACGTCGGCCAACCTATCAAACTGATGTTTCCGACCCGGGTCGCGATTCTCGAAGATCACGAAGGAGTTATGATTGGAGGCGAACGGTTTTTCCGGGAAACCTACTTGTTCATGGCCGATCAAAATGGCATTCATCTCTGCAATTTGCGCGGCGATTATTTGGGCACCGCGCTGTCGCCCAACGAGCAATTTCCCCAGGGGTCGTTTTATGCGTTTGCGGTCGTCCGCGATGGTGATCGGTTCAAAATTCGAGTGGTCAATCGCTCGCAAAAATTTCGCGGCCAGGTTTTTGAATACATCGGAAAATAAAATATCATTAAGAATTATTTAAGTAAGTTCACAATTTTTGCTTGACAAGATAGTTTTAATTCATTATTATACTTTTGTGTTTGTTGACTCGGGGAAACTCACCTTCACACGCGCGTTAAAATTTCCAGTCTCCTAATTTCAATTCTTCATTTGCGCTGCTTCCTTGGTTTTATTTAACGGCTGTCCGGGGAATAGAATCAAGGGGAACGTTCGCATCTTTGCGCTACTCAAGCTGATTTTCTGCGATTGACTTTTCTTCACTGAACCAGGCGTGTGGTTTTAGCTATTTTACCGCGCGGGGGAAAGAGAGGGTAGTCCATTGGCAAAAAAAATCGTGCGAGACGTTCTGCGGCTCGGCATAATTAGCTTCGCCCTTCAAATTGGTGCGCCATCATTCGGGCAGAGCGTCAAACCCGTCCAAATCATTCTCAATCGCAACGTCAAGCCCAGCGTAATCATCCCGGTTGAAGAGTCGGTCAGCATTCAGGTGCGTGTGGTGGGGAGGGCCAGCGGTGTATTGAGCCTGCGCCTGAAGGGAGATAGGTTTTTAGCGCCGGGATGGCAGGATCAGAGCATTCATTGCAGCGGCAATTGCACGTTTGAGCAGAAACTAATTTTGCGGCCAGACAACGCCCAGTGCGGGCGCTTTCATCTTGAGCTCGATGCCAAGCTGGTTTCAAGCAACGGCGAATTATTAGGAGAAGAGAATCGAAAGATAGACGTCGAGGTTATCCCCAAAATCGTTCCGAAGCCGTCCTTTAGTCGCGACAGCTTCAACGAAATCTGTTGGCTTGGCTGCGGGAACGGCGCGCACGAGCTTTTTCGGATGGATTCGACCAACGGCGCCACCTTATCGTTTCTGGTAACTGATCCCGAAAACTGCAAACTCGTGGAAGGCCTGCAACACGCCCGCACCTACAAATATTGGGTGCAGGCGACGGGCAGCGGTTTCACCGTCGAGTCCAATCCGGTTTTAGTAACGCAAGACAATGAGGCGCCGCCGATCGTGCGCATTCACGATTTTTCGGTTGATGCCCGCGGCCACGTCACCCTGCGCTGGCCATTTAGCGATGCGCTGCAAGATCGGCTGAGCTATATTGAGCGCTACGTCATCGAGCGCGTGGTTAGAAAAAACACAGCGGCGGTAAAGGATACGAGTTTCACTTTGACGTTTTTCCCCATGTCGGCGGTTTCGCCGGCGAGTTATGTGCCAGTTAAACCTGCAAAAGACACCTTACTCTACCGCGACGACGCGTCCACAAAAATCAGTACTCTTCCCCCCGAACTCGCCCAGGCCGCGATGCTGCAAACGTGGAATCAGGATCGCTGGAACGAATCCGACGACTTTCTTACTCTGCGGCTGGATGACACCGCCTACGTCTATGTGGCGATGGACAACAACATCGTCCCACGTCCCACCTGGTTACAAACCAATTTCGACGCCAATTGGAGCAGTCAAACGGTGGACTTGCGGGTGAGCGATAGCCGGTTTCGGGTTTTCCGCAGCAAAACTTTGCTCAGCGGCGAAGTGACGTTGGGCGGAAATTTTGCCAGCGGCGCCGCCAGCAACGAAAACCTCGATCCCAAGATGTATGTGGTTTTTGTCGAGCCGGTCAACCTCGAAAAATATCCGTACGCCGCGAATGGGCTGATTCGGTTCACCGATCCCATCGGCGTGGACAGCACGACCATTTACTACAAAGTCAACGCCGTGGACGCCACCGGCAACTTAGCGGATGGGGAAAGATCTCCTGATATCATCATCGACTTAAAGGGCCGCTGCCGCCCGCAGATCGTCGATTGGTTCGTTTACGAAGATTCTACCACCGGCCAAAAATACGGGCGCGATCTTTCGAACACGGTTTGCGTACAGGACCCGCGCGATGATCAGAGTTGTATGGATTTTCGCCGCAGCGATTCACTGATGTTTGAAGCGGCGCGCAAAGTGAAAAACTTTGACAGCGCGCAAAATACAGTACTCCGAAGCCCGTGGATATCAGCCACGACCCTTTGTTTTAAATTTGAGCTGGGCCCGACTAACTTTTCAGTTAATGGCGCCGAGTTTTTCTACCGAGTACGCGCGAAAGACGTGCATGGAAATCTCAGCGCCTGGTCGGATACGGTCTCGGCGATTCAAGACGCCGCATTGCCCGGCGATATTGGCGGCCTGCAGGCGACCGCTAAGGTTCAAGTAAATGATTGTGAAAAAGGCGCGATTGAGTTATCGTGGCTCGCGGCTGTGGATTCAGCGAGCGGCGTGAAGGATTACGACATACATCGAAAAAAGGAGGGCGAGACCGAGTTTCACCCAATCAATTCAACGCCCGGCGACTCGCCCTTTTATGGCGATCCGTTGAGCAATTTTGACGACAACATGCTGGTGAGCTACAAAATTGCCACCCGCGACAACGTCGGCCATCTTCGGGAAATCGCGCAATCGGATCAGGAACGAACCGTGCGGGCGCTGGTTGGCCCGAAGCTGGAAATTGCGGACTCCACCCAGTTTAAAAATTGTGCCGGCATCGTCGGTACAAACCGAGATACCATCGATGTTAAAATTATTCATAATCGCGACAGCGTGCTTCTGTATCGATTTGAAACCACTGACCCGGATGGCAAAAAAGGACAATTTACCGTTCCGCCGGATGCTGAACGAGTTCCCGTTCCCATCCCCGGCCGCGATGGCGCCTACAAAATCAGCGCCGTGGCTGAATTTAATGAAGGGACTTCTACTTGTTCGATTTTCATGATTAATAAAAGAAAACAACCCACTGACCCAGTTGAAAATTTGAGGGCCGTGCAAGATTCGTCCGGCAGCGGAAATATATTGGTTGACTGGACGCATCCCGATTCCAACAATATTTCGGAATATCAAATTCGGGTGTGGCCGGAAGATCAGCCGGCGGAGGTTAAAACGTTTGAGAGTCCCGTCAGTCACTTCAATTATGATTTTGAAGACAATATGGCTTTTACTTATCAGTGTTATGGTTTTGAAGTGCGCGCGGTAGATTGCTTTGGGAATATTTCGTCCCCCAAAGACACCTCGCAATATCCGAAGACGAAGCCGACGATTGTCAAGTGTGATACGACAAGCGATTCCATTATAGTATTTTGGAATCGCCCGCCGCGAGTGAGGCCCGGCGCCGATGTTTTTGACAGTTTCATCGAAATATGCCGTGAGGTCGATGGCGTGCCCACCGAGTGCCAAACCTTTGAAGTGCCTAGGGGAAAGACGAGGTACGCATATTCTCCCTCCCAGGGTGGAGTTTATTTTATTCGTGTTCGGGAAACGTTGCCAGGCACGCTTGGCCAGGCCTGTGCAGATACACTCGAATCGTTCTTTTCGGAGCCCTGTCGCGTGCCGTTCAAAGTGGGCCTGCCACCCGTTGACAATCTGCGGGTGCAGCCCCTGCCTGTTCCGTTGGATTCAGTAACCGGATGTGTCTTTTTATCATGGGAGTACGATTCCCAAGGCCTTAGTATCGTTTCGTTTGAAGTTACGATTCTGAATAATGGAACACCGATTTTGCTGCCTCCCCAGGATAGCACAATCGAAATTTGCGGACTGGATACCCTTGAGGAATATATTGCCACCGTGAGCGCCATGGACGAATTCGGCCGGCGCTCAACGGGTAACGATAGCATTCCATTTAATTTCAAACCTAAGTGGGTATTTACTCCGGATATTTTCAGTTTCAACCCCGCTTGTTTTCGAAACACTGTAACCGTTGAGTGGGGCTGGCTGAATGCCGACGAAACTCCAAGCGCCAACCGCCGCGGCGCCGATAGCGTGCAAATTTCTCTCGGCGGCGGGGAGTTCGGGCCCTGGTTGCCGGCATCTGCTACCGAACACACTTTCACGCTTGGTCAGGATTATTCTGCGCCGGAGAACAAGTTGCTCTGCGCCAGCATTCGCGCGAAGGATCAGTTTGGGCACATTTCACCTACCTCAACCGTGTATTTCGGTCTCAGGTGCGGCCGTTTTGATGATGTGCCGCCGCCGGCGGTTCATTGTGATGTTGTGCAGGTGGAACCCCCTGATGTAGGCAGCAACGTCGTAAACGTAACTATCCAATGGCGGGCTGCCATCGATGCCTGTGCTCTTACGGCATTTTATGAGGTTTTTCGAGATGGGAATCCAATCAAAAAAATAGACGACGACAATCGGCCGATTTATCAATTTACAGATAAAGGACTGGATTTTAATAAAATATTAGATTATCGGTGGCAGGTGTTTGCAACGGACCGGCTTGGAAACGCTCAACAAAACGCCGAAGCATGCAGCGTTGACGTTTTGCTGAGTCCACCGGATAGTGTGTGGTGCCAGGATGATTCTACTTTTTGCTGGTCAGAGAGTAAAATTAATTTGACCAATAAAAAGATTCAATATCGAATCGAAGTTTCCAGCCACCCCGAGAGATTCGGTTTTTGTGATGCAGCCAGAGAAGATAGCATAACAATATGTTCGGATTGGATTGACGCTACCTGCCACGTTATCCGAAACATAAAACTAAGGACTGTTTATTTCCAAGTTCAAGCGCGTGTTGACTCGATAGAAAGTTTGCCTTCTAATGTATTTAGTTGCAATATTGATGGCTCTGGGGTCGTTTCTGATTTGCAGCCGCTGCCCCTTTTGCCCACAGAATATAGTTTAAAACAAAATTATCCGAATCCATTTAACCCATTCACTACGATCGAGTTTTCAGTTCCTGACTTTGAGTTGGGGGGAGTGAATGTGGTTTTAGAAGTTTTCAATATCAAAGGGCAACTTGTAAAGACCTTATTAAATACACACGTTTTGCCTGGAAATTACAAAATAATTTGGGACGCTAGTAGTGAAGAGGGTTTGCCCGTTAATAGCGGCCTTTACATTTATCGCATAACAGCCGGTAGCTATATCGCAATAAACAGAATGATCCTGCTTAAGTGATCTGTTCGGAGGTTTAGAGAGTGATCAAAATTGCAGCTTGTGGTATGTTATTATACTTCACATCTGCGTTATTCTCGCAGACGTGTATCGGGGAAATATCTGCTTTAGATAGTATATGGTGGGAGCCATCATATACGAGTGGATTGGCTCAAAATATAGTTTTAGTAGAGTTGCCGCCCCGGGAGACCATTCCATTCAACGATAGTGAGATTAAAAGCATTACCCTTTTGGTTCAAGTTATTACAGAAGGCGATACCTTAAAGCCGCCGATCTTAGTGCCAATTACAAATTGGCCACGTGAACCAATCCCCGTAAGAGTTGAGATAATTTTTAATGAAGGTGCTGAGTATTGCTACCGCGCCAGATTGATTATCGATGTTTGTGAACAGGACCCATGTGTTCCAGGTGATTCTACTATAAGTTATTGCAGCCCCTTCACAGAAGTAGTCTGTAGTAAACAAGACGCCACGCCGCCATCCGTCAGGCAGCACGGAGAGCTTCCCGACTGTATAAATCGAAATTCATTTTTTATACCATTCGAAGCGCAGGATCCGATCTCCGGTGCCGTGGACTCTGTTACCCTCTACTATCGCAACACACCCGGCACCGAGTGGATTCGCTTCGCCACCAAGAAAATTGACGAAACGCAACCCGTCGTAGTGGACAGCATCCTCTTCGATGCGCAAAACGACGGCTACTACGAATTCTACGTCGGCGCCAAAGACACCGCCTGGGCGCCGGACCAACGCCTCGGTCGTGATGGCAACGAAGATATCCCCAACGCCACCTCACCGCCCCTTTATACCCTGCACGTCGATACGCAGGCGCCGACGTCCTCCGTGCAAGTGATAGACGAAGAACAAACGTCGCTCTGTTTTAAGATTCCTTTCACCGCCGAAGATCTTGAAAAAGATGGATATAAAAGCGGCCTGAATAGCGTGATTCTTTATTGCCAGTACGAGGATGAGCCAGCGACGCCACGCGATACGTTGACGTTTTCCTGCGCAAAAAATTCGGTCAGCGGGGAATTCGATTTTCAAGCTGAAAGAGATGGCCGCTACCGGTTCTTCACCCGCGCCAGCGATTGCTGCGGCAACCAGCAGAACGATTCGCCGCCAATTGGAACGGTGGTGCAGGCCACCCCGCAAATTGAATTTGTGTCTCCTCCACGCGACACCTTCATGTTGGCCGATGACGTGGCATCCATTATTATTGAATTTGATCGATTGGTTCGGCCAGTAAATAATTGGGGCAGCGCCGTGAGTCTCATCAACCGATACGCCAATGATGCGCCGGTCCCGTTTGCAACCAATCCGTCTGGGGCTGATTCCACGGTTCGGTTGATAATCATTCCCGAGCGGGTAGACTCCACCGCTTTCTATGAAATTCGAATCGACTCCGTTCGCAGTTTTGACCCAACCTGCCAGGCTGTGCCCGCGAGTCCCCACACATTTAGCTTTTATACTTTCATGGAAGCGGGCAAAGGCGGCGCCATTTTAAAGCCGGATCTGACGCTGCGGGTGGATGAACCCGGCCAACCCAAGCAGAACGTGGTGTTCATTTTCGAGCCGGCGCCCCGCGAATGCGAATCGCGCGATGGCTACCGTCCCCTTTCCGATTCGGGCGTAGCGATTACTGCGCGCGCACAACGCCTTGATGGAAATACAGTTAGCGATATCCCCGGCGCACTTTGTTTGCACTACGACTCCGCCAGTAACCTCAGCCCTGGCAGTCTGCGCATTTACCGGGAAATTGAGGGGCATTGCATGCCCGCAGGCAACTCCCGCAACTGGAGTTTGATGGGGCAATCAGTGTGCGCCGACAGCATTTCTGATGTGACGGGATTTTTCTCTCTCTACGGGCAAGACCGAGACTCATTGAATCGCTCAGAAATTGCGTTGCGGAACTATCCCAATCCCTTTGGGGAGGGGGAGTCGCTCACCACCATTACTTACACCTTGAACAGCACGACGGCAAACGCCCTAGCCAGCAATGGTGGGCGAGTTGCACTGCGGATTTTTGACGTGTTTGGCAATTTAGTGAAAACGTTCACCAATCCCCCTGCCAACGAAGGTGAGAACGCCTGTCCCTGGGATGGCAGAAACGACCGCGGCCAAAAAGTAGCCAACGGCGGCTACATTGCGGTTCTGGAGTTGGGCGGTCGGAAGGAGATGCGGAAGATCGCGGTGAGGTGGTGAGAGAGGTTAGAAATGATAAACGTTAGGTTCTATGACATCTAAGAAGAACAATAACCAGGTAATCATAGAAAGGCTTGAAGAAATTCATCAGATTCTCAAAAATAAACAGTATAACACCACGCCCCAAATAGAATTTGAGAACATCCCAACAAGCTTTTCTAGTTATAAATTTATAACAGTTTATAGATTTATTCAAGTAGTAGGAATTTTCGTTGTAATCATAGTTGCCATTTTAGTTTACTATTTTTTAAAAGGAATAGAATTTCATTCGCGATTCGCACAAATTGATTTACCATCTGTTCAGCTTTTAGTTTTGGGCAGTATAATTAGCCTCTGTTGTTTTTTTTATTTCTTAGTAGGATATAGGTTCAAACGAAAAAACAAGTATAAAATAAAGATAGCAATTATCATTTCCGGTGCAATATCCTTATTGTTTATAGAGGTTGTTGCCACATATGATGAAATTCCAGAATCGCTAAGAACAGCAGATATTGTAATCGCACAATTTCAGAGTTTAGTTGAATTGCCAATTACCCTTAGTAGCGAGGGGATTGCGTTCCCGGAAGTAATTAATGTAAATGATTTTATTAATGCAAACTTACAGAGATTGCTTGTGGAGTTTGGTTTTGCAGAAAGTAAAATACAGAAAGGAATAAAGATTTCTCGTACAAAAAAAATTATCAGAAATCAATCTGAAGCAAATCAGTTTTTGGATCAAACGGATGTAACCGCTTTAATTTGGGGATTTAGTTTCATTGCTACGGGACAAGAAAAAATAATCTATCCGCTCATGACCTTTCGCCCATATCATCGATTAAGGATTTTAGATCCAAAGGCTCAGATACAACATGGCATCTCACAATACGAGCCAATAGTCACCCATGAAAAGGATTTTAAAGAATTAGAAATTTGGATTTTGTACATGTTGATGGAGGTTTATTTCAAGAAAAATCAAAATCTTGGAAATGACTTTTTTGTCGAGATCAAGCGGGAATTTCTTTATGATTTTTTGGAGTCCGTGATTTTGGATATGGCCACAGAACTTGATTCAGCATCAAAGGAAATAGAAAAATTACGTTTGAAAAAAATGAAGGAAAAGCTTGAAGTTTACATACACGCTATCATGCCTGATTCTCTAATTAAAGAAAAAGGAATCACTATCTCTGAGAATCCGGACAATTATGATCTTTCCTGGAATCAGGCAATCAAATTGTTTAATAATATACTAAAGATACCAAACAAACAGAACATTAAGGATGATGATTGGATTCCGGTATTTTCAAAATTAGAAAGGTGTTTAGTTCTCGAACCCAATGATTTTAATGCTACTTATTACAAAGGCCTTAGTTTGATCGCAAGTGGTAATGTTGATGAGGGAATAAGCTTTTGTTTTAAAGCACTAAGGATGTCCACAGATCGACAAATTTCTGAGGAAGTGCTCGACGGTGTTAAAAAAAATATATGTGATAATTGGGATAGGGTTAAGGATAAGGGGAAAATTCGCTCAGAATACAAAGATGAAGTCGAAAAATTAGGACTTAAATTGCCCGAAACGAATCAAGGATGACGACCCATTTTTTGTTTTTTCTATCTTTTGTAATATTAATGCATTCTCAGTTAAACGCGCAAGATTTTAGAGGCACGGTTTCTGATCGTGATAATAATGCTCTTTCAGACGTTCTTATTTTAACTGAAAGTGGCTGCAAAAGTACAAGCAACAACGATGGGACATTCTCGACTTTAAATGGTTCACAAAAGTATCTTCTCTACAAACTTGGATATGAAATTAGGGAAGTTCGAGTTAGTCAAACGACTAATGTCCAGTTAGAAAAATTAGTCCGTAAAACAACCGTTGTGAATGATCAAATATTTACTCCTACGAAGATGTCGATAAGATTGGAGCTAGCTAGAAAGTTTGCTGAATCACGATTTAATCCTGAATTATACATAGTAGAATTTGACACTTCTAAGCTGATACTCTTTTCTGAATTTAGGATAGAAGGTGACTATTTAGTATCAAATTTTGATATTAACCCGAATTTCGAAAAAAGGGATAAGCTGCGTGCTTGGGTTATATTAGGCGAACATTATAAACCAATTATAAAACCTATTCAAAATAGAACTATCAGAATTACAGAGAATGAGGTTATCAATAGTAGAAAAACTTTGAAGTTTAATCTAACCCTTCTTGACGTAAATGGAAAACCCGTATCTGGATTTTTAAAATCACGGCATTTTGGGTTTAATGAAAACGATCTTGGGAATCAGTCTATAATAAATGGCAAGGCCTCTTTTAATATAGATTTTCCTATTGAGAATCATCTTGATGTGACCTATTTCAACGAGGATTTGCATATAGAAAAAAAGATCATTGAGCATGAGTTACTACAGCCATGTTCAACGATTTTTTCTAAAGAGATAAAGCTAAACTTTGATTACAACAAAAAATTAATGGATAAAAAGTATAAAGTAGGTAAGATTAAAATTCGTCCGACTATTTTCGGAGGAAAGGTTCTTAAGTTTGCCCAAAGAATTATTCCTGCTGAACCTATTACAATGCCAAAGAAGGAATCAACAACTTTCAATACGGATTTGCTTACTGAAATTAATCTGAAACAGCCCAAAAAGGAGTTTGTTTTTAATGTAAGTAAACCTAAAAATAACTTTAAAGACTTTTATCTCATTAGTTCGATCCTGAATTTTGAAAAGATTGGGGGTTCGAGATTTAATTTGCGGACGAAAATTTCTTGGGTTGCTGGGACATTCGGTTTTGGTCTTACTTTTAATCCAATTTATAGCCTTTCAAACCGGTTTAATTTTTATTTCAGCGGTTTTTTCATTAATCATGGCGCTAATTTACAAAATAAAGTTAATGGTTCTCTTGAAATATTAATAGGAGGACGGAGAGGATTAGGCAAATCAGAATCAAAAATTGATAATGGAAAGTTGATGTTGGATTTCCAGGTCGGTTATAAATGGATTTCTTTTGTTGATATCGAAAATCGCTATCATTTTAAGCCAATTCGGATGGGACGCCTCGGGGTTGAATACGCTTTGAAAAAGAAAATTCAATTTTTTACTCTTCGTTCACTAATACTACATTATAGTCGTGATTTCGATAATGTTTTTAAACATAATATACTCTTCGCATTGAAATTTCCTTTAAAGTAGGAATAAGTTGAATGTATCAAAGAGTGCTTAATCTCACCGCGGTAGTTTTTTATCTAACAATCATTGCTGCCTTTTCACATGCCCAAACCGGCGGCACCGCCGGCGAATTCCTCCGCTACGGCGTGGGCGCGAAGGCGCTGGCCAAAGGCCGTATTTTCACCGGCATTGCGGATGACGTGAGCGCCATCTATTGGAACCCTGCCGGATTGGCTCAGCTTAATCAACTTTATGTCGGGGCCATGCAGTCGCAACTGTATTTTGATACGCAATATTTTTTCACGGGTCTGGCTACTCCGTTGTTTTTTTCAGAGCAATCAAAAATTCGTCATACCTTTGGGTTGGGCTTCGTTCTGTTAAAAAACGAGGGTTTCGAGCTGGTAGATCGTTTCGATCAATCGGAGGGCTCGTTCAACATCAATGAGTTCGCGTTGAGCGGTTCGTATGCCGTCAATCTGGTGGGCAAGCGCGGCAACCTCAATTTTGGGTTCGCGCCGATCTATTTCCGACAAGATATTCAGGGAGAAAGTGGCGGCGGCTGGGGCTTTAATGCGGGACTCCTGTATCAGCCCATTTTTCCGGGCCGGGCGACCTTAATAGGGCTGTTGCCTTTGAAATACATCATGCCCTGGCGCTTCGGCGTCAATTATCGCTGGTTGGGGTCGTTGAAGATGGGCAACGAGTCTCGAGATTACGGCAACTCGTTCAACTTCGGCATCAGCAACACGGCGTTTGAGGACATCCTCGACTGGCTGATTATCGGCGCCGACCCCCTGGCGAAGCTGCCCATCAAAATCCAATTCCCTGCTTACGAATTGGAAAAAGTCGAGGGCCGCAAAGCCGAGCACCGGCTGGGCGGCGAAGTGAGATGGCGCTTGGGGAACCTGGCGATTCTTAGCGGTCGCGCCGGCTACCGTTTTGGCCGCGAAGATTTTGAAAATAAATTTAACTGGGGCCTTGGTGTGCAAACCGACGCCGAATCTGGCTTTCCCATGGGAATCGATGTCGATTTCAGCTTGATTGATCATCCGGTGCTGGGCAGCGCCAACCAGTTTTATGTCACGCTGCGGCTTACGGACTGGTTGCGCAACGTGCGCCGAGTGCAGAAGCGCGACCCAACTGGCATCCCTGAATCCCAACTCTGGTCGCTGCTTTCCTATTATCCGTTTGATGATCGCGTCGTGAAAGAGGGAGACGGTTTTGACGTGGCTTACAAGGAAATAATTGCCGACAAGCTGCACCAAATCGCCAAAGAAAAAGACGATAGGTTTGTGCGCGATCGCCTCTGCGATTTTATGGGCGGGTTATGCGACATTGAGGCCCCGGCGATCGCTTGCGACATAAAAGTAAACCAAGAATTGGTCCAAGATTTTCTTGATAAGTTTCGCGATCGCGAGGCGGATCTCAACAAGCCCGGTTACTTCGATAAATTGCAACTTTACCTAAAAGGATTGCTGTGGGCCGGAGAAAATCGGAGGGTTGTTAATATTGTCACCGGCAAAGATTCACTGATTTCGAATGCCAGGTTTGCTGAGAACGAGCAGAGGCGAAACTTTTTTATAGCCTACGCCAGCAAAGAGCCGAGGGATATACAGAGATACAATACTGAAAACGCGTATGAAAAAAATTTCCTGAAACTAACTGAAGCGGTTTATACGGGCAACGCCGAGCCGGTGGTTGATTTACTCACTAGTAATCGCCGGGAAGTTTTTCTTAACCAAAATCAGTATGAGCCATTTCCGTTCCTATGTGATGGTATTTTGGCGGATGATATCATGTTCGTGAAGGCAGTACAAGCCTCCCGCGCCTTACTTGATGCCAAAGCCGATTCTATCCGAAATTTATTTTTACCCATTGTATTTGAGCTCCCACACTCGGATCTAGGGCGGGTTATTGCAAGCAAGCTGAGGGAACTGAACGATGCGAAGGATGACGTTGCCGCCACCAGACAAATATTTGAAAAATTATGGGAACGCTATCGCGCTCTATTTTTATCGAATCAAGCGATTTCGGAGTCGAGCTTAAGGGTTGCGTCAAATTAACCAATTCAAAAATAAACATTGAAGCACACTGAAAAATACCGAATCCTGACGACATGTGTTCAGTGTGTTTCGATGTAGAATTCATAACTTCACAATTAGGGAAATCGAGGAGAGGGTATATGAAATTAGCAAGCGCTGTTGTGGTCCTTACTCTTCTTGTTACCATCGGCGCCAGCTTCCATGCGCTGGCTCAATCAGAAGAGGGGCAGGTCTTTCAATTAATCAGGGGGATCGATACGAAAGTCATCAATTTGTACGTGTTGACCGAGCAGTTTCACTTCGGCACGGCCACCATCAAGCTCACCCTGGATGGCTCGGGCAATGTCGCAGGGTTGCCTCAGGTCGAAGAGGATGCGGCCCGCCGCGGCAAGGAGGCCTTTGCTGAGGCGCTGGTGAATATCATGAGCTCGTGGAAATTTACTCCCGGGGCGAGCGGCCCGATGTATGTCACCGTGGCGGTCCCCAGCGAAGGAGAAGCGGAAACTGAGGGTAAAATCGCCAGCATTTCCGTTGATTTGAAAAGCCTGGCTTTGGCGGAAGGCCTCACCATTGGATTGGAAAAACCCCAGGTGCTGGGACTGGTGGCGCAGGAGGGATTTTATGACAATGTTTATTTGGCCGGCGCGCCACCCAAGGTCATCGAAGCTTATGAAAAAAAGGGATACGTATTTCTTGGTGGTGTTTGGGGGAAGCTCGGTCCGTTTTTCCAGGTTGTTTTTACGATTTTGTTTTTAGGCCTGGTGGGAACGTTAGTTTGGTCTTGGAAAAAAGTTTTCCGGCCCTGGGAACCAACGATCAAGGGGCAATCCGGTGGGTTGCTTTTTTGGAGCCGAAAAAAAGCGAAGCGTAATGGATTTGAGAGCGAACCGGCCAAGCAAATCGAAGAACTGTGGATTAAAGCCATTCACAACAGCCAGAATGGGGACGATTGGGATAACGGTGGAAAGCCGCATATCATTGGGGCCCTTGAGATCTGCAAACAGCAGAAAGAGAACTACCCGTTGTTTGAGATTTTCGAGTCCGGACTTCAAAATCATCTGGTTAATGGCAACAAGTGGTGGACGTCTCAGGAGGTCGATCGCGCGGTGGATCGCACCGCCGCCATCCGAGTTGAAGAGCGTCGCGGACCTTTGGACTGGCTTTGGGCGATTGGCAGCTTGAGCCCACTCTTTGGATTGTTCGGAACCGTCTGGGGCATCTCGCAGGCGTTTGGCAAAATCAAAGGTGTAACCGATACCCGTCTTTTGATGCAAAAGCTGGCGGGTGACATCAACATTGCCCTCTCCACCACTATTGTGGGTTTGTTGTTGGCGGTGCCGGCTTTCATTTTTTACTACTATTTCAAATACCGGGTCGATAACGATGCCACCAGAATTGAGCGCTATTTTGGAGAGATTACTAATCGTGCTTAAGGGTCAAAATATGTTCAAAAAAGTTTTGCCGATTTTGGCGATCAGCTTGGGGGCTATCTTCGGGGGAGGGCTACACGGTCAGATACCAGCGCAGGATTCGTGTCTGGTCAGCTTTTCACAAGTGGATTTTATCCAGCGCCCGAGTCCGGCGGTGAAGTTAGCTTGGAATCTTTACGGGAAAGCGCCGGGGCAGGACTATTTCGAGGAAATCGTCGATTCAACCCTGCAATATATCTTGACCATAAATGACGAGCCCATCGTGGTACGCGGTAACAGTTTTGTTTATGAAAAAAATCTCAGCCCCGGTTTAGTGTATCGTTGTCACATTGCGCTCTTTCCGAATCAAGCCAATTATCAGGATGTTACTGAGTATGTGAATGACAAGGAAAGCAAAAAATATAAGGAGAGCAAAAAATATAATGAAGCACAATTTAGGTTGGTCATCACAAAGAGCGGGCTTGAATGGGTATGGTTACGGGAGTGGTGGAAACATGTGAAGGATTTTTTTGACTACGGCCGCGTGCTTGGCATCGCGCACATCCTGACTTTTGTTTTCATAATTGGATTAATCTGTTTCTTGTTCTATTTTGTTAAGCTCTTTTGCCTGCCCAAGAACTGGAGCCGCTATATTCTAAAGTCAGCGAAAGAGTTTGATAATGGACGCAATCATACTTCCCATAAGGGGCCAATTGCCAAAGTTGAGGAAGCTCTCACCCAAAAATTAGAAATGTACGACATGAAAAACACGGAGACGATAGCTGATGATGAAGACTCTCACAAATTGAAACGCATTGAGAATTCTCTTAAGGATAGCATAGCGGCGGAGCTCAGAGGAATTATAACTATTGACTTGAGTCGTTTGCCAGGGCGCAGATGGAAGAAGGCGGTGGATTTCTTCTTCTCTATAGAACATTTTTGGCATTTTGGAGTGATTGCGCCGTTTTTGGGTTTGTTGGGAACGGTGACCGGCATTAGCAAAGCCTTCGGCACGGTTAGTATTTTAACCAATCTGACCGAGCTCAAAAATGTACTGAACAAGCTGTCCAGCGGGATCAACGAGGCGCTTTACACTACCATTGGCGGGCTGATCGTGGGCATCTTTTTCGTTGGCGTCTACTATCTTTTCGTTTGGCGTCTTGAGGAAATTCGCAAGGCCCTGGACAAGGCGTGCGACCTCATCATGAAAAAAGTTGAGAGGAGAGAATACTTTTATGCCAGCAAGATTTTACGAACGCCGTGAGCGCCGGGAGCCGGAGAAGACGCCGCTCATCGACGTAATTTTTCTGCTCCTGATTTTCTTTTTTGTTACGGTGGTGGGGTTGGATGTGAGCCACAAACCCACTCGTGGGGCAAGAAGCAGCGGCACCCAGAAAAAGCTCGATCTGCTGCCGATGATCAATCCGCCGGAAACCGCTCCCGCGGAGCTGAGTGAGGTGGTTTTGATTCAAGTGCAGCCGGGCAACGCCCTCAATGCCAGCCAAATCGGCGAGCTAAATGTTCTGATCGATCAGGCGAATAACTTGCCGGGCAGGCCCTTCGGCATTTACCCGCAGATTTCGCCCGATAATTTTTTGATTTTAGTATTTGATGAAAAGTATGCCGACATCGACTTCATACCCAAATTCATCGGTGATCTGCGCGAGGCATTGAAAGTTTACCGGCCGGAGGCTCCAGACACACTTGCGGGGAAGATTCGGCAGCTTATGGATCAATATCTTCCCATCAACCTGCCGAAACGAGGGGTTGATAATTTTACTACACTCTATAAGCCGTCTATAGACACGTTGCGCGAACGGGTGAGACGCTATTTTCAAAATAGACGCGAGCGCGAAATTCACATTCGAATGGATAAGGAAGTGTATGTTAAGTTTATCGGTGAACTCTATGAAATTTGTAACGAGCAAAACATTGACGTCGAGCACCTTAAGTTCCGCGTTCTCGAACAACGAATTACTTCATAACCGATGAGTCAAACCCATGTCGAAAGCAAATCGAATCGAAGCAACCAAAAAAATTGAGTTGGTGCCGCTGATCGATGTGATATTTCTGCTGTTGATCTTTTTTTTGGTGACGCTGAACATCATCCCCATTCTCACCCGCAAGGAGATGCGCGAGTCGCAATTCCCGGTGGAGGTGATTACCGCCGAAGATGCGGCGCGGGTGGATATGTTGATTCAGCTCCACCAGTTTCCGGATGACAGGTTCAACCGCGTCTTTTATTTTACCATCGATGGCGACCTGCCCTGGCTGGGGAGGCCGGAAATGACGGGGGTGTTAGAGAGAATCCCGGAATTTGCCCGGTCGATCTCCACCTTAGGCGCATTGCGGACGCGCTTTCCGGGGCATTTTTTTGAACGTCCCGAACAAATTCCCTATCCCAAAAACGGGGAAGTGATCATCAGCGCCAGTGAGTGGGTGCCTTATGAACGATTGTTCGAGGTAATTCAGGGATGCGATCGCCGGGGGGTTAGTAAGAAACACTGTGTCGTGGGCTCATTTGAAGAACTGCAGGATAAAATTAGACCCACGCCGCCGGAACAAATTGTCGAAAAGTATGAGCATTGAAAATGTAGAGGTTCTATGAGAAAGAAAATCGTGACGCCACGCCGCTGGCGATGGCCTGTGCTGGGTTTGGCGCTGGTGGCGCTGCAGTGTGGAAAATCCACATTGACGGTGGAGCCCATTCAGCTTGATACCTATTTCGCCCACAAACGAGTTGGGGTGCAAAGCATCAGCATCGAGCAGAGCCGCGTCATTCGCTATTTCGGCTTTCTGGGGGTTGCTTCGCACCCGGCGCGATTTGATTTGAACAAAGTAAAAGAGTTGGGAGGGAAGCCGGGCTACACCAATCAAATATCTTTAGAAATTCAAAACGGGCGAATAGTGGGCCGGCCAATTATCCGGGGCACGCTTGAACCGAAAGTCGATACCTACATCAGCGATATTGTCAGCCGTTGGCAAAACAGCGACGGCCCGCGCTTTACGGATTTTGTTGAACGGCTGAGCATGAAAATTATCCTTGATCAAAAGGGTACGATTCAAGTCGAATATAACGACCTGCAGGTAACGCAACCGGAGCAGCCATCGGAAGCCTACCGTTTTTTCAACCACGTGAGCCGGGATCCGGCTAAGATGCGTTTTGTGCTGCCCGTTAACGGGTTCAACATTACCGCGGTCAAAACGACGCAAGCGGTGGATAGACAAATTCAGACCCTGAATTCGCAATTGGCAAGATGGCGTCGGCAGCCCATGCCGGCTGGTTAAAGAAACATTCAACATTGGAACGAAGTTATGAAAATTACTTCCAAGAGACTGCGAAACTTCCTTTTAATTGTCGGCGCGAGCCTGTTGATTCCAGCGCCGAGGGCACATGCCCAAACGATTTATGAGCGCTTAGAAAACCGCGTTATGGACTCGGTCAACCAGTTTCGCAGTGACCCCAAGAGCTTGAACCCCAACAGCGCACAAGCGTTGATTGATTCTTTAGAAAGTTACACACCGCGGGAAGCGATTGAGCGCTTTACAATACCTTATTACTCCGGATATTTGCATTACATTCTGGCCTTGCGTCAGAATAGTGCTGCGATATTGGAGCGCGCGCGTCAAAAGTTTGAAGACGCTTATCAAGCCTACGCCGATACGATTCAATTGCCGGAGCGTAAAGTTTTTGCCAGATACATGAAAGCTTGGTGCACCTTAAGAAAATTTTTGCTTTCACCCAATTTGGATTCCGTTGGTTTTCTGGATGAGGCTAATCGCGAGTTTGATGAAATAGTTCGCAGAGAAAATCACGCCACAAAATTGCGCAATGATATTTATTTTCTTAAAGGCTTCTGCAATTTTCTCTTTTGTTATGAAAAATTTAAGAATCGAGAAATCGCTGAAGCGAAGCTGGAATCGGCGATCGCTGATTTTGAACGGGTTCCGGAAGGGCAGGGCGATCTCAGCCACTTGGGTCAGTTTTATGCCGCCGCCGCTCACTACCTGCGCGCCCAATACCGGATTTTGACTTATCTGTTACAGGGACAGCCCATTCCAACCAACACCAAACCTGATTTTGACTCCACTCAAAAAAATTTCAATAAACTCACTACGGAAAACAACTGGCAAACGCCAGCTATCTTGGCTGACGATCTGTCTCGATTACAAACCGCCACGCTCTCCGATTCTCCCCCTCGTCCAGAGAACTTGATACTCAGCAGCATGACGGGCGAATTGATTAACCTGCTGACAGAATATGCGTTTGCGCTCATTTTTTTTAGGACAGATGAAAACTTAGGGGATGCGAGTGGGGCTGGCGAAAGAATGTTTTGGAATGATTTAAAATCCTATTTGCTGTATCTTAACAACCAGTCCCCTCCGCCACCATTTCAGAACCTCCAAATTTCGGATTGGCGCGCTCCCTCTTTGGCCGCAACCGCGGCTTTCTATCGTCGAGAAATCGCCGTCCTGAATAATCGATCGCTGGATTCTTCGCCGGACAGCTTATTGCTCATGCCATTCCATCGGCAAAGAAATTGGTTTTTGGAGATTTATTCTCGTCTGAAGAATGAGTTAAGAAAAAGCGAAACCGGTTATGAGTTATCGAGATTTTCGGGCAGTGATGGTGTGAGAGGATTGGTTGGCGACGAGTTTATTATGAATCAAGTGAATCAATTCTATCGAAATAACTTTCAAAACAACCATGATCGCGTGTTCGATTTTGCCAACTACCTTTTGACGCTTGCCGAAAAGAATAATCGACTTTACCCCGTGGCCTATCTATCCTACGAATACTTGCGGCGAAGAAATTATCAGCCCCAAAAAATGACTCTGCTGAAAGCCTACTGCGAATACAAGTTTGGCGATTATAATCAAGTCACAACTTTGTTGAGCGACGCGGTCATCGGCGAGTTTGATGCTCCTGTTAAGAATGAGGCGATTTACCACCGTGCCATGGCTTATGCTAAAATAGGCGATTGGAGCAGTCAAATGATAGCTGATCTTGAAAAAATAAAAAATAGCCATCCATACGCTGGTTATAAGTTAGGGTGGGAACGGGATGTAAATAATCCCGACTGCAATTTACTGAATCAAGTTTACACACAATCTAGGGGAGACGCCCGGTTTGCCAAAATAACCAAAGCCTGTGAAGATATCCCTAAAGAGAGATGTACCATTGCACTGGTTTCCACTCCTCCGGCGGTTATCGTTGGCGATGATGATGTCCGATTTGAGTATTTAAATGAAAGCTTAGACCGCTTCCGAGCAGCGGAACGTCAGTTTCTCTCCCACTTTTGGCAGGTGTTTTCGCTGCCAATTCTTCGGCCTATGCCGGTTTTAGACGTGGCTGAGAATTGCCCTATTTTGGGACCCAAAGAATTTGATTTGGAACAGGAAATCAACGTCCATCTGGTATTGGGGCACGACGGTTACGCGAAGCAAGTCGTTATGTTCAGTGAAAACATCGGGCCTCTGATTGATACAACCATAACGGAGGCCAGACTGCGGGTACCAGCGTTGGCCTTGCGTCCGTACACCATCATGGTTGGGATAAAGGGGTATTTCCCGGCTGTTCTTGAAACGTCGTTTAAGCGCAACGAAGATACCATCACCCTACAATACGACGAAGCCAAGATTGTGTCGCCCAAGAGCGCCCCGGATGTTCTTGGACTAACGGTAGATATGGAGGGGGGATTTTATCTTGCCTCCAGGAATGGGGAGTCCGGCGTGCGAATCTACGATGGCGGAGGCAGGCCGCTAAGCGACTCGGAAGGAAATTATCATGCCATGACCGCTATCGGTGAAAATTACTACGTCGTGGATCGCTCGTTAAATAAAATTAGAGTATTTAACAAGGACAGAAAGAAACTTGAGAATCTCCCGAATTTTGACGAGAGCCTATTGCACAGCCCGAGCGATATCGCCGCTATTGGCAACGAGTTATTCATCGCCAACAGCGGCAACTACAGCGTGGTTAAGTACAATGTCGAAACTGCTACGACACAGACTTATAAATTGAGTGGGTTAGGTAGAATCGAGGGGCTGGCAGTGTTACCGGGCAAGGTGTTTTTAGCGGACTGGCTGAACAACTCCATTTATTCCTCGAATCATGATTTCTCGGAAATCAAGGAGTTCCTTTGTCTAGAAAGGGCGCGAGAAGAAGGCATGATCGCCCCCGGTAGAATATCTGTGGTTGATGACGATCATATCATCGTTTCCGATGTGCTCGCCAATAAGTTGTTTTTATTCCACCGCAGCGGAGTTCTCATCGAGTCGTTCGCACTCGCAAGCGATGTTTATCTTCCGAGCATGGTAACGATGACCAAAACCAAGCTCTCGGTTTGCCACGGCACGGGAATGAGCGAATATTCTTTGCAGCCGAACATCTCATTTAGCAAAGAGTTGCCCCGCTGCAAAAATGTGGATCCCGACGCCCCTCGCCGGACGTCTTCTGTTAGCGGCGCTAGCCGATTTTGTTTTTAGTATTATATTGGAAAACTGATTAACAAAAATAACGCCACGGTGATTCCGATACCAATAACCAAAAACTTGCGGACTCCAATAATAGCGAGCGCGGGTATTTTTCGCTGGAGTTCAACCCACATGGGCAGTACCAGTGAAAGGAGTGATAAGATGATAAGTCCTCCAATGACAACATTACCTACGATTGTTTGCAGCATAGCCCTTCCTTCATTTGTGTTGAGTGGCCCTGGACGCCAGCGCAATTACCATGATGAAATTTTTACTTACTAAATGGTAATTGGCGTTCTCTTAGCGCCTGTTAATTAGCTTTGAACTAAAAAAACGATTAACTATCGGCAGGAATTGTGCCATTGTTTACTGATGAAACACCTGAACTTTATTTCTCGGAAATTTGTCGTAAAAACTGTATCAAATTGAGAAACCATCTCATTTTTGTAACAGAGGGAGATTTGGTGAGAGGAGGTCGAGCGCTATGAAACACTTCCTGGGTTTGGCAATTTGGCTCTGTGCGATCCCGCTGGCAGCGGCGGCGCAGCAAAAATTCACCCTGTTGGTTAATTCGGAAAAATACCAGAATCCCGTCGTCTCCCATGAAACGATTGATGAAGACAAGATCAGAGCCATTGTCACCGATGAAACCGGCCGCATGATTGGCGGCCTCGAAATGGGTGATTTTGAAATTCGCACCGAGCTAAACCGCGGCGTGATTTACAAAGTAGAGCCGCTGCTCCACACGGAGAAGGCGAACGTGGCGATGGTGCTGTGCATCGACAACAGCAGCTCCATGACCCGCTACGTCGGCCTGCTTAAATCCACTCTCGACGCTTTGCTGAAGCATCTGGGGCCATCGGTTAGCATAGGCGGGGTATTTTTCAGTGAAGGCTTCCCGGGCCAGCAAAACGTAACCTTCGAGGTTCCGAAAAATATTCGGGTCTATACTTTTACTCAAAACAAAAAAAGCCTGCGCGACGCCTTTGAGAAACATCTCGCCAGCCATGCCCTGAGTTCCAAAACCTATCTTTTTGATCAGATGTTTTGCGGAATCAAAATGTTCGAGCACATCACCGATCCGCAAACCAAAAAGTTCCTGATTATTCTCTCCGACGGCCAGGACAACGCCAGCCAATTCAAAGAGGACGACATTCGCGGTCTGGCGGATGCTTACCCTGAGATCGTTTTTTACACCATCGACTACCTGCAGAAAACCAACCCGTTTTTACAGAATCTGGCCGTCAAATCCAGCGGGCGATATTTTCAAGCGAACAAAGCTGAAGAGTTGGCGCTTATTTTCGAAAACATCACGCAGGATATCGTCAACCTCAATGGTTACTTGATCACCTACCGCATCCCACAGGCCGAGTTAACGGGCCGGGTGTTGGCGAGATATTCCTGCGGACCGCCGCCGTCGGCCACGGTGGAGTGCCGCCCGCTGGGGCGTCCCGATTACAAAACCGAATTCAATGTGGATACGCGCGGAGTGTTCGCTGCCAACCTCGCTGTGCCCCACCGCTGGAGTGTTCGCGCTGCTGCCCCCAATCATTTGCCCGACAGCGTCATCGTGGACGCCAATGTGGAGGACCTCTACCTGGTAAACTTTAATCTGAATCCGCAAAACGTTCTGCTCGCGGGCCGCATTCTCGATTCCGGCACCACGCCCCTGGCCGACGCCCGCGTCACCATCACCGAGCTGGCCAGCGGCCAGTCCATCTACGACGGCGTTTCGGACTTTTACAGCTTCGAGTGCCCCTTCGGCGGCGATTTTTTGATCACCGCCACCAAAGATGGCTACTCCTTCGGCTCAGTGGAATTGACCGACGTGACGATGGAAACCACTGTGCCGGACATCTCCCTCGGCCTGACCGCTGAGGGGTTCGTTTCCGAATTCCGATTTTTGTTTGAATTCAATTCCGACCGCCTTGACCTCAGCGACGTCGCCACCCAAACCCAACTTCGCGGCTGCGTCGATTTCGTGCAGCGCGAGCTGGAGAAAAGCGCCACTCGCATGGTGCGGCTGGTGGGCTGGACCGACAGCGTGGGCACCGTCGAATATAATTTGGAATTGTCGCGGCGGCGGGCGCAGTACATTAAAAATTATCTGACGAAATATGCCATCCCCAAAAACCGCGTGGAGACAGAGGGGAAGGGCATCAGTTTTAAATATGATAATGAAAGCGAGGAGGGCCGCGCTTTGAATCGCCGCACCGATGTGATCTTTTTTGATCAAAAGGTCCTCAGCGAAAAATAGCAACGCGTTCAAAAAGCATGAAAAATGGGAGGGGTTTATGGTAGGCGCAGCGTGGTTGTTCGTGCTGGTTTTTTTTCCGGCTGGTGTTTTTTCTCAACACGATATCAAAGTTCATGTGCTTTCCAAAAATGAGCGGCATCCGACGGTTTCGTATGAGCAGGTTGAGGTCAACAAACTCAAAGTGGTGGTCACCGATTCCGGCGTTCCCATCGGTGGCTTGACACCGGCGGACTTTGAAATTCGTCACAAGCAAACCAAACTGGCGGTGGTGGCGGTGGAGCCGCTGCTGCACTACGAACAGGCAAAAGTGGCCGTTTCCCTGTGCATTGATAACAGCGGCTCGATGGTGGAGCAAGTCCCAATTCTCATTTCCACACTGGATAATTTATTAAACCATCTCGGCCCCTCCGCACAAATCAACGCTATCTTTTTTAGCGAGGAGGAAGTTCAGAACCAACTGCTGCCGGACGCGCCCAAACGAATCCGCTTGGTGGATTTCACCACCGATCGCGCAGCCATCCGTAGCTTTATTAGCGCGCAGCTTTCCACCAAGCTCACGCCGCAAACGTTGCTGTACGATGAAATTTATACTGCGATCCGATTAATCGAAAACCGGGCGCAGCGCGACGAGAGCCGTTTTGTGATCGTGCTCTCCGACGGTGTGGATAACGGCAGCGAAACCAAGCGGCCGATCATTGAGGAAAAATTAAAGGAAAATCCTCAGTTGGTTTTTTATACCATCGATTACTTGCAAGAGCCCAACCCGTTTTTACAAGACCTGGCGGCCCGTTCGCACGGCCTGCACTTTCGCGCCCAGCGGTCCGAAGAGTTAGCCAGCATTTTTCAGGACATCACGCGGGATATCGTGAAGCTCTCCGGTTATTTGATTACTTATCAGCCGCCGCAGGCCATCGTTAGCGGCATCGTAACCGCTGACTCTTCGTGCCGCATTCCGGCTGGCGCGGCGATCGATTACTTTCCAAAAGATACCGGCGAGGACAAAAAAATGGCCGCGGTCAGTGAAAACGGCCTGTATGAAATTCGCCTCGATTATCCCCGCCAGTGGATTCTGCGCGCTCACGCCCCCGGCTACCAGGATGAGCAGCGGGAGATCGATCTGACGGCGCGGGAAGTTTACTTTGTCGATTTCAATTTGCAGCCGGCGCCGGAATTTACGGAGTCGGCGGTAGATTCGAGCGGGCCGAATATTTTTCAAGCGCAATTTGATGCTTCCCTAATTGAGCCGGAAATCGTGGTGAAGAATACCAGCGATATCCTTATCGCGCTCGATTTGACCGGCCCAGTTACTCGGACATTTCAAATCGCGCCCTATTCCACCACCACCTTTTCTCTGGTCGATGGCGCCTATCGCTACCAGGCCTCGGCTGCGGGTTTGCAATCCCTCACTGGCGAAAGTGAGTTTCGTAAGAATTATCGCTACACCTGGGTTTTCCAGGTGGTGACGGTCAAGTATTGACGCCGCTAATCAATAACTCCAAAACTAAAAGTGACCGGTCATGGAAAATTACGCCGTCGTCGATACCCTCCTGCGCGCGGCGCAAAGCAACGATCTCCGCGCTGAACGCGAGCTTTTTACCAATCTGCGCGCAAGACTTTTCAATCTCGCAAAATGTATTTTGTTGAGGAATTATCACGTGCTGGACAGCGAAACGCGCGAAGCCGACGCCGAGGATATCGCGCAAAATGCCTTGATCACCATTCAGCAAAAATATAAAACGCAAACATTTGACAACGGCTTCTTTTCCTGGGTCAACCGGATTTTACGCAACACCATCGGCAACTACATGCGCGCCAAACTTCGCCGCGATCAAACCTTTGCTGCCCTCAACCCTTTCGAATCTCCACCGGAAAACGACAGCCAGTGGATCGAAGAAATCGACAGCCGCGATTTGCTGAAAAAGATCTTGATCTACATTCAACGATTTAGCGAAGTGTGCAAAAAAATCCTGCTGATATTTGCGAAAGAAGGGACGCGCGAGGACGTGATATTAGAATTTTCGGGCACCCCGGTCGTCACCATTGACAGCCGAATTTCTCGCTGCCGCCAAAAATTAAAGGAGTACTTGCAGCGCCAAGGCATTCTATTATGACGTGCGTGAATCCCAAAATCGGAAATTTGCTGGCGCGCTACGAGCTAAAGTTGTTGTCGCCTGCAGAAAAGTCCGCGTTCGAGTTGCACCTGCTGCAATGTGATTTTTGTTATCAGGAGTACGATTCCTTCAGCAGCGTCATCGCCGTGATGAGTGAGGAACGAGCGGCATTGAAAGAGGCCTTAACCCAGGAGAGCGGCGCCAGGCCGTTGACAATTTGGGATAGTTTGCGAGCTCTGGCGCAACGGCCCAATGGGCTGCCGAGCGTTCGGCCAGCCTGGGGGCTCGCAGCCGCGGCGGTTTTACTACTTTTGTTTTTTATCTGGCTGCCTCTTCCGCCAAGTTATCGCGACCTGGCGGTGGTGGCGCCCGCGGAATATCAGCCGTTTGAGATTCTGTTGCGCGGCGGCCCCGCGGCTCAAAATTGGAAAATGCTTTTCGATGAGGGCATGGCGTTCTATTCCGAAGGGAAATATTCCGAAGCCGTCGCGAAACTTTCGCAGTCGCGTGTTTTGAATCCTAACGACGCCGGCGTACAATTTTACCTGGGCGTGAGTTTTCTGTTGACGGAGTTGCCGGATTCGGCCGTCGTTTATTTGCAAAACGTTTTGGTTTCTGGGGATTCTAATTTCGTCGAAGCTGCGCACTGGTTCTTGGGCAACACTTATTTGTTAAAAGAGGATCCGCGCCGCGCCGCCGAGCATTTTGAACAAGTTTTGACGTTTGACGGCCAATACAAAGATCAGGCATCCGAGCTATTGCAGCGAATATCGCAAAGCGAAGATCGTCCCCAATTGCTGAAAGCTCTGCAGCATCTCAAAAAGAATTTGCTCAATAAATAAAAATGTTAAACACCGAAACCTACCGAAGGCGCAGCATGATGTTTGAACGAATCACCGTACCTCCGCTGATTTTTTGTTTGTGCCTGGGTGCGGCATTTCTGTCGGCCCCGTCTAACTTTGCAGCCGCGGCATTTTTTCAACAAGAAAGCTCCAACATGGCGCTGCAAAATCAGGCTGCGGCGACTTACAATCGCGGCGTCAATTTTTATAATCAGGATCAGTACCAGCCGGCGCTGCTGGAATTCAAGAGGGCGTTGGAGTTGTACCGCCGGCTCGCCCACAACGAGCAGATGGCGACCTGTTTCAAGATGATCGGCGAGGTTAATCGCTTGCTGCAAAATTATGACGACGCCATCGCCGCCTTTAACCAGGCGCTGCCGTTCTTTGTGAACCGCCTCGTGCACAACCCGTTAGAGGCCGCCGAAACCCACCGCCTGCTGGCTCAAACCTATTTAGATGCGGAGAATTATTCGCAGGCGTTGTCAACCTTTGAACAAGCCGGCAGATTGTACAAAAAAATTACGAATCTCGAAGGCGAAGCCCGGTGCACTTATGGCAAAGGTTTGTGTTATTATTACTCCGAAGACTATGACTCCGCGCTCAATAGTTTTCAAGCTGCGGAGGCGCTCTTCAAAACGCTTAGCCAGGCGCAGCAGCAAGTGCGGTGTCGCATTCAAATTGCCCTCTGCTACCAGGCCCTCGAAAACCACGATCAGGCAATTCAGACTATTTTGTCTTATATTAATCTCACCCAAGAGCCGCTGCAATTGGCGAACGGTTATTACCGCCTGGGGCACAGTTACTATGACTTGGAGAATTTTCCGGAAGCGATTTCCGCTTATCTGCGAGCGCTGAATTTTTACCAGGCGTTGAACAACCCCGAGTATGTCGGTTACTGCCAGCACTATGCTGGCGACGCCTTTTTTGAGCAGAAGAATTGGGAGCAGGCCGGCCATTATTATGAGTTGGCGGCGGCCAGCCTGGCCGCGGCCGGGAAAATCAAACCGCAAATCATCTCACTCATTTCGTTGGGAAACGCGCATTTCAATTCTGGGCGATACGAGATGGCCAAAGACGCTTATCAAATTTCAGCGGAATTGGCGCAGCAAAATAATTTGCCCGAGGAAGCCCAAGCGCGCGAGCGTTTGGGTGAGACCTATGATTTACTGAAGCTGCCGGATTTGGCGGCGGTGAATTTTGAACACGCGGCCAGATTGTTTAGCGCCGCCAATCAATATTCGCAGGCGGTGGCCGCGCTCATTCGTTTGGGAGATATTCAATTGCAGCGCTCACAAAGCAGCCAGGCCATCGAGAGCTTCCGCCGCGCCGCCGCGCTGGCGGCCGCGAATCCGGAGTTGTCGCAAGAGCGCGCCGATTGCCAATTGAAGATCGCTGAAGCGCTGCGTTTAAGCCAGCAACCGCAGCCGGCGCTCGAAGAGTACCGGCGCGCCATCGCACTTTTACAAAATTTGGAGGGGGGCGACCGCGACTTAGCCAAAGCGCTGGACGGTTTGGGTCACGCCTATTTTGATTTGCAGCAGTATCCTGAAGCTTCAGTCAATTTCATCGAGGCGGCGCGGCTCTATTTGTTGGACGATCAGCGACTGGATGCGGCCCGCTGCCATTACAATTCCGGGCTGTGTTATTACAACGTCAACGATTTGCCGAGAGCGCACAATCAGTTTTCGCGCGCTCTGGAATTTTACACCCAACTGGATGACCGCCAGGGCGCGGCGAATTGTCGGTTACGGCTGGCTTATGTTTTCCTCGAACAAAATTTGTTTCGAGAAGCGCGCCAGCAGTTCGAGACGGCGATTCAATTGTGCACCGCCATCCATGACTCTGATGGTTTGGCCGATGGCTACAGTGGTCTGGCCAGAATTTTTCTTGATGCCGATCCTCCGAATTTAAGTGAAGCGGAAAACCTTTTTACCCGCGCCCGAAATCTATACACCAACTTAAACGATCTCGAAGGCATGACCAGGACGCTGCGCGGCCTGGCGGAAATCGAGTTCAACCGCCAGCACTACCCGTCCGCACTGCTCAAATACGAAGAGGCTGGAAATTCATTCGTTGCGCTTGGCAACCTGGCCGAGGCGGCGCGCTGTTTTGAAAACGTCGGCAATTGTCATTTCAATCTCAAAAACTACGGCGCGGCTTTGCCGGCTTACCAAAAAGCGCTGGCTTATTACCAGCAAGTGAACGACCCGCAGAATATCGCCGACGGCCAGGTGCAAATCGCCGACAGCTACCTCGCGCTTTTCGAGATCGAGGATCAACAAAATCATCTCCTGCTGGCCCGGCAGAATTATGAGTCGGCGTTCCGCTTTTATGAAAGAGTCAACGATCACAAAGGTATGTTGCAGTGCCTGACCGGTTTGGGAGATGTTTACTTCAACGAGCGGCAATTCAGCGAAGCCCGCAGCAAATATGAGGAAGCCTTGACGCGCGCCCGGCCCTACATCGATGCCAAGTCGGAAGTGCGGGTGTTGTACAAATTGGCGCAGTGCTATATTGAAGAGCGCAATTTTGAACGGGTGTTCGCGCTCCTCAATCAGATTTATAATGTTTATTTACAAGAACGGGATCTCGATGGGCAACTGCAGACACTGCTGGAGCAGGCCGAGTTGTTCCGCAAATTCAACCAATTTGAAAAAGCGCTGGCAGGTTACGATCGAGTTTTGCAGCTCACGCAGGACAGCAAATTTGTCCGCGTTGCAAAAATCGAAAAGGCGAATTTGTTGTATCTGGAGATTGGCGAAAAAGAAGAAGCTCAAAAGTTATATCGGGAAGCGCTGGAGCTGGCCCAGGCCGATCGCGATTCCGATCACGTCGCCGCCAGCCAAATGGGGTTGGCCAATTTACTTTTTGATGAAGGCGAGTACGGCCCGGCGTTGGCCTACTACGAGAATATTCTGGCCATCGCGCAGGCGCAGCAGGACGAGGTGGGAATCGGCAAGGCCTTTATCAACATCGGCAATGTGCACAAACACCTCGGCTTCCTGGAGAAGGCGGAAAATTATTATCGCGAGGCCCAAGCCATCAGCCAGCGCATCGATGTTTTGGAAACCCTGAGCATCAGTTTGAACAATTTAGGCACCGTGGATTTAAGCCGCGGCTTATATACTGCCGCGCTGGAAAAATTTCAACAGGCGGAAAAAGCCGCGCAGCGCGCGTTCTTCAATCGGCTGTTGATTTCGGTTTATGCAAATCAGGGCGTGATTTACGAGACATTGGCGAACTATGAGCAGGCGCGGGATTACTACGACAAAGCTATTAGTATCGTTGAACAGATTCGCGCGGATCTCAAACAGGAAAAGCTGATTCAAACATTCGTGGCGAGCACCGCCGAGTTATACGATCGCATGATCGCGCTGTTGTTTGAAAAGCTCAACGACCCGCATGCGGCGCTAAGTTATATTGAGCGTTCCCGTTCAAAAGGGTTGCTCGAAGATTACCGCCGGAAAGCGCAGAGCCGCGGCGATCAGGAGTTGCTCGCAAACCTGGATAAAGTTGCAGTGATGATTGAAAAGATCAAGGCGGATCAGAAAAAGCTCTTAAGCGAGCTATCGAAGCCGGCGGCGCAGCGCAACGAAAACCTGGTGAAAGATTTGAGTCAGCTTATCGCCCGCAATACGCGGGAAGTGAACGCGCTGGAACGCATGCTGCTCGAGACGCGACCGGATTATCCGGGAATGATGAGTGTTCGCGCCGCGCAAGTATCCACCATTCAAGATCTCATCCCTCGAGACGCGACCGTGGTCATGTATTATCCGGATAAAGATAAGCTTTTTATATTTGTTGCCAGCCACGAACAATTCATCGCCCGCTCGATGGACATCCCGCGCGACGTCCTGTACACTAAAATCCGCGAATATCGAGCGCTGATCAAACAGCACATGCAAAGACTGCACGGCGCCAGAACCGCCGAAGAGTTTCTGAATATTTTACGCATCCGTTCCTGGA
Source organism: bacterium (assembly GCA_037446635.1). GTDB lineage: Bacteria > Zhuqueibacterota > Zhuqueibacteria > Oceanimicrobiales > Oceanimicrobiaceae > DASWHH01. The sequence goes on from JBBIIG010000025.1 coordinate 45,951, forward strand.
ACGATGACTGGATTCAGCCGCTGACCCAATTAACCACCGAACTGCACCAGTATTTGATCCGTCCGTTCCAAAATGAGCTCACCCCGGGACAAACCGTCATTTTCATTCCCGCTGGCGAGTTGTCCTATCTGCCGCTGCATGCGCTGGCCGAGGAACAGGGCGGCGATTTAAAATTTGTTTTAGAAAACTGGCGGGTCGCCTATCTTACCTCAACTACATTTACCAACAGCGTGACCCGCAATCAGTTGCGGGTGGTGCCGCGCGAACTGTGCGCCAATAACGTCGTTGCGTTTGGCAACTCCACGGGCAAGCTTGCCGGGGTGGATCGTGAGATGCTCAGTTTGAAACAATTTGCGCCGCAAGCTCAAATTCATTTGGGAGCCGACGCCACCGAAGAGCAGGCCAAGCAGTTGTTTCGAGATGCGTGTTTTTTTGTCATCTCCGACCACTGCCACGTTAACGAGCAGCAAACGGATAAAACCTTCCTGCTGCTGGCGGCCTCCTCCCAAGAAGATGGTTTTCTTTATTCTGGAGAAATTGAAGATCTTCGAAATCCCATGCTCGATTTGGTGATGCTCCCCAACTGCGAGTCCGCCATCGGCCAGAAGAATCCTAATTTTGGTGTGCACAATTTAGTAGAATCGTTTAGCGTGGCCGGCGCCATTTCCATCATCGCCACGTTGTGGCCCATCAGCGATTATATCACTCCCCAGCTTCTGCACGAATTTTACAAAAATTATTTTGCCAGCCGGCAGGACAAAGCCGAAGCGCTGCAGAGGGCGCAAATCGAGCTCATCCGCGCGCCCGAAACCCGGCACCCCTTTTTCTGGGCCGGGTTTATGCTGTTTGGCTACTGGAATCGCGATCTGGTGGCGGAGACGACGCGCAAATGAGAGTGGGGCGGAAGGCGTCCCGGTTTCTTAAAAATATTTTCGGCGACAGCAAGATTTTCGCGTTCGCCAAAATATATTTGCTGAAGTCAAAATCAGGGAGGTGATAGTATGATGCCCGGTAACTACATCACCGAATCCAGCGCGTCTGGCCGCCTATCACGAATTTATGACGGCCTAAAAATCGCCGCCGCCGATCGCTTCATCAATTACCAGGAGGTGCTGGCGCTGATTGAGCTGTGCCAGGACGCACACATTTCCGGCGATCTGCTGCTGGATTTGATTTCCCGAAAAGTCGCCCGCGGCGCCTGCCAGGTGGATCCCGCCGTTCGCCGTTGGATGCGAAACGTCAAGCCTGAGAGCTCGGCGGCAAAACATCAACTTTTAGAATTAACTCTTTGATGATGAAAATGAGATTGCATACGGTGGTTTTTTTATTTGCGCTTTTTTCGAGTTTGCCGATGGCCTGCGACGCTGGGCAAGGCGAGGCGCCGGATTTGTCGAGCGTGATTCAACACGTCGATCCCCATCTCATCACCGCGGCGCTGATGGATTCCGCCCTGCCGCGCTTAAGCGAAGAGGATTTTATCGTCCAGCTTCGCGGCGGCGAAACGGAGATGTTGAGGGGCGGAACGGAGAACGACAGTTTAAAAAACAGTCTGATCATCGGCGCCCATTTGACTGCGGCGCGTTGGGAATGGGCGCTTTTTCTGCAGCGCCAGCGCACGCCCAATCCATCATCAAAAAATTCCGCGGCGGAATTCAGCCTGCCTGCGCAGGCAGGCAAACTTTTGAACCGCCTGCGATTCGCGATGGAGGACAATCTCATCAAAGTCAACCATCGGCTCAAACGGCTTTCTGCGCCGCAGAAGTTATTGCAGCAGATCGATCAATTGAAAGCGCATTTTGCCGCCAGCGCAGAAAAATTTCCGACCGTGGACTTTGCCGCTATCGACCAATCGTTAGATCAGATTGCCAAAGAAATTCGCCTGCTCATGATGCAAAACAAATCATTGGAAACCAGCTTCGCGTTCGGCGAATGGCTGGTGTGGGAAGCGGAGCTTTCCAATCTTTGTTTGCGTGCGGATAAAACGAAGGCTCAGTATTTCACGCAAGTGATGAATCAGTTCTACAAACGCATCGATCTCAATTCGCTTTCCAAGTTAAGCCCGCACCTTTTGGGAGTTGAGGGAGCGCGTCCCTTTTTGAGTTCGTTAACGAATTTGAAGTCCACCTTTCTGGTTAAAACCAACCGCGATGTGCAGCGAGTCCGCGCCGAAGTCACGGCCATTTTAGATTTGCTGGAGCTGACTTTCCCCAGCCTTTCTTGAACCGTGGAGGAAGGATGCGTTTCATTTCCCACATTCAAAAGGTTTCTGCCAGGTTTTGGGGGTTCATAAAAAAACTTTTTTGGGCGCTGTACCGGCGGAGGTTTCACGTCTGGTCGGCGTTTTATTACATCGGGGTGTGGAATTTACTCGAGCCGATGAATGAGCTTTTCGGTTTCTCCCCCCCAACCATCGAAATCATCAAACATATCGGCGTCGCTGCCATCCCGCTGTTTATCATTCTCGTCTGGTTTCACGGCGAAGCTGGTCCGCAAAAGTTCGTAAAATCTGAAGCCGCCGCGTTAAGCGTCGGCGCCGTGATCGCAGTTTTTATTTTTTACACCTTGACGAAAACGCCGCCGCCAGCGTACGCCATCGTTGCCCCGATTTCGGGGGAATCGCGCGTCTGGTTTGAGGAGACTCTGCTGAAAGAGTTTGAGCGGGAAAATCATGTCCGAATTTTCGTGCACACTTTTGAAAGCGAATACGAAAGCAATCTGCGGCAACTTCTTTCAGCGCCCGACACTCTGCACACCCTGCTGGTGAAAATTCCCTTACATTATACCGGCGTCTTTTGGCAAAGCGACAACCAGCTTCTGGCGCCGTTGGCGGAGCGGCCGACCAGCGACGGCTGGAGCGAGCTTGACGAGCATGCCCTGCAGTTTGGAATTCACCACGCCGGCGACGGCAAGCTCTACTACCTGCCAGCGGAATACGAATGCAACGTTCTGGTTTATTTGAAGCCGCGCGTCGAAGAAGCGGTCGCGGGCTGGCGGCGTTATCAACCGGCCATCGATTCGACGTTGTTTGATTTTTGCGGGCGGCGCCTCCCAAAGGACTATGTTTTAGAATCCGATCCCAATCAGTGGGACATGCTCGACTTGCTGGCGGCGAGCTGGTTTTGGGCTAACCATTCGCAAGCGGAGCCGGCGCTTCCGCGCTTCGCATTCGCCGGCGCCAGGGGTTACGAGATGTTTTCGGTTTTATTGGATCGCGCCCTTTGCCAGGGCGCCTCCTTGGAGCAGGCGCTGGCGGCTCCACTCAATTTGGACGTGCACCCGCTCGATCCCATTGCGGAGCTATTTTACTGGGACGCCCTGTTTGCGCGCGCCGGCCTTTTTTACAAAGGAATATGGTTGGGAGAGGGAATGCGGGTTGCGGAAATCGTCGCTGCCATGCAAGCCGGCGCCGTGTATTTGGCGATTCTGCCCAGCCGCTGCTTGGGCGAGCTGTTAGCGGCGGTTGCGGATTTAGGCGCGGCAACGCTGCCGGCCGGCGTCTCCTTCACGGGCGCGCCGGTTAGTAAAGGCGGGTTTTCCAACATCTGGTTTTGGGCCATCCCTAAAACTTCCCCTTCCTATGATTTGTCCCGGCGGTTGGCAAAATGGCTCATCAGCAAACAAAGCCAATTACGAATGCGCGAAAAACTGTTCAGCATTCCAACCCATCGGCAATTGCTGAACGAGATGGCCGTTTCCGATGACAAAATTTGGGCTGCGGTTTTGGAGCAGATTCAGTTGAACCAAAAGAACGCCATCGTGCCGGTGAACCCTTACAAGGATTCACGAGAGATCGACTATCAGATTTTGATAAAGTTTTTCCATCAAAAATGGGGGGACGTCGTGAAGTCGAGAGGTTTTCTGGCCAGCCAACGTCGCCTCGACCTCGATCGCATCAAAGGTATGTTGATGCTGCCCATCGTGTCGCCATGAGGATAACGAATATGAGACGAAAGACGCTGATGATTTTTATCGCCATCGCGCTGCTTTTCCCGGCAGCGATCGGATGGAGTTCAAGCCGCAACGATCGCGAAGCGCTCGTTGCCAGGGTCAAGTCGGCGTTGATTGAGCAGATTAATCGCGAGCGGCGGCGGCACGGGCTGCAGCCGGTGCAGTACGATGCGTTGGCCTCCGCAGTCGGCGACGCCCACTGCCGCGAGGCGCTGCAAAATGGTTTTAGCGGACATTTTGGGCTGGACGGCTCCAAACCCTACCAGCGCTATGCGCGGACGAGCGGCTACGATGGCATAGCGCAGAACTTTTCGCTCTCGGAGTGGTCGGGTTACGTTGTTGACGACGAGTTTATTTTGAAAAAGGCGCTCGAACTTCATCGTCAGATGTATGAGGAAAGGCCGCCATTTGACGGCCACCGTCAAAACATCCTGCGGCCGGAGCACAATTACTGCGGCATCGGCCTGGCGTTCGACGAACACGGCTTGCGCATGACCGAGGAGTTTATTGACCGCTACGTCGTTTTGGAGACGCTGCCCAACCAAACGTTAACTTTGAGAGATGCCCTAGCCGACACCATGTGGATCGCCGGCAAAACCCGCGGCGGCGAGCGCGTGGTTTCGGCAACTATTTTTTATGAGCCGCACCCTCAGCCCATGAGCAGCGAAGAGATCAATCAAACCGTTTCCTACGGCCTGCCTGACGAGCGCCTCGATTTATTTGAAAAACTTCCCGGCGGATATCATTACAACACCGGTGGCGTCGGCGACATCCTTTTGGATCGCAGCAAGAGTCGATTCAAGTTTCCGCTGCGGTTCTGGAAACGCCGGGCGGGGATTTATACCGTGGTGGTCTGGGTGCACAGCGCGGCGCTTGATGAAACGTTTCCAGCAACCAATATTTGTTTTTTTGTGGACTGAATATGGATGACGATGGATCAGAGCCCACACAGGTGATGAATTTTTAAAAAGCCATTCTAAAAATGTTTCAGAAGTATTTGAAAAAATTAGCCTTCATTCAAGGCGAGGAGGTTACCATGTTTTCTAATATTTTGTTGTGGAAAAATCCTTTAAGGAAAGGGGCTGTGGTTCTGTTTTTGTTTTTCGCGTCATTTATTGACAAAACCTACATGTATGGTCAAGTGAATAAGTTTGGCATGTCGAACGTGTCGAATACGGTTAGCAGCTTAGGCGCTCAGATCAATTCGTCTTTAGGAGATTACCGTCCCCGAATTTCAACCGACGCCAAAACTTTGTATTTCTGCCGCAAGGTTCGAGATCAAAAGGCCGAAGCCGAGTTTTTGAAGTTGATTGGTATTTCCTACCAATCGTTTCTGCTGCTGTCCGATGATTCTCGAACCGCACAAGTAAAGAGAGCGGCTGCTAAGATGAGTTTGTCAGAACGATTGCAGCTCATCTCTCTCGCAGACCGCATCGATGGACATGAAGAAATTTATGTTGCATCATGGCTGAGCGAAAGCGATAGTTGGGGAGAAGCAGTCAGCATCGCCAGCCTAAATAGCGAAGGCAACCATGAAGCGCCGGAATCCATTTCTGCTGACAATAATCAATTCTTTGTATTCAAGAATGGCGACTTCTATTTGACGCGACGAATTGGGTTAGTGTGGGGGCCTTTGGAAAAATTGGAAGAGCCCATCAACTCATCTTATTGGGACGCCGATCTCTGCTTTTCTACCGACGGCCGAACCATGTTCTTTGCATCCATGCGCCCGGGATTTACCAAAGATTGGGCAAACACTGAAGCAAACAAAGACATTTGGGTGACGGTCAAGCAGGATGCTGGATGGACGGCGCCGGTTAATTTAGGTCGAACGATCAATACTCCCAAAACCGACCGTACGCCCTTCCTCCATGCTGACGGCAAGACCCTTTATTTTGCTTCAGATGGACATCAGGGAATAGGGGGCCTCGATATTTTCAAAACCGAACGGATGAGCGACACCTCCTGGACGGAGTGGTCGCAACCTGTGAACCTGGCCAAACTCAATACCGCCGCGGATGAATGGGATTTGAGTATGCCCGCCAACAGTCAATGGGCCTATTTCACTTCGGATAGAGCAGGAGGCTACGGCGGCTATGATATCTATAAAACCTCCGTCGATTCATCTATCGCACCTCGTCTCTCCGTGACCTTAATTTCTGGAGTGGTGACCGACCCCAGTGGTAAGCCCTTGGATGTAGAGATTCGCTGGGAAAATCTGGACACCGGCGAGCTAATGGGTATGGCCATCAGCAATCCGGTGAGCGGTGAATATACGATTGCCCTTCCCGCCGGACATCACTACGGCTATTATGCCACCAAAAAAGATTATTGGGACAAATCAGACAACATCGATCTCACCAATTTACAACATTATCAGGAATTCAGAGTCGATATCCAGTTGGTTCCGATTATTAAGTTCGCTGCGGAGCATACCACTCAGGAAATGACCGACGCGGCTAAGCCGGTCGAATTTACAAATATCTTTTTCAACTTCAATAGTGACACCCTGGACAAAAAATCCTATCTGGAATTGGATCGCCGGGCCCAGGAATTTAAAGAGAACCAAGATGTGAAAATTGAAATTCATGGACACACCGATAGCGTTGGCACAAAGATCTATAATTTAGTTCTATCTCAAAAACGAGCCAATCGAGTGCGGGAGTATTTGATCTCAAAAGGAATCCATCCCAACCGACTTGATGCCAAGGGCCTCGGCGAAGAGTATCCGGCTGGTCCGGACGCAACCGATGAAAAGAATCGGCGAGTGGAGTTTATTCAGATTCAGAGTTTTACGGGAAAGAGATGAACTGCTTCGTTCGTCGCGCCCGGTTTTTAATTTAAATTATTCTACAAATATTAGGAGACATCATTTTGTGGGAGGAATGTTATGAATCTTCGCAACGTTTCGGTGCAATTAGCGGCGTTGGCGCTTATCATAATTTTAATTGGCTGCGCCGCCACTCAAAAGTCGGGGCCGTTTCAAGCCCAGTATGATCCCAAGCTGATTGAGCCAGAAGTCGTGGTTAAAAATAACACCACTATGGAAATTGAGTTGCAGTTGACTGGCCCAGAGGCTCGCACAATGCACATTCCGGCTAACGCCACGGAAAAGATGACGGTCAAGCCAGGCGATTATTTTTTCACCGCCTCGGCTTTTGGGGTGCAGCCCATCAGCGGCAATAGTACCTTTGCCAAGAACTACCGCTACACCTGGGCCTTTCACATCGTAGCCGTTCGCTATTAAATTTGGGAGAGATCACTTCTCAAGATAAAACGCCTCCTCCGCTGGCCGCAGCGGTCGATTGAGCCACGTCGGCCGGCGCAGGCCATTCGGCCCCGGCGCTGGCCGCGTCATCGCCAGCCATTCTTTGTAAATTTCGAACGACTTGCTGGTGTCCACGAACACGTCGCCGTAGCGATCATCGGCATGCGCTTTTTCGATGCGCACTTTCTGATGCCAGCAGTGCATGCCGCTGAGCGGATCGGGGTGGACCGGAAACGTGATGTTCTGATGCACGCCGCCGTCGCTCCAGAAAATGCGCGCCGAGTCCGCGTCCGGACTTTTGTACGGACGGATACCATCGATCTGCCGCATCTTCCATTTTCCCCTTTCTGAATTTTCGATGGATACCAGATTCGTCGCCCAACGATTGCCGGCCGGATCTTGCGGTCGTCGCCAGCGACCGAGATGATGCGAGCACGCCACCACACCGGGTTTCATTCCCTCGGTCACCCACACGCGATCCACAAAATAGCCAATGTCCGTATTCACGCGCACGAGATCACCGGTTTTGAAACCGAAACGCGCCGCATCGCGGGTGTGCATCCACAGCGGATTGCGGTTGGAAATCTCCGCGAGCCACTTGGCGTTGCCGGAGCGCGAGTGGATGAGCGTTGGTAACCGGAAGGTTGGAATTAGCGGAAATTCTCCTTTTTCACAATCTATTTTCTCTTGATGAACGTGACTTTTGATGTACGTTGGGATTTTATATTCCGGCCACTTCCATTCCACCAGCGTTGGCGAATAAAACTCCTGTTTGCGCGAGGGCGTCGGAAAGCCGACGCGCGGAACGCCGTCGATCATCACGCCAATCGTCTTGCCATTTTTCAAAATGGAGTTGGTCTTCGCATCGATGCTCGCGCCCTGCATTTCCTGTTTTGAAATTTCTTGCAAATGTTTGTGGTACGAAGTCTTCTCAACTTCAAATGCCCCATACTTGCGCATGTAGTCCAACGGGGTCAGTCCTTCTTTGGCGGCGGCTTCGGGCAGGCCGGGTGTGTGCTCGAAAATGTAGCGGTAATACTCATCGATGGTGATTTTCTCGCCGGGCCGATACGGCGAAATGAAATGCTGTTTGATGCCGAGACTGCCGTCGGGATCAATCCGCCACGACAACTCGATCCAGAATTCATCCTCTTCCCATACCTCGCCGGGATTGGCTTCGTAGGTGAAGGTCACGGCCTTGCCCATTCGTCGCGCCGCTTCCCGCAGTACCGGTTGCCGAAACGCGATCCAGATTCCGGAATGGGTTTCGTAGCTGATGATATCGTGGCGCTCGCTGGCGTGCCCCATGGGCAAAACATAATCGGCGAAGTAGGCTGTTTCGTTCCAGGTAGGAGTGAGCGCGGCGTGTAAGCCAATTTTGCTTTCATCGGTGAGCGCTTCGATCCACGTGAAGCCATCGGGGTACGTCCACACGGGATTGAAGACACGGGTGAAATAGACCGCCAACTTGCCGCGGCCCTCTTTCAGGAAATGGGGTAGAAGAAAACTCATCTCGTAGTGCGCCAGCGGATACTCGTTGGGGAAATGCAGCTCGTTCCAGAATTTTTGCGCCGGTGGTTTGTCGAACACATTGGGCTTGAATTTGTTCCAACCGCTAGGAGAGGTGCCGCCCACCGTGCCAACGCTGCCGGTGAGCACGTTCAGAAAATGCAGGCAGCGCGCGACCGCCCAGCCGCCTAAATTGCCGCTGCCGGCGCTGCGCCAGTTGTGAGTCGCGAATTGGGTGCCGGCTCGTCCAATCAATTTCGCGACTTCGATGATCTGGCGCGCCGGCACGCCGCTTTCCTGTTCGGCAAATTCCGGTGTGTAGTTTTTGTATTCTTCTCTCAGCGCGCCAATGAAATTTTCAAACGTTGTTTCGAGCTGCGGCTTTTCTTTTTCGAGATACTCTTGCCAGTTCACCCAGTTTTTCAAAAACTCTTCGTTGTATAATTTTTCATCGATGATGATCTTCGCTATTGCGAGCAACACGGCGGCTTCGCTGCCGGGGTAGGTGGGCAGCCAGTAGTCAGCCATGCTGGCGGTGTTAGAGAGGCGCGGATCCATCACCGCGAGCTTCGCGCCGTTCATCATCCCTTCGATGATGCGCTGCGCGTGGGGATTGAAATAGTGCCCGGACTCGAGATGCGCGCTAATCAGCAAAATAAATTTGGCGTTGACGTGATCTGGCGACGGCCGGTCGAAGCCGTGCCAGATGGCATAGCCGAAGCGCGCGCCGGCCGAGCAAATGTTGGTGTGACTGTTGTGGCCGTCTACGCCCCACGATTGTAAAACACGATCGATGTAGCCCTCGTGTCCGGGCCGGCCGACGTGATACACCACTTCATTGCGGCGATCTGCTTTCAGCGTTTCACGAATTCTTTCGGCGATGTCGTCCAAAACTTCGTTCCATGAAACGCGCTGCCAATTACCATCGCCGCGTTTGCCGCTGCGTTTCATTGGATAGAGAATGCGATCGGTGTCATTGATTTGATTGATGGTAGCGGGCCCCTTGGCGCAATTGCGCCCGCGGCTGCCCGGGTGATAAGGATTGCCTTCGAACTTGCGCACCTGCATCGTCTCTTTGTCGATGTAGCTCAAGAGTCCGCAGCCGGCTTCGCAGTTGAAGCATGTGGTCGGGACGATCATGTAATTCTTCGGGATGCGCCGCGGCCAACTTTTGGCGTCGTATTCGATCCAATTGTCCCATTTTTCTGGCGGAGGATAGTTGGTGAGATCGCCGGGTTCGGTGAGTCGCGACAACTCAGCAAATTTTACCGTTCGCAAATTTGGAATGAGATGAAATTTCTCAGCGATGGTTTCGATAAAGCGGGACATAATGGTCTCCCCAAAAGATAGGACGCAGATGGCGCTGATTCACGCAGATTATAAAATTGTTTTTTATCTGCGTTATCCGCGTGAATCAGCGTCCCTTTATTGTTTTATCCACGAAAGATTTCCTTTTCTTTCATTATCAAATGCCTTGCGTTTGATTTCGGGTTTCGGCCCAAAATTGAGCAATAAACCGACCTCATAAGTGGTGGCCTTCAAATAGTTGAGCAGTTGTGCCTCATGTTCTTCCGCCAGTTGTTTCGTTGCTTTTAATTCAACGATCACCAACTTTTCCACGAACAGATCCGCGTTATGCTCCCCGACAACCTCATCGTCATAGTGAACTTTGATCGGAGCTTGCTGCTGATAGCGGATGCCCGACTTGCGAAACTCAATCGCCATTGCATTTTCATAGACCTTTTCCTGAAAGCCGTAACCCAACGTATTGTACACTTTGTAAAACACCTCGATGATTTTTTCAGTAAGTTCCGTGTGTTTGAAATCTCTCTCCATGATACCCTCCCGTTATTTTTATTTGATAGAAAAATATCAGCGTTCATCAGCGAAATCTGCGTCCTGATTTTTGGCGATTGCCAACCCAATCCCGCCGAGTATCAGAACCGCCGAAATTAGCAAACGCAGCGAAATATCCTCAGAAAGAAAAATTACCCCGGCAAACGCCGCCAAAACCGGCACCGCTAACTGCACCATCGCGGCGCGGGTGGCAGTCAGTCCTTTGAGTGCGGTGTACCAGATCACGTAGCCGATGCCGGAGGTGATGGCGCCGGATACCACTGCCAGGAGAATTCCGCTCGCTGTGAGTTTGTAAGTCTCAATCGTGAGCAAACTGACGGCAACGGCCAGCGGCACGGAGCGCACGAAATTGCTGGTGGTATCGAACAAAGCATGGTTCGCATTCCGGCCGTGCAGGGAATAGCCGCCCCACGCGATGCCCGCTGCCGCCATCAGCGCGGAGCCGACGGGCGACGGCGCCGTCAATCCCGGTGATACTAAGTACACAAGACCGACGAAAGCCACAAGTAATCCAAACCATGTTAACCGATGAGGGCGTTCTCCCAAGAAGAAGGCCCCAACAATCATCGTAGTCTGCACGCCGCCAAACAGAATCAGCGCGCCGGTGCCGATGCTCAGCGAGAGGTAGGCAAACGAAAATGCCACGGCGTAAAGAAAGAGCAGCGCCGCTGACGGCCAACTGCCGCCTGCCTGCGCAGGCAGGCGCGCCGGTGTTCCGGGATTTTTGCTGAACCACGCTGAAATTGCTGCCAATGCGACTGCTCCGGACGTGAGGCGAATGGTGGAAAAGCTGGCCGCATCAATGGCGGCGTTGCCGAGCGCCAATCGGCACAACACGGAGTTGGCGGCAAAGGCAATGAGGGCAAGCAATGTGTAGGCAAATGTTTTCAAAAGGCCAATCTCTCTGGTGCAAATTTGAATGTCGAAAATCGAAACGCGTAACAAATCCCAAAATTCAAAAATCCGCCCTATGCGAGAAGAGAACATTCGAAATTGTTTCGGATTTCGATCTCCGAGTTTCAGGCTTCAATAGCCTAAAACAGCACCCCAATATGTGGGCTGCGCGAGCCTGCTCGCGCAGTGAGGTGCCATGAGCACAAATTCGAATTTTGCTAATTAGTGCCCTATCAACTCAATGCGATCCTCTGGGGCGCCCGCACCCAAACATATTCCAAACAAAAAATTCCAATTAGAACTGACAAGCTGGGCAACAGAAGTCCATCGCCAAATATTAACCAAGCCAGCGGCAGCAGATTGCCGAGCATAATCGCGCCTACCCAAAATGGCCGTGCGTATTCGCCTCTGACGATAATTTGTACCGCGCGCTTGGCATCCTGCGTGGGATGGGGTGTCACCAATTCAACCAGCACGATTACCAAGTTGGCGGCAAGGGCAATCACCAAAGTTTGCGATACGAATTGTTGCCATGCGTTTGTTGAATCGACAAATGAAGTTGCCACTCCGAACACCGCGGCGCCAGCCATCAGCGCGTGTACGAGCATGTGCAGCGCCAGCGTCGGACTTTGCCAAAAGTCACGGCCCTTAGCTTGCGCCAACAAAAACGCCGTGTACACGGCAACGATCACCGCCAGCGCCGCGCTGATCCAAAAAAGAATGAAAGTGAGTTGCTGCCAGTTGAGTGCGGCCGTGACTCCGAGAAAGGTCAAACAGCAGCCGTAAAGCACTAGCGCGTAGCCGCCGCGCACTAGCCACGATCGCCATTGCGGCCGCAGCAGCACGTAGAGAACGCGGGTTGGCTTGTCGAGGTCTTTCACCAGCAGGGCAGTGGTGAAAATTAGAAA
>JBBIIG010000026.1:0-57437 GCA_037446635.1 bacterium
TGGGAACGGATACCCTGCGTGTGCGCTCTCTACTTCCTCGACGCGGAGCGTCTCCCACTTGCGCTCCCACGCCGAGCATGGGAGCGAGTAAACCTACGTTCTCGTTCCCACGCTCTGCGTGGGAACGGATACCCTGCGTGTGCGCTCTCTACTTCCTCGACGCGGAGCGTCTCCACTTGCGCTCCCACGCCGAGCGTGGGAGCGAGATCGCGAGGCCTGTTCCTACTGGTAAACCAAAAACAGCACGTTCTCCAGCCCCTTCTCAAACCGCAGTGACTTCACAATTTCGTGTTTTTCCGAGAGCAGCGAGTTCAAAATGATGATGTCCGGCTTCACCGAAACCGCCTTTTCCACGAGCTCGCGACCGTTCGCTTCCACCACGTGGTAGCCGCGCGCCTGCAGCACCTCCGCCAGCGTCTTCACGGTCGAGGCGTCTTCATCCACCACCAGCACCTTCTTTTTCGATTTCCCCTGCGCCAGCAGCGAGTCGATTTCCTTAAACAAAATTTCGGTGTTGATGGGCTTGGTGAGATAGCGATCGACGCCCAGGCGGTAGCCGCGATCTTTGTCCTGAACGATGGAGAGGATGATAATCGGGATCTCCATCGTTTCCGGATCGTTTTTCAGCACCGCGGCCAAATCGAAGCCGTTCATCTCCGGCATCATCACGTCTAAAATCACCAGGTCGGGCTTTTGCTCGCGAATCTTGGCCAGGGCGTCGCGGCCGTTTTCGGCGAGTCGGACATGATATCCAGCTTCGCCCAATTCTTGATTAAGCAGCTCGCGAATATTCGCTTCATCATCCACCACCAAGATGGTTTGCTGGCCATTGCCGTTATTAGCGGCGCTGGTGACGACGCGTTCTTTCAGTTGTTTGACCAGAGCCTCGAGATCGAGATGGCGAGTTACCACCTTAATCGGCAAAGTGAATGAAAACGTGCTGCCTTTACCCGGCTGGCTTTCCACCCAGACGCGGCCGCCGTGGTGTTCCACGATTTCTTTGCAGATGGGCAAACCCAGTCCGGAGCCTTTGGGTTTGTCGGTCAGTGTGTCGCCCACCTGTTTGAATTTTTCGAAGACCTTAGACTGATCCTCTTTGGAGATCCCGATGCCGGTGTCGATGACGCTGACGAGGATCTCGCCGTCGGTGCGTTTGGCTCGACAGGTGACCGAGCCTTTATCGGTGAATTTCACCGCGTTGGAGATCAGGTTAATGACCACCTGAATGAGCTTGTCACGGTCGCCAACCAGCTCGGGCAGATCGCTTTCGATTTTTTTGATGAATTTCAAGTCGGTGGTTTCAAACAGCGACGAGGTGGCAGCGCTGGCCCTTTCGATAATATCCGCCACGTCGATGGGCTCCTGGCGCCATTCGTATTTGCCGGCTTCGATTTTAGCCAAGTCCAGCAGATCGTTGATGAGCTTGGTCAGGCGCTCGCCCTCGGAAACCACGACGTCGAGATTTTCCGCCACCTGTTTCATCGCGCGCTGGGTTTTTGAGTCTTCGGCATTGGTCACCGGGAAGACGCGTTCTTCGAGCCGCTTTTTCACGATCTGCGAAAAGCCGATCACCGAAGTGAGCGGCGTGCGCAGCTCGTGGCTGACGGTGGAAAGGAAGGCACTCTTGGCCTCGTTGGCTTCTTCGGCCGCAGCGCGCGCTTGCTGGGTTTCTTCGAACAGGCGGGCGTTGTGTAACGCCACGCCGACGTTGGCGGCGATGGTGGCCAGTAAGCGCAGATCGGCTTCGGTGAAGCGGTTCTCCTGCTCCGTGCTTTGCACGCTGATGGCGCCGATGTACTCGTTGCCCACCGGAATCGGCACGCCTAAGTAGGACGCAGCCGGCGCGCCAATATTTTCCACGCCCAATTGCCTGGTGTGTTTATCCACCTCTTCGTTTATGAGCAGCGGTTCCCCCGTCAAAATGATTTTAGAGGTGAGGCCCTCGCCCATTTGTATTGGAGAAAAGTCTTCGCCGTAGCCATAAGGGAATTTGATCACGTTGCTTTCTTTATCCCACAAGGCCACGTAAACGATATCGGCTTTGAACAGCTCGCGCATCTTGTCGCCCACCAATTTAATAAGCGCATCGACTTCAAGTTTGGAGGCTAGCGCTTTGCTGATGCTATTCACCGTAGCCAACTCGGCGGCGCGCTGGCGAATTTCCTGCTCGCGCTCGGTGAGCTGGCGGTAGGCCACGGCGTTATCCAGGGCGATGCTGGTGTAGGTCGCCAGGTTGCGCAGCAGGTTGAGATGATACTCAGTGTAAGCGTTCTTCTGATAACTCTGAATGGTGATGACGCCCAACACCCGCTCCTGCGAAACCAGGGGCAGGTAAATCAGCGATTGCGCCGCTTGCGAATAGGTGCCATCTTCCAGCAGGCGCCGCGGGTCTTTGTATTCGCTGACATATTTGCTAAAATCCTGATTCACATCGTTGATAAAAACTGGCTGGCGGTTTTCGATGCACCACACCGGAAACTGGTTTTTGTCCCGAGTGTCGCGAGTGTAGGGCGCGTAGCGTTTGCCTTTTTCAATTGCAAACTTATACTCAATCAATTGCTTCCTGGGGTGATAAATGCCCACCCCGAAGATGGTGGCGTCGGCCAGTTGATTGACGTGCTCGTAGAGCTTGTAAAAGATGGTTTCGAAATCCAGCGACGCGGTGATTTCCTTGCCCATCTCGCTGAGCAGCTCGACGTTCTTTTTGCTCTTCTCCGTTTCGCTGAGCAGCCGTTTGGTTTCATCGAACAAGCGGGCGTTCTCCAGCGCCACCCCCATGTTGGCAGCCAAGGTAGCCAGCAGGCGCACATCGGAGTCGCCAAAAGCGTGCTCGCGATCCAAATCCTGCACGGTCACCACGCCGGTCGCTTCCTGGCCGAGAATGATGGGCACACCCATGTACGATTTCGGAAATTCGCCGGCGATGACCTCTTCACCGGTACGCGCGATCATCTCCTGCGCGGTTCCGAAAACCAGCGGCTTGCGCGTTTGAATAATTTCGAGTCGATCCGGATCGCAAGCTTGCGGTTTTTCGAGAAAAAACCTTTGGCCGCGCTCGATCATGTAGCGATGATGAATCATCTGAGTTTTGGGATCATAGAGCGAGACGGTCACCACTTGCGCTTTGAAAACCTCGACAATTTTGTCTCCGACCAAGTCGATGATGCCCTGGAAGTCGAGCTGCTGCGCCAACCCCTCGCCGACCTTGTTAATGATCGAAAGCTCGGCGGCGCGCGTCTCGGTTTCTTTCAGCAGACGATTGGTTTCGTCGAACAGGCGGGCGTTCTCCAAAGCCACGCTCATGCTGTTGGCGAGGGTTTGCAGCAGGCGCAAATCGGAGTCGGTGAAGGCGTTTTCGCGATCAAGGTTTTGCAGCGAAATCACACCCTTCGCTTCGCTGCCCACCACCAGCGGCACAAATAAGACGGATTTGGGCATTTCGCCCGAGAGCACGGGGTTTCCATATTCGGCAGCCCGTTTCTCAAGTGCTTCATTGATTAAAAGCGGCTGGCGGGTTTCGATAACGTGCCGCCGAAACCCGATCAGTGGGATGGGCTCATCCGGGAAGCGCACGCCGCGTTCGATCGTGTAAGGAAACCGCAAGAGGTTGGCGCTGCGGTCGTAAATGGCAATATCCACCACCTGCGCGTCGAAAATTTCGCGGATCTTGTCGCCGATGAGATCATAAATCGCCTGCATCTCCAATTTGGAGGCCAGCCCCTGCTGCACGCTGTTGATGATGGCCAGCTCATTCACCTTTTGCTGAAGCTCCCCGGTGCGATCTCTCACCGTCTGCTCCAACTCACGCTTGTGGGCTTCGAGCTGGCGGGTGCGCATTCTCACCAGGCCAAAAATCGCCAAACCGCCAAACAGAAAATAAAGCAGATAGGCCCACCACGCCCGATACCACGGCGCGAGGATGGTGAACTCATACACCGCCTCCTGGCTGAGGTGCTGATAAATGTTTTTGGCGCGCACTCGAAACCGGTACTCCCCTTCCGGAAGATTGGTGTAGTCGCGTTTGGTTTCCTTGCTCCAGTTGGACCAGTGATTGTCGAATCCTTCCAACATGGATTGGTATTGGGTTTCGTTGGGATTATCGTAGCTGGCGGCAGCGAACTCAAAACGCAGGGCGTTGTGGGTGTAGGGCAATTGGGGCATGTCATTGCCAGCGCTTTTCAGCGAAGCAATTTTTTCCGTGTTACCGAGAGATGGCTTCGCCTCGCTCGCAATGACAGGAGAAGCGAACCCGCCGTAAATCAGCGAATCGTCCCCGACCGTCACCCGGCGGATGAGCGCAAAATAATCGGCGGCGTAATTTTTTTGGATGCTGGGATCGTAGCGCAGCATTTTTTCAATGCTGCCAAACCAGACGACGCCGCTATCCTCCGGATAAATATAGGTGATGGCAGTATCGGCAAATCGCAAAAATGGGGTCTTCTCCGTGCGGTACGAGCCGTCCGGTTGCCGTTGCAATTGCGCGACTTCCCGGCCGAAATTAACCCAGATATTGCCCTGGTGATCCTCGCGCACACCGCTGGCGCTGCCGGTGCTGCCAAATCCCACCACCCCCAGCAGCGAATCCGGCTCAAACCGCTGGCGGGATTCATCAAAGCGGAACACGTCGTCGGTGGTGACAAACACGGGCCGGCCCGCTGCCATATAGACCGATACGCCGCCATCGTTAGACAAACCATGGCGGCTGTCAAAGTGATCAATCTGGGGATTTTCCAGCGACGCGCCGTTAAAACGAACCCGATACACCCCGCTGTTGCCCGTGCCAAGCCATAACTCGCCCGGCTGCGGCTCGACGACAAACGAAATGTATGACGTGATTCCGGGGATGCGGGCCTCCAGTTGCCAATCCATCCCCCGGCTGGGATCCCGGCGAATTGTAACCAGCCCGTCGGTGAGCCCCGCAAAAATGCGGTTGCCGTCGAGCTTGGAGCGATGCAGCCACTGCGGGGAAAACGACAGTCCGACGTTTTTGATGATCAGCCTGGCTCGGCGGCCTTCAATGCGATACAGCCCGCTGCTCCCCGCCAGGAGCTCCTCGCCAACGGCCAACAGGTGAAAGGCCTGGGGGTTGCCGGCTTCCAGTCCCGTCACTGGTTTGAACGTCGCGCTGGCGGCATCCAGGTAAAATATGCCGTTGGCCCCGGCAACATATAACATACCCTGATGGCGCAGCACGTAATAAACTCCACCCACCAATCCGGAGGCCGCATCGAAAAGCGTGAGCGGCGAGGGCGTCTCCATAATGGTGATGCCGCCTTCCGGGGCGAGCCACACCATTCCCTGCCGGTCGGCAAACACCGCGGTAATGGTATTGCCCAGCGCCCCCAAACTGGTATTGAGATACTGCAGCGCCCGGCCCTGGCGGTCCATTATCACAAAGCCGCTGTTGAGGGTGCCTAACCCGTAAAGGCCGCTGGGCAGGACGGTGGCGTCATAAAGCGTGCTGCGGCGCAAAAAATCATCGATTTCGGTTTTGAAGGGACGGAACGTTTTTCCATCAAACAAAAAGAAACCGCGGTTGAACGTGCCCACGAGATACTTCTCCGCTTCGCCCTTCTCACCGTCGGCAAACGGCAGCATCACCTGCAGGCGGTCGTCGCGGAACTCTTCCCCGCCGGGCAACAGGTGCAACGAATCGTCCACCATTTTCATGAGACCGACGTCATTCTGCTGCACGTAATACACGCCGCTGCGCCAGAAGGCATAACCAAACGCCCCCTGCGGTTCCCACACCTTTACTTGCCATTTTTCCTCCGAACCGGAAGATTGTTTCGCTTCACTCGCAATGACAGGTTGGGGGGTGAATCGAAAGATGCGCTCGCGTGTTTGAAAGTAAACGCCCTGCGGGGTGACGATTGTAGTCCAAACGTAATTGAACTTCCGTTGCGCTTCATTCACTTGCGGCAGCAGTGAAACATAGTGCAATTCTCCCGCGGCATCCGGCGCGAGGTAACCAAAGTCCGCGCTGGCGCCCACATAGATTCTGCCGCTGCCGTCCAGCGCCAGCGAACGGGCGAACGTTTTGTTGGCCGCCGGGATCATCCGCCAGGTGGCGCCGTCAAATTCCATCACGCCCGGCGCGGTGCCGATATACATCACCCCGCGCTGGTCTTGCACAAAGGCCCAGCTTTGGGGATCCCCGCCGATCTCGCTCGAACGGTAGTTGGTGATGAGCGGCCGCCCGACTTCGTTGCTTTGCTGCGCTCGGATTAACAATGGTGAACCGAATGCGGCGACAAGAACGACCATCAAAATAGCTTTTTTCATACTGTTTGCCCTCGAGGCTTGGTAGAACTTTTGAAACAGCTTTTTAAAAAATTACAGTGTTTAGAGGTGAAAAGTTGGAAACACGGCTTCTCTGGAATTGTGGCCTGATTCCAAAAATTACCTCGACGTCATGTGGGGGAGATGATTAAAATTGAAGCCGGCGGGTGGTATGTTATTAATAATTCGTCAAAAGGTCAACAACTATTTTGAAATCCCTGAATTTAGACTGGCTGGCTGAAGTCGATGTCTCTTAGGATCCGAGTTCCTATTTCAGGCTTATCCCTTCACACTCCCCACCAGTTTAATGGACGCGCGCGTGAAAGTTCATCCTTTCACGCTTCCGAGCGTCAACCCGGAAACCAGCCAGCGGCTCAACACGACGAACAGAATCACCACCGGCAAACTCACCACCAGCGCGCCGGCCGAGTACAGGCCCCACTTCACTTCCATGCTCGATTGAAACATCTTCAATCCCAGCGGCAGGGTGAAGCGGCTTTGATCTTGAATCAGCGCGGCCGCGACGAGATACTCCGACCAGGCGGTCATAAACGAAAACAGCGCGGTGATCACCAGCGCCGGCGCGGCCAGCGGCAGCACGATCGTCCAAAAGGTTTTGAACGGCGGGCAGCCGTCGATGCTGGCGGCTTCTTCGAGGCTGTAGGGAATGGTGTCGTAGTAGCCCTTCATCTGCCAGGTGGTGAAGGGCAGCGCGGTGGCGGAGTAGGCGATGATCAGCGCCCAGTAAGTATCATAAAGTTGAAGTTTTATGAGCACAATGAACAGCGGCAGCAGCAGCATCGTGAGGGGAAACATTTGTGTGGCTAACAAACCCAGCATTGCGAAGTTTTTACCGGTAAATTTATAGCGCGAGAAGGCATAACCCGCGGTGGCCGCCAAACCGACTCCCACCACTGTGACAGCGCCCGAGACCATCAGGCTGTTGCCCAGCCACAGCAAAAAGGGTTCTTTGAAAAAGAGATCAGAGTAGGTGCTGAGCGTGGCGTCTGGCGGAATGATGTCCAGCGACTTTGTGAGCAGCCGATCGCCGGGCCGCAGCGATATAGAAATCAAACTAAGAATTGGAAAAATGGCGAAGGCAGTGAAGGCCATTAGAACTGCATAAGCGCCAACTTTTCCCGGCAGAGATAATTCACGTGGATTTTTCATAGTTCTGTCAAATGCCAGGCACTTTCAAAGTGCCTGGCATTTTTTAGTTAATAAACTGCTTCCGTCGCGCGGGTGCGCCGCACAAAATTCCAGCCGAAAATTATGAGAATGGCAAAAATCACCATCGAGAACGCCGCGGCGTAGCCCATGCGAAAATAGCGGAACGCCGCTTTGTACACCCACGATACCAAAATGTGCGAGGTGTCCGAAGGCTCGCCGCCATTGCTCACCAGCCACACCACGTTGAAATTGTTGAACGTCCAGATTACGCCCAACGTGACTGCCGGCACCATCACCGGTTTCAAAAGCGGCAGCGTGATGGTGCGCAATTTGTCAAACCAAGAGGAGCCGTCGATTTCTGCGGCTTCGTAGAGCTCGCGCGGAATACTTTGCAGGCCACCGAGCGCCACCACCATCATGAAAGGAAATCCCAGCCAGATGTTGGCAATCAGGCACGCGGTGAACGCGCCCCATTCATCGTTGAGCCACGAGAAGTTCCAGCCAAAAAGTTTTTGCAGCAGCAGCGACACCGCGCCGTATTCGCTGTTGAACATGCCGCGCCAAGTGAGGGCGGTGATGTATTGCGGCACTGCCCAAGGCAAAATCAAAATCGTGCGAAAGAACGAGCGTCCGCGCAGATCTTTGTCGAGAATCAGCGCCAGCCAGATGCCGATGGCCACGTGAAAGAACACGTTGATGACCGTCCACAAAATGGTCTTCATAAAATAATACCAGAACACACGGTCGGTGAACACAGCGATGTAATTGTCGATGCCGACGATGCGCCAGTCGCGGAAATGCTGCAAATTCATGTTGGAAAAGGAGACCACCACGTTGTAAACGAATGGAAAGACGATCACCAGTCCCATGATCAGAAACGTGGGAGAGGTGTAGATGAGAGCGAGTCGATTGTTTTGAACTTCGCCGGCGCCGGCTGCCATATTTTTGTGTACTCCGGTTTTCCTTCAAGTTGAGATCATTGCCGTCGAATGGCGTAGCGAGCTTTTCGATCTTCCACCCTAAAACCGATGCGGCGTTTTGGAGGATCGGGCGGCGACGTCAAGAGCCGGAGGGCCTCGAAGACGACGGCAAATTTTTGATCGTATTTCTTCTCCAGCTCTGCCAATTTCTTTTCAAAGTCTTTTTCGGAAGCGAGAAGCTGACGCAGTCGAACGAAAACTCGCATGATGGCAATGTTGACCTGAATCGCCCGCTCGGAATTCAGAACCGATGACAGCATGGCCACGCCTTGTTCTGTGAATACAAGTGGAAGGTATTTTCTATGCCTGCCGCGCCCTTTTTCTAAGGTCGCATTTTGCGACCTTAGAACCTGGTACTCTTCACTTGTCAATTGGAACATGAAATCCGGTGGGAATCGCTTGGCATTTCGTCGGACTTGTTCATTCAATCGCTTTGTAGAAACGCCGTACAACCATGCGAGATCACTATCCAGCATCACTTTTTGTCCGCGAATGAGCAGGATGCGTTTTTCAATGAGCTCCGTCGGCACAAGTTCCGGCATGATGTTCCTCCTGGCAAAACGATTTACGTTTTACGTCTCACGGCGTGACCTCGCCCTAAGCTTCTCCTTTAAAAGAGGAGAGGGGACTTCAACGGTTCTCCCGAATCAATTTCTCCGCCTGCGCCTGCATCGCGCGCGCGGCTTCTTTAGGCGTCATGTTGCCGGTGAAAATCGCCTGGTAACTCGGGCGCATGGCGTCCCAAATCCAGCGCAGCTCAGTCACCACCGGCATGGGCCGGCCCACTTCCAATTGGTAAATCGAGCTTTGAATGATCTCATTATTTTTTACAATCTCACTTTCAAATGCCTCTTTGCGGGAGGGAATGGCGCCGGTGAGTTTGGTGAATTCCAATTCGATCTCCGGCGAGGTCAGGTACTTCAATAATTCGACCGTCACCTGCAATTCTTCGCCTTTCAAATTGACGTTGAGCGAATAGCCCAGCGGCGAGATCATCGGCGTGGGCCAGAGGCCGGTTTCGTCGATCATCGGGATGCGGGTGATGCCGATGTTCATGTTGAGATCGGTGTAGGTGCTGAACGACCACGGCCCGTTGATGATCATCGCGGCGTAGCCGTCTTTGAAAAGCTGGTTGGCAAATTCGTAATCTGCCTCTTTGGGAATAATTTGATATTTGTTGCGCAGATCGTAGATGAGCTGCGCCGCTTTCACCGTGGCCTCGGTGTCGAGCGTGGGGCGATTTTCCTCGTCCATGATCCAGCCGCCGTAACCGCCAATGAACGGAATGAAAAAAAACGGCTCGATGAAATTCCAGGTGAGCACGTAGCGCACGGCGCCGCCGTCGGACTTTGCTAAGCGATCTTTCAGCAGAATGAGCTCGCTGATCGTGCGCGGCGGGTTCGGCACCAGGTCTTTGTTGTAAATCAAACACAGGTGATTGCCAACTTGATCGGCTATTTGGTAGAGATGATCGCGGTACCAGGTGTTGGCAGAAAAGGGCTCGCTAATAAAACTGTCGAGATATTCTTGATCGATATACGGTTCGATGGGCTGGATCACTTGTAAGTCCACCAGCGGCCCGACGTTATCGCTCGGGCCGAGCAGCAGTGCCGGACCGCGCCCCGCCAGCGACGAGATGATAAAATTGGTGCGCAGCTCTTCGGGTTCGTAAAATCGTTCTTCAAACGTCCACTCCGGATAGCGCTCGGCTTTGAACCGCTGCAGCACGTCGTTCATTAACTTGCGTTCCACGGGCCGGCGATAGTGCCAGATCATGATTTTCTTTTCATCGCGGCTGCAGCCGAGGATTTGCAGGGCAATGATGCAAAGAATAACGATGTTTTTCATTCAGAAGTTGTTGATTGAAAGAGGCAGAATTTCGTGAAGTCGTAGGGGTGATTCATGAATCGCCCCTACGAGGTTCTTGCTTGTTTCCAAGCTCTTTTGTAGCGAGTGTGAAAATTAAAATCCGATGTCTAAAGTTTTATCGCTTGTTCCGTTTCCACATCAAAAAAATGCGCCTTTGCCATGTCAAACACCAGGTTGATTTTTTGATCCTCGTTCGGCTGGGTTTGCGTGCCCACCCGCGCCACCAGCGGATGCACGCCGGTAGTGACGTAAAGAAACGTCTCGTTGCCCATCGGCTCCATTACCTCCACCAGCAAAGCGGCTTCGGCGCGATCCTTCAAAGTGGGCGCGACCGCGGCGTCGTAAATATCCTCCGGGCGGATGCCGAAGGTGATCTCGCGATCAAGATATTTCTCCAGCACCCTGCCATAGTCTGCCGGCAGCTTGAGCTTCAAACTGCCATCGCTGAACACCAGGCCGTTTTCACGAAAGATTTTTCCGTTCATAAAGTTCATCGCTGGGCTGCCAATGAAGCCGGCCACAAATTTGTTTTGCGGATGATTGTACAAATTGAGCGGCGTGTCGATTTGCATCACCAGTCCGTCTTTCATCACCACGATGCGATCGCCCATGGTCATCGCTTCCACCTGATCGTGGGTGACATAAATCATGGTGGTTTGCAGCCGGCGGTGGAGCTTGGAAATCTCTGTGCGCATCTGCACCCGCAGTTTGGCGTCGAGATTGGAGAGCGGCTCATCGAACAAAAACACTCGCGGGTTGCGCACAATGGCGCGGCCCACGGCCACGCGCTGACGCTGGCCGCCGGAGAGCGCCTTGGGTTTGCGATCCAACATGCTGGTGATGCCGAGGATATCCGCGGCTTCGTATACGCGTTTTTTGATTTCTGCTTTTGAAAACTTCCGCAGCTTGAGGCCGAAGGCCATGTTGTCAAAAACCGACATGTGGGGGTAGAGCGCATAGTTTTGAAACACCATCGCGATGTCGCGATCTTTCGGCGGCACGTCATTCACCAGTTTGTCATCGATGTACAGCTCGCCTTTGGTGATTTCCTCGAGGCCGGCGATCATGCGCAAAGTAGTGGACTTCCCGCAGCCAGAGGGCCCCACTAACACCACAAATTCCTTATCCGCCACGTCGATGGTGACGTTGTTCACCACCACGTGATTTTTTTCATAAATTTTGCTGATGTCTTTGAGCATTACGCGTGCCATAGTGAGCCCTTTTTTGAAAGTGAATCATTTTTCAAGTGGTCGCTTGCAGAGTCAATTTAGCCGCTGAAATGTTAAGCATTTTAGCGGCTTTTGTCAACAAATATTAATTGCTTATCGGAGCTAAAATTGCCGCCCATTTTGGGGGTAATTGAATTTGCGCGATGCCGTTTTTGAGCGCATAGAATTTCTCATTCAGCAGGTCGTGAACTTGCATTTGATTTTTCCAAATTATCGGCAGCGCGATTTCATGATCGCGGCTGCCAGTGTTCAGAATCACCACGATTTCATCTTTTTCAAACCTTCTGGCAAAAGCGTACACCTCGCCCTCGTCATCTGTGAGCCGGGTAACGAAGGTGCCGCGACGAACGGCTGGATGCTCGCGCCGAATTTTGATCAACTTCTGATAGTGGGCGAAGAGCTCGCGATCAAAACGATTCTCGTCTTCGTCTTTGAGATCAGGGCGAACGCTGGCATAACTTTCGTTTTCGTAGATCAGATCGTCCCACAGCATCGGCTTGCGGTCGTCCGGATCATCCGCGCCCCATACGCCGGCTTCGCTGCCGTAGTAAATGGACGGTGCGCCGGGGTACATCAGTTGAAAAACGGCGATGAGTTGCTGGAGCTGCAAATCTTCACGAGTCGGTTTGCGGGGATCGTAATTCGGGTTACGGCGCGGACCGGCGTTGCGATCATAATAGCGATCCGGATTTCTAATCATGCTGGCCACGCGATCGGTGTCGTGGCTGTCGATGAGGTTCATCAAAATGTGATTGGTTTCTTGGGGATACACTGCGCGCAGCCGCGCCAACTCGGCGTCAAATTCCGAAACCGAGTAGCGATTTTTTTTATCAATGAAAAACTTGACCATCGCTTTCGCCAGCGGGTAGTTCATCATCGAATCTACACGTTGGTTGGCGATCCAGTCCGGCGCTTCCTCCCAGATTTCCGCCACCACGATGGCTTGTGGATTAATCGACTTCACCAGTTTGTACCAATCTTCCCAGAATTTCGGATGGACGTACTTGGCGACATCCAGCCGCCAGCCGTCGATGCCGTCGCTGGGATCGCCGTCGCCGTTGGGGTCCATCCAGCGGCGGGTGATGTTGTAAACATAATCGCGCACCGGCGGCACCAAGCCATTTTCATTTTCTTTGAATTCCGGCATACCTTTGTAGCCCCACCAGCCCTTGTAATCGAAATCGTTTTCCGGCGTGGCGGGGTCGTCCCAGCGGACGACCTCGAACCAATCTTTATATACTGAGCGCTGCTGATTTTTTAAGACATCCAGAAAAGCCCAAAAGTCCGTGCCGCAGTGATTGAATACGCCATCGATGACGATGCGGATGCCCATCTCATGGGCTTGCGCAATTAAATTCAAAAACACGCTGTCGGCAGAAGTGAACGTCCAGGTTGTGGGGTCTTCCTTTTCCGATTGGATGGCAACCCAGTCGCCGTCGCGGTTATTGCCAAAATTGTTATCAATATGGTGGTAGGTGGTGGCGTCATATTTGTGCAGCGAGTGTGCCTCGAAAATCGGGTTGAAGTAGATGACGTCCACGCCCAACTCTTTCAGGTACGGCAATTTTTCGATTACGCCGATGAGGTCGCCGCCGTAACGCCGGTCGAAAACGACGTCGTAAAAGTTGGAGCTGCGTTCGACTTCCCACGGTTGTAATTGGTACCAGTCGGAAGTCCACGGGCTCACTTGCCAGGAGATTGGTCGATTACCCACCACTTCCGTTTTCAGCGGATCGTTGTGTGGGCTACCGTTGCGAAAGCGTTCGGGGAAGATCTGGTACCACACAGCACCCTTTGCCCATTCCGGGGTGCTGGTTTGACCGTACGCCGACGCTAGTTTAATGAACAGAATCAAAATGGTTATTTTCGGTCTCATGTTAAATTTCCGGGTTCTATTTGTTCGCTGCCCCCTTTTCTGCGAAGCGACAAATCCATTTTAACATTCCCCTCCTGGGAGGGGGTCGCGCAGCGGCGGGGTGGGTTACTTGATCTGATCTAACTGCCGTTTCAAATCCGCGGCATCCGGAAAATTGGGCGTAATCTCAAACAGCTTTTTTAGGGATTCTTTGGCCTGATCATATTGCCGATTCAAAGCGTAAGCGCCGCTGAGATTATACAAAAGTTGTGGATCCCGCGGCGACATGTTCGCGGCTTTTTCCAGATACGGCAGCGCTTCTTTGACGCGGCCGTTGTTCAGATAAATCGTCCCCAGCCATTTGTTAGCATACGCACTCTCTTCCAACTCCAAAGATTTCTGCAAATACGGAAACGCGCGGCCGAAATCCTGCAATTTAATGAGCATCTGCGCCGCCCGCAGATAGGGCGATACGTTGAAGGGCGTAATGTATGTCAACGAACGATATTCCGCAAACGCCTTTTCAAATTGGCCGCGCTTCTCAAAATATTCGGCAAGCGCAACATGGGCGCGTTCAAGGTTGGTGGTTTTATCCAACCAGACGTTTACTGCCAGCGATTCGGCTTTGGTTGTGGGACGATAATCGATGAGCGCGCGGTTGGGCAGCGATTTCGGTTGGAACGGCCAGTTGCCTTTCAAAATGCGAATGCGGATGTCGGCGTAGGCCGAATCCAGCTCGGTGAAGCCCCAGTTTTCGCGATAGTATATTTCCGGTCGGATGCGGCTCGCCTCCCAATTTGCGGCGATGAAGCCATGTTGGCGCATGGTTTCAAAAAAAGCATCGGCCATCAAAAAATAGCCATCGATATTGGGATGGAGATGCTCGAGCATCAAGTTGTTGCCGATGAGACCGTGCGGCGACGCCTTTTCAAAATAGGATTTCATTGGCACGACCGGCGCGTTGAAGGCCGCGGCGACGCGGTGGATGATGTCGTTGAAATCTTCCGCGGCGCGAAACCGCAGGCCGTCGAGATCTTTGGCGCGGTAATATTCGGTTTTTGCGGCTTCGAAAGCGCCAGCTTTTTCCATTTGCTGTGCCCGGCGGAACACGCTCTCGGCGTCCGGAAAGGAATCGTGAGTAACTGAAACGAAGGGTTTCAGATCGCGCACGTTGCTCACTACTTCGCTGAGTATCACCGGCACGCCGGCGGCGCTGGCCTTTTTTAAGATGTCGCGCAGATTGCTTTCGAATTGGCGCTGGCCCAGTCTATAAAGCGGGCTGCCATACGTGATAGTCTGCTCGCCGACCATGCGTTCCATCAACGTGGCGGAGGGATCGTTGACGGTGCCTTTAGAAAGCAAACGCTCGAGCCCGTTTTTGAATTGGCCGATGGCGTTGCGCACTAGCAAAAACGTTTTGAAGCGTTGCAGCTTCAAATAGAGTTTGACGAAAGCCGGAATTCTGCCCAGCGATTCGTTGGAGGCGGCGCCGAGCGCGCCATAGAATTCGTTGTGCCCGGCGTAGATGAGAATGGCGTCGGGTTTTTGCGCTAAAATTTCATCCATGAAATCGAGCAGGGTGTAAGAATTGATCGCCGTCATCGCTGTGTTCACCACCTCGAGGTGGCGCTCTGGAAAAACGTCGGCGAGGCGGCGGTGCAGAATGCGCGGGAACATGACGTTGTTGGCATAGGGATAGCCGTCCGCGGTGGAGCCGCCCATCACGAAAATGCGGTAGCCGTTTTCCGGCTTGATTTTAAGAAACAGATCGTTGGGGGGATCGGGGACGGTGTTCTGCATGAAAAAGTAGCGGCGTCCCACCTGAGGGTTGCACATGTAGTAAGCGGAATAATCTTTGGGAGCGGAGATAAAAAGATCGAGGTTGCCGGCGTAGTTAAAGATTTGTAATCCAATTTCGAGCAGCAAGAAGAAGCTCACCGACAGAGCCAGCGCGATGACGCGATAGAGCTTTTCGCGTCTGGCGCTGATAAGCGGCTCAATACGGGTCTTTGGTTTTTTGGACTTTCGTTTTGTGGAGCTCGCCATTTTTGATACATATTAACCGGGGCTGTCCAAAATGGTACTGTCATTGCCTGCCTGCTACAGGCAGGCGAGCGAAGCGAAGCAATCTCCTGATTTTGTGCGCAAATTATGGGATTGCCTGCCTGCGCAGGCAGGCTTCGTCGCTAACGCTCCTCGCAACGACAATTCTTACTTTTTGGACAGCCCCAGGGGTTGTGTTCAGCAAAAAGGGCATGGGCCTGACGCCCACGCCCTTTCAAATTTTTTCTTCGGAGTGAAACGCTTAAACGTTTCACTCCGAGAGATAACAACGATTACCGCACCAGCGTCATCTTGCGAATCTGCTTGAAAAAGCCGGTTGACATCTTCACAAAATAGATGCCGGAGGAAACGATCTCGCCGCGATTGTTGTCGCCGTTCCACACTACGGTGTAGGTACCCTGCTTCATCTTTTGATCCACCAACGTCCGCACCCGTTGCCCCATAATGTTGAAGACTTCGACTTTGACATCGGCGTCTTGGGCGACGTGGTAGCGGATGGTGGTCTGCGGGTTGAACGGGTTGGGATAGTTCTGATCCAAAGCAAAGCTGAAGGGCAGCACCTCTCCGTCTTCCACGCTGGTGGGCGTGGTGAGATCCGGTGGCGTTTCGAATGGTAGATTGTCCTCGACCCAGTCAAGCGTAGGCAGGTTGAATTCCGAGGGCCAGGTAGTGGTGAGATCCAGAGCGATGTTTGTTGGCTGGACGAATTGATAATATCTCCGTCCAGCTTCGAAACCGCCGCCATTGGTGATAATGGTGCCCGTGGTTGTGCCATAGCCGACGACAAACTCAATTTGATAGGGCGCCGGTCCGGTGGTGGTCATGCTGCCGGAATAAACCATGTCTCCGTCTTCGTCTTCCAACAGCACCATGTTAGCGTTGAAGGTCGGAAATCCTTGCGACAGCGCAAACAACGAGCCATCGGGTCGAATCCACACCGAGTCGGTAGCGGGGTTGAAAAGCGGAATGTTGGTGTTGCTGGCCGGATCGGTCGCCGGAACCATGTTGATATTCCAGGTGATGGTGATGGGATCGGGGATGACGCCGTTGCCCGGAATGCTGTTGAAGAAGTTGCGATTAAAGCCAAAATCTCCGGGAACGGCCTGCTCGGGATCACTGGTGTAAATATATCTGCGGTTGCCGCCGCCGGTCACTGCCGGTTCTTCCCAGCCGCTGTCTTCATTCTCGTGAATACCGGTATCGTTGATACCACGAATGAAGATATTCGGGATAAAATTCGGGCTGTTGGGATCGACGCGCGAGGCATCCCAGCGCACGAAGTATTTGAATTCAATCGGCTCGCCGGGGAATTTCCGGAACGGCTCGGTGACGGTCCATTCATTTAGAAGCGGGTTGAAATTCATGTGGATAAAGTCATCCGGCAGCCCGACTTCGACGTCGAAGCCATTAGGGCCGATCACGTTGATCTGGTCGCCGAGAGCGCTGTCAAACAACTCCAGTTGCTCCAGCGCTTCGGTGCTCACCCGGAAGGTTACAGTGGCATCGACGAGGACGCCTTGAACCGGGGCAGTATTATTAAAATAGACCCAGTGCAGTGTGGTATCGCCGCTTACGTTCACCAGGTTGGCAGTATAAGTAAAAATGCGGTTGCCATCCGGATCATTCGGATTGACGCGGCCTTCCCACTGGTCTCCGGTAGCGCCAGCCACCATGAAAAATTTG
The DNA here is from genome assembly GCA_037446635.1 of bacterium. GTDB lineage: Bacteria > Zhuqueibacterota > Zhuqueibacteria > Oceanimicrobiales > Oceanimicrobiaceae > DASWHH01. Next base: position 17,133 of record JBBIIG010000026.1, read on the forward strand.
TAAGCTTGGTCGCTGCCAACATCGACGCTGTCTTTGGGTATAAAAGCATACCCGGACCAGAATGGATCGCCTTTGACGCCATTTACTTCTCTGGTTAAGATCACATTGGTGGCGCCCCAGTTTAAGACGCCGCCGGAGGTCTGATCGTTGCCGCGAACCCCCACCGAGCCGATAACCGGATCAAAGGTTTCGTTCTGAATTAAGCCCGCCATGTTGACGCGGAATTGAATGGCAATGGAATCCGGCTTGGCTTCGAAGGGCCGGAAGAATTGATCCTTTGTGCTGCCGGTATTGTAATACTGTAACTGCACGGTGGTATCGACATCGCCGGCAATAAACATACGATTATTGTCATTGGCAACGCCATGAGGATTAATTATGCCAGCTTCCCAGCCGTCCCCAGGGCTGGTCCCAGTTTCGCTGTCAAACCCGGTCCAGATTTTATACGATATGGTATCGCCGGAATTCATCTGGAAGGTTAGACTCCAATAATCGCCGCCGTCGTTGGTTAAAATTAAGTCAGAGGCAGCACTCCAGTCGATTGTGTTGCCGCCTGGTAGTTCAGCGGGTGCGGTTCTCACGGCTCCACCTAACGCGCCACGAATCTGCACAAACCCGTCCGTGTCCAGAGTATCCAAATTCGTGGACGTGTTGACCCGAAAAGTCACGTTAATGGTCTGCGCCGAGACCGTCGGCGCCAGTCCAAATGTCAGGAGCAGGGCTCCCAACGTTACGACATGAAAAGCACTTTTGATCATAACTCCTCCGTTGTGTTTGGTGGTTAGTTAATCCGGCATTCTCTTTTAAACCAATTTTTCCGACATCACCTCCTTTGTAGCGTTTGAAGATGGTTAGTACGACACTGCTTTGTTAAAACCGCAATTCCAATGAAAAGCGATTGACCGCGTCCAAGTGTTTAAAATCCTGAAATGCGTAGCCTCCGGAAAACTCCACGCCGCTGGTTTTGAAATTCAAGCCCACTCCTAACGTCAAGCCTTTTTCCCGGTCGTCGAGGAAGAGATCGTTGAAGCCGCCGCGCAAAATCAGGGTTTCACCAAACAGGGCATATTCGCCGCCGACGTTCAGGCTCTGGGCGTCATCGTTGGGGTTGAGGCCATCCACGGCAAACGTGAGGCGGTTGCTGCTGGTGGCGAAGGCGTCCCACGAAAGTCCTACGCGCATGATGAGCGGCGGCTCGTGATCGTCGGTGCGCAAGCGGCCGACGATGCTCTGGTTGTCGCCCTCCTTGCTGGGATCGATATCCACGCGCACGTTCAGATCGTCGCCGTCGATTTTCAAATTGGTGCCGAAATTGGAGATGCTCACCCCTAAGCGCACCCCGGGGAAGGGGGTATCATAGATCGTTCCCACGTCGAAAGCCAGGCCGATGGCGCTGGAATTCAAAATCGACTCGTGAATGAATTTAACGTTGCCGCCAATGGAAAAGCGGTCGGTGAGATTGCGGGCATAGGTGACGCCTACCGCCAGGCTGCGCGCCGAAAAGGTTTCGCCGGTGCCATCGGGCTGTTCCACGGTCGTGATATCCATGTCGTCGGTGCCCAAAGTGGTCACGTTGAAGCCCACGCTGCCGGCGCTTTCAAAGGGCAGCACCACGCCAAAGTAATTGAAGGTCAAACCTGGCAGCCAGGGGGTGTGATCCACAAACACCGCCTTTTTTTCGAGGCGCGCAATGCCGCTGGGATTCCAGAACATGGCGGTGGCGTCATCGGCGATGGAGACGAAGGCGCTGCCCATGGCCGCGCCGCGCGTTCCCACCGGAATGCGCAGAAAGATGGCGGCAGACGTTCCCACCTTTTTAACATCCTGCGCCGCCAGCTCGAGGTTAACGGCGCCTAGAGCAAACGCTGCGATCATCAAAAATAATATAATGCGATTTGATTTCATGGCTTGGTTCTCCATTCATCTCAGGTTACCCAAATTATTTGATAATGGCAAAGGTGCCGGTTTTCTGGCCAATGCCGGGGGCGTCGAGGTGATAGACGTAAATGCCGTAAGCAATTTCGAGGTTGTCTTTGCTCAGCATGTCCCAGATGGCCTCGCCGTTATCCAATTCAGAATCGTGCTCGATGGTGTCGATCAACACGCCGCTGACGTTGAAGATGCGAATGGTGCATTTGCGCGGCAGGTGAATGAAGTGCAGCTCGCGCGGGCCACGGCCGCTGGCAAAGGGATTGCGCGGTTCCCAATTGGCGGCCGCGATATAGGGATTAGGCACCACTCTTATGCGATTCAATTGCTGGCGCGCCAACTCCGCGGATTCGCCCTCGCCCCTGATGGTAAAACGGTAAACATCGCTGGAGAGGAAAGGCTTGCGTAGAATCACGGTGAGGGTGTCGCCCACGTCGGGGTTGCGGTTTTCCCGGGGAACGTTCCGCAAAATGAGCTGCCAGGTCCAAACCAACCTGCCGAACCGGTCCGGTTCCAAAAACAAGATGGCGTCCGTCAGGTTGGAGTTGGTGGGATGCGTGGTAAATTTGCCGTCGTTGCCGTGGATTTCGGCAAACGCAAACGTCACCGGCTCCTTGGTGTTAAAATTGATGACTTTAAAATTCACGTCTTTGGCGGGCAACGGCACAGCGGTGGTACCGGAACGAATGGTGGTATCTTTTGAGGTGGCGGTTCCCACCTCTCCGAAAATGATCTGATAGTCGTTGGGGCGCTGTTCGCCATTCAAAAGCAGGAATTGCACCGGGCTGAACTGAAAATTATAGATACCGCTGTTATTCCAACGAGAAGCTTGCGTATTGAGTTGTACGCGTTCCTCATTAACAAAGAATAATCGAAAGCCATCGATCAGCGGAGATTCTTCGCCCTGGTTGAAGATGCGACTTCTGAACAATTTCACCTCGTTGGCGGTGCGGTCGGTGAGGGTGAAATTTTTAGTGGTGAGAATATCGCCGGTGATCCTTCGAATCAACGTGTCCTGAAACGTGATCTCGTATTGATGGCCATCGTTAACAATCCGCGGATCGACGATGGTAAAGCCGATCTGGCCGCTGGAGGTGCCTTCGAGGTGGGTCAATTCCGTGACTCCCGCCGGCAGGTAGCCGGCCACTGGCGCTCTCGGCCTCACTACCGCCACATTGGGTCCGGTGCGAATGTTGCCTTCCGGATCGACATCGACGTTGATGGGCGTTTCGGTGGGGGAGATTTCGCCGGCGGCGAAACCGAAATCGTACGCGGTGACCGCATAGAAATAACGCTGGCCATTCACCAGCCCAGTGTCGGTGTAGGTATGCACGAGTCCGCTGTCGTCGCCCAAATTAAACAGAACACCGTTGATATCAACGGGATGCAGGCCGGTGATGCCATCCTCTTTGTCGAACTGTGCAATGGGCCGCAGCAAGGTGGGCACGCCCTCAGCGTCGGTGATCACTTTGGCGTCGAGGAAGGCGGCGTCGGTGGCGCGGTAAATGCGGTAGCCTTCGAAATCCTGAAACGGCCCGTTCAACCGCTTGATAAAACGGTCTTCGGAAAACTCGGCGGCGTCATCCCAATAGAGGGTCACTTGGCGATCGCCAGGCACAGCGGTAACGGTGACTTGAATGGGCGCCTGCGCAAACTGGTAGTCGGTTTCGAATGCCGTAGTCGCCTGGCGCTGCTTGCGGATAGCGCTTTCGATATCAGCTTGTTTGGTGATGCCGCCGCCGGCCATGGCCACCGAAACCGCCATGCGCTGGCGTTGGCCGGGTTCGATGGGAAAATAGCCGGATGAGACATAGCCGTCGTATTCGCCGGTAGGTCTGGGCAAAAAGAAGCGGCCGGGGGTCATGAAGTTACGCCAGATGGTGGCGTCGGCGATGGTGCTGAAATTGATGGCGCCCGCCGGATCTTGAACCGCGGAAGTTATGCCAATCAAATCAGTCTCACTGACGTCGGTTTTATCAATATTGGGCTCGCCGGGAAAATTGGTGCCGGAGCCGCTGGTGGGCAAACCGTCGCCTTCGCCGGGGTCGCCGGTGTTAGCTACCCCGTCTAATCCCACGTCATCTTGCAGCGGGTTCCAGTCGTTGTCATTATCAAAGCGATCGTCGCGCGATTCGTCAATCATGGGCGCGATGGTTTGGAGGGATGGCACCGCCGCTTTGCCGGAAACGAGAAATCCACGTTTGATGGTGTCGCCCACTGCAAACGAAAGATAATTGATGTAACGAACCGGCCGCCGGTCGCCGGTGATTTCGTTGAATCTAAACAAGTGCAGCGTCGCACGTTCATCGATCAAGCCGTCCAAATCTTCATCCTGCGAATTTGCTAATGTATCCTCTGCAACCGCCAGACCGCCGGGGGGCAGTTGAATTTGCCGGCCCAGCGTCACTACCGTTCCGCCGCCCTGCGGATATCCTACCACTCGTCTTTCAAAAGTCAATGAGTCGATCACTACAATTTTATCGCCAGGAACGAGAGTTCGGGTCTCAAAATCATTGTTAGTGAAGAAAGGGATCACAACGTTGGGGTCGCCGCTGATTTGTGAAATGAGCGGCGCGACCGCCGGGTTGATGGCCGGATCGGCGTCGCCGTCGTTATCGATGCCGTCCACAGCGTTGCCCGGGGTTTCGAGAAATTTGATGGAAGCTAAGCCCACCGGGTCGGAGCCGAAATTCTCGTCGCCGATGCGATCGGCGTCCGTCAAGAAGGCGATGCTGGACTGTAAGTCCACGAACGGCTGATCGTCCTGGGCGTCGCCGCCAACGATGTCGGCCAGCCAGATCAGGAACGAGGCTTTGGGGATGCGTTTGGTGCCGTCATTGAGTATATCGTGGATAAAGAAAATGACGTCGCTAATCAAAACCTGCGACCACGCGAAGGCCCGCACGTCCATCAGCAAGCCGAGGCCGCGGCGCGTGGGGTCGGTGGCGTCGGGAATATAATTGAAGCGATCATAGCGGTCATCCGAGGTTCTGTAAAACATTTCCTGGTCGGCGTTGAAAACGTGTTTTCCGAAGAAACCGTTCCATGAACCGACCCACCCCGGATCAACCGGGTCTTCGCGCTTATCGCGCCAGCCGCCCTGCGCCGCGGTGGGCCAGGAATTGGGGTTGTCGCTGCGTGCAATGGAGTTGGCGTCGGGATTGAGAAAGCCCGGCACCGGCTCCAAATTCCAACTTCTGCCGTCCGGACTTTGCCGAAAGGTGGGTAAATCTAAGACCTGAATGGTGCGTCCAGTCTCGTCCACCACCTCGCCGGCTTTCCAAATGGCCACCAGCGCGACGTAAATGCGGTTGGTGTTTTTCGGCCATTCATAAGGAATTTCATCCGGACGGGCGGTGGTGCGGCCGCTAAACCCGAAGTTGAACACCGTGGCGCGCACGTTGTTGCCGTCGATGTTGGATTTACGCCGGAAGTTGGGGTCGCCGCGGTTGTCCGACGGCACGTGTTCGTTCACCTGCGCGAAGGCTTCGCCGAAAACTATCATCAGCACTATTATTATAAGCAAACGTGAGACGTGAAAAGTGCGACGTGAAAGGGCAAACGGCAGACGGCAGACGGCAGACGATTTTCGTTTTTCGATTTCCGATGAGCCGGAAAGCTGATAGCTTGCCGCCTTAATTGATTGAGTGCTCATAATTTTTCCTTAAGTTTGGAACGTATTTAAAATCCAAAGCTGGCGCCCACCTGAATGCGGCGCGGCTCGGAGAAGAAATCCGGACGTACGAAAAATGTTTGGTCGGCCTGCAGCGAGCGCGAGTTGAAGGTGAAATCCGCCTCGCCGGTGTCGCCGAAAACATTAACGGGGTTTTTGGCGTCAAAGATGTTGAACAATTTTGCAAACAGTTTCACCCGGTAAGAACTAAAGTTGAAATTTTTAAACGCGGTAAAATCCAGGGTGAATCGGTTGGGCTTGCGCCGGCTGTTTTTTTCAAGGCCGAAGGTGATGTCCTGCCCAGTGCGACCAAACTGAATGATCTCCGGCGTGTAGGGTTGCCCGGAGTTAAACCGCTCGATTAGGCTTACCCCCCAATCGTTGCCGCCCACGAACAAGGTGGCGTTGAGCGCATGGGCTTGATCCCAGTCCAGCGGCGTGAGCTGTTTGGTAGGCTCGTTACCGTCGCGTTGCGCAAAAAACTCTTCATCAGGGCTGGAGTTGGTGCCCTCCGCGATTTGGAAGGTGTAATCGAGGTCGAAGGAATAATAATTGGAAAGACGCTTGCTAACCGCCAGGGTTATGCCAAACACATTGGCAAAATCACGATTGATGCGGCGGCCGTAGGAGACGCCGGCGATGGCCGCGTCGATGGGCTGGCTGGTGGAAATCCAGTCGCGAATGTCGCGGTAATACATAGTGAGATCGGCGCCGATGTTGTCGGAAAGCTGCTGCTGCAAGCCGATTTCATACATAGTGGTGCGCTGCGGGTTGAGGTCCGGGTTGCCGAAACCGTTGCCGGTTTTGCCGCCCTGCAGGCCGGAAGCCTGGGTTAATTTCAATTCGTCGCCGCGGTAGAGCTGCTCGTAATCCGGCGTCTGACGAAAGATGCCGTACGAGAAGTGAATGACGCCGCGCTCGGTGATGGGATAGGCCACTCCCAGCCGCGGGCTGAGCTGAGTTTTGATGCTGGTCGTGCGGTACCAGTATTGTTCGCGGTCGGCCACGGTTAACCGATTGTCTTCGCGCTGCTCATCCAGGCTGATTTGGCCGTCGCCGTTGGTGTCGCGGAAAATGTTGATGAGCTTGAACGGCGAATAAATGTTGGGGTCGCTTAAATCCACCGGTACGCGGCCGTTGGGGTCGAACATATCAAAACGTAAGCCCACGTTGATTACCAGGCTTTCGTATTCGATTTTGTCTTGAAGGTAGGCCGCAAAAGTGAAGGGCTTGCGGATAATCAGGTCATGAGATTCCTCGGTGGCGGGCCGAATCTCCGGCGTGAACGGCTGTAATTGCTGGCCATTTTCATCCACGGCCGGCACCAGCCGGGCGTCTTCCATAAAAACCCGGTCCCATTTCAACTCGACGCCGGTTTTCACTTGATGACGCTTGGAAATCTGGCTGGTGAGGTCAAACTTGCCAATCCAGCTCTTGGTGTTGCGCGCGAAGCGTTCCACGTCCGTCCCGGCTCTGATGAATTGATTGGAGCCGCGGTTGGTGGAATCGGGATGCACGTAGCGCGGATCGAAGGGATCGTCGAAAAGCTGGGATTTCAACTCGTTGTACTTGTACGAGCCGGTCAATTCGTAAAAGGTTCGGCTGCTGAGCGCGTGGGTGAGGTTAGCGATGACCGCGCCGCCCTTTTCGTCATCGCCGCGATCGCCCAGCGGGTTGAGCTTCCAGTCGTGGCTGTAGGTGCCCCGTTCCTCCGTGCTGCCCAGCGCATCTATTTTGAACTTGATGGGCGCTGAAATACGCCATTCAAGGCTGCCCTGCCCACTCCAGCGCCGGGTAAAATTCAACGGCACGGCGCTGCTGTCGCCTAAATTCGGGACGAACGTGGTGTCGCCGTCCACCACCTCGATGCGGTTGCGTCCGGAGGGCTGAAAGGCCAGAGGGCCGTAAAGCCAACCGTCGTTGTTCCAGCGCCGCCCGGTGACAAAAAACGTCACTCTGTTTTTTATAATCGGACCGCTCAGCGAACCCTGAAGGTTGTAATTGCCGGTGGCGCTGAGATCGTCAATATTAAAAAATACATTGTCGCGGCTGCTCAGATAATCGCCGGTCCAGGCTTCAAAATTTCCGTGAAATTGGTTGCCGCCGGTTTTGGTGACGATGTTGATGACGCCGCTGAGGGCTTCGCCATATTCGGCGTTGAAAGTGCCGCTGATCACCTGCAGCTCCTGAATGGATTCGTTTTCCACCTGGAGGGACTGGGTGCGGGAGAAATCATCGGTGATGCGGATGCCGTTCACCATATAGGCCACTTCCGTGGCGCGCCCGCCGCGAATATGAAGGCCGCCGTCCGAGCCGCGGCTGATGCCGGCTTGCAGGTTGAGCAAATCGCCCAATTCCTGCACCGGCAGGCGGCGAATTTCCTCTGCCTGCACCCGCGCTTCGGCTGAGGTCAAATCTTTGCGGACGATGGGCCGCTCTGCGGTGACCACCACCTCCTGGCCCAGTTCCACCGCCTCCGAGCGCATCTTGAAATCAATAGTGGTGGTGAGGTCGGTGAGCACCTGCACTCCCTGTGTGATGACCGGGCGATAACCGATGAAGTCGCAGCGCAGCTCGTAGGTGCCCGGCGGCACCCGCAGAATGAGATAGTTGCCATCGAGGTCGGTGGCCGCGCCCATGGTGGTGCCGGTGATGATCACGTTGGCGCCGGGCAGGGGTTCGCCGGTGTCCGAGTCTGTGACGACGCCGGTGATTTTGCCGAATTTCTGCGCCGTCACTGGAGCGCACAAAACCAAAACCAGCAACGCAACCATACACAGTTTGATCTGGTTCATATTTTCTCCATCAGTTAGTTTTCAAATTGAGATCCAGCAACTTGTCAGCCCAAACCTTCAGCTCAGTGGCTTCACGAAATTCCTCGATCTTTGCGCGGCGGAAGTCCCCCCACAAAATGTAGCGCACGGCCTCTTCCACCTCGGGCCGCGCCTCTTCAAACGCGCGCGGACGCGGCGGTTTTTTGTCGATACACTCTAAAAACACGTACATCGAATCCATTTGGAGGGGGCCAGTGCGTTCGCCAATTTCCAGCGCGAATATTTGCGGTGACCACGGGCCAATTTCCTCCGGCGTCAGCCAGCCCAACTCGCCGCCGCGTTCGCTGCTCCAGCGGCGCACCGAATGGTTGCGGGCGAGTTCCGCAAACGGCGCGCCCTGCTTGAGTTTTCGGGCGACGAGATCGGCGTCCTTCTTTTCGCGCAAAACAATTTCCCGCAAGTTGATCTGCGCCGGCGCGGCAAAGCGCTGCGCTTCGCGGCTGAAATAACTGCGCAGCGAATCTTCCGGAACCATCATTTCATTTCTCAGGGTGTCTTCCATTCGCCTCAGAAGATAGCCGTCCCAGCTTTCCGCCACCTTTTGCCGGTAATCCGTTTTTTTGTGGAGCTTATCTTTTTTCGCTAACTGGAGAATGCGTTCCCGCACCACCAGCCCGGCAATGAATTCTTTAAATTGCGATTCGTTTTTAATCCATTTGTGCTGCCGCGGCGAAGTGAATTGCGCTTTCTTTTGGAACGTCGCGACCTCCCATTTGCCTATTTTGGAACGAACCAGTTCCTGGCCGCTCAAGTCTGCAATTTTAATGCGGGCTACATCGCTTTCCTCCAACTGTTGATCCGGCTGCTGCGATTGAAACGCCGCAAACAATTCTTTCACCACGGGCTCATTGAATTGAATGTCAAGTGTGCGATTCAAGGAGTCCACAAAAGCAACCGTGGCTTTTTGCAGCTTGCGCTCGCGCCAGTAGCGCTCCAGTTTATCTTTGTGTTTGGCGTATTCGAATTCGGTAATTAACGGTTTGGTAACGCGGTCATCGACGCGGATGATGCTGTAGCCGTCGGTGGTGGCCACCGGCCGGGAGATTTCACCAACTTTCAGATCGAAAGCGGCTTCTTCGAATGCCGGCTCCATTTCATCGACAGTGAAGTAGCCTAACGAACCGCCAGAGTCACGCAAGTGCGGGTCGCGAAAAATGACTTCGGCCAATTCTTCAAAGCTGGCGCCGGCTGCGAGGGCGTGGTAAAGGGAGTCAGCGCGTTCTTTGTTGGGCGCATATAAATGGCGCGCTTTGATGCGGGTGTTGAGCCGAATGTACAACTCCTGCAGCTCACGGTCGCTGACGGTGATTTTGTCCGCAATCATTTTTTTGTTGAAGGCGTTCAGCAATTCCTGAATCTCGAGGCGCTGGCGTTCGTGCCGGGCGGGTTCGTCTTTATCGAGGCCGCGGCGTTCGGCTTCGGTGATGAGCACTTCTTCATCAACGTATTGATTCAAAATCTGGCGGCGGGCCTCGTAGGTGTCGAAGACGCCTTCGCCGGTGCGGAGGCGAAAGTCTTGATAACGCTTGATGAATTCACCCTGGTCGATAGTTCGGTTGCCGATGACCGCCAGCGTGGGCTGATTGCGTTCGGGCGTGAAATAAAAAACGTAACCGATCAGTCCGATGAGAAAAAGACTGATTATGATTAGAACGGACTTTCTAATCGACATAGCAATCCGCTTTTTTGGATTAAAGAAAAACAGAGAAGATCAATTTAGAATCAGGCCTGTTTTTCCGGGAATTTCCAGTACTAAGTTCTGTCCGTCGCTTTGAAAAGTCTGTTGAGTTAGTAAATCATTATAACCTGATTTTGAGCCCATTTTATTCGTCGCCAAAGTGATGGGTTGGGCACTGCTGGAGTTGTTGACGACGACCGTTAAAATTTCGGAATCATTGAAGCGTTTGAAAACGAAAACGTCTTTGGCGTTATCAGTGAGCAGCGTTGCGATTTTACCGGTTTGCAGGGCCGGATGCGCTTTGCGGATCGCAATGAGCGTCTTGTAGTGATTGAACAAATCCGGATTAAAACGATTTTCATCAGACGGCCGCGGTTTGTTCAGAGGATGCGCGGCTTCATTATCATAAGTCAAATCTGCCCACAGCATTGGTTTGCGGCAGTCGGGATCGTCGGCGCCCCACATGCCGGCCTCGTCGCCGTAATAAATCGTGGGCGCGCCAATGTAGGTCATGTGGAAGATTGCGATGAGTTTCTGAATGGCGATTTCGTCGGCGTTGGGTTTGCGGACGTCGTAGTCGGGATTGTCGCGCGGCGAGTCGCGGTGATCATAGACATCGTCGTAATTGATGATTTGCGAGGCAAGGCGGTCGGTGTCGTGACTGTTCAGCACGTTGAGCAGGCCGTAGTTCACCGGCTCGCGGTAATCGTTCCGCAACTGCAGCAGCCGGCGGTCGAATTCGGAAGGGGAGATTTTGTTTTTCTTATCCACAAAAAAGTGCATGATTTCGGCGGCGAGGCGATAATTCATCACGGCGTCGAAGACGTCGCCTTCCAACCACGGACGGGCGTTGAACATTTGATTGTTATTCCAATCTTCCCACCAGACTTCGCCCACTAAATAGGCTTCGGGATTGATGTTTCGGACGTGCGTTCGGAACTGCCGCCAAAACGCCGAGCTCACTTTTTCCGCCACGTCGAGCCGCCAGCCGTCGATACCATCCGAGGGGTCGCCGTCGTTGTTGGGGTCCATCCACCGTTTCACGGCCTGAAAAACATAATCCCGCGCTTCCGGGACGAGGCCGTTTTTATCTTCGCGAATTTCCGGCAGCTCTTTGACGCCCATCCAGCCCTCGTAATCGAATTCGTTTTCCGGGGTGGCGGGATCATCCCAGCTTGTGATGGTGAACCAGTTGGCGTAGCGAGAGTTCTGTTGCTGAGCCGCCACGTCGCGAAAGGCCCAGAAATTCAACCCCACGTGGTTGAACACGCCGTCAATGACGACGCGGAGGTTGCGGCGATGGCATTCGGCTATTAATTTCAGAAAGAGAGAATCGGCGGTGGTCCATTTCCAGGTGTCGGACTGATCGGGAATTTCGCTGGCGATGATGCTGCGGTCGCGGTCGGGGTCAGGGCCAAAATTGTCGTCGATGTGATGGAACGTCGCCCCGTCATATTTGTGCAGCGAAGGCGACTCGAATAGCGGATTGAAATAGATGGCGGTGATGCCCAGATCTTGCAAGTAGTCTAATTTATCGAGCACGCCCTGCAGGTCGCCGCCGTAGCGCCGGCGCTGAACGTGGTAGTAAAAATCTTTTTGTGAACTTTCCCACGATTGCAGTGCGTACCAATCGCCGGTCCACGAAGAGACCTGGTAGGGCAGCGCAGTGTCGTGCGGCCACGAGCCGATGATATCTTGCAGTTGCGGATCGTTGCCGGGGTCGCCGTTGCGGAAACGCTCCGGAAAAATTTGGTACCAGACTGCCTGCTGCGCCCAGACCGGAACCTCCTCCAGAGGCGTGATCGGCTTTTGCGTGGATTGACAGCCCAAGAGCAGATACCAAACTATCCAAACCGAAATTGTTTTTGAAATTTTCATTCAAAAAAATTAATTCAATAGATTGACGCCGCAGCTTTCGCGCACCACCAACTCCGTTTGAAAACGCTTTTTGAAATTTTCCGGACGCTGCCCAGAAATTTTTTCCATGAGCCGCTCCACTGCCAACTCCCCCATGTGCATGATGGGCTGGCGCATGGTGGTCAGGCCAACGTATTGCGACATTTCGATATCGTCGAAGCCCATGACCGCGATGTCTTTCGGGATATTCAGGCCGTGCTCGCGAATGGCCTGCATGGCGCCCACGGCCTGAATATCGCTGGAAACAAAAACCGCGCGCGGCTTGCTTTCGCCCAAGCTGAGCAAGCGCTGCATGGCGGTGTAACCGGCTTCTTTATTAAAGCCGTCGGCTTCGTTGGTGAAGTCACAAGCGACAAAATAATTTTCACAAAAGGGCAGGTGATTTTTCTCCAGCGCCCTTTTAAAGCCCTCGAGCCGCAGCCGCGCCGGAATGCTTTTAAGCTGGCCGTCGATCATGGCGATGGGGGAGTAGCCGGCGGCAATCAAATGCTGCGTGGCGCGGAAAGCGCCGTCAACGTTGTCCACGGTGATGCTGTCGAGATCGGGATGGTCGCTGTCCACCAGCACAATCGGAAAATGTTCGTTCACAAAGCGGCTCACAAATTCGTGGGTTATTTCCAGCGACACCAGCAGCACGCCATCGACTTTGCGTTCCTCGAGAGTACGCTGTAAAAAGGTTTCCTTTTTATGGGTCACGTCCACGCTGTACAAGATGAGGTCGTTTTTATACTCGGTGATTTTTCTTTGAATGCCGCGCAAAAGCTCGACAAAAAAATAGCCCGTAAAGAATGGGATGATGCAGGCGATGGTGTTGGTTTTTTTACGGGCTAAACTTTGTGCTACAGTGTGTGGAAGGTAGTTGAGCTCTTTGATAGCCTTTTGAACTTTGCGCCGCGTGGCCTCGGAAATCTGCGGGCTGTTATTGATAACCCTTGATACCGTTCCGATTCCGACGCCAGCTTTTTCGGCGACGTCGTAAATAGTGACAGGCATAGCCTTCAGGCTCAGTATGAAAGGTGAAGATTGGTCTCAGAATCGAAAGGAAACGAGAACCTGGAAGTGCTTCCAAACGACAGCCTAAGTATAGAAAAGAAAATAACGTTTGTCAAGATTTTTTTTTGGTTTTTAATATTTGGGTAATGGGCTGCTATAAAATGACCTTGACTTTTTATAGAGAAATTCTATATTGACAGCCGTTAACCATTCGGCGGTGTAGCTCAGCTGGCAGAGCAGCGGAATCATAATCCGCGTGTCGGGGGTTCGACTCCCTCCACCGCTACGCTCAGCGATGATCAGACACTGTTTAAAACAGTGTCTGATCTTTTTAAGTAAGCCCTAAACCATGACGCCCCGCAAAAAACTTTCCGAAACCGAAATCAAAGAAAAGCTCTCCGCCCTCCCCGGCTGGAGCATCGTGAATGGCAAGCTCCACAAAACCTTCCAGTTTCCATCGTTCATCGCGGCCTTTGGTTTTATGACAGAAGTGGCGCTCGCCGCCGAAGCTTTGAACCATCATCCGGAGTGGTTCAACGTTTATAATAAAGTAACCATCGATCTTTCCACTCACGATTTGGGGGGCATCAGCACGTTTGATTTTGAGCTGGCACAGAAGATCGAAAGCCTTTTAGCTCGATAGTGGCCCCCGCCCTACCCGCTTTCCCATTTTGCCCCCCCCACGAACATTAACCACGCGCAAACCGACTTCGATTTTTTTAAAGATAAAGCCTGCTTTTGCCGAATTTGATAGAGAATAGCTGTCGCCGTTTTTTAATTTCGCTGGTTTAAATGATTGCCACGAGCGACGGCCACTGAATTGGATTTGCTAAATATGTCAGAAATACACGCCGCTGAGCTCAGCCGCAACGTCGAGAGCGATCAGCTCTTTCGGAAAATGTTCGAGCAGGGGCCGCTGGGAATGGCCATCGCCGATCGCCAGATGAGGCTCCTCAAAGTCAATCCCCAATTGTGCCGGATGTTGGGCTACCGCGAAGACGAGTTGGTAGGCCGCACGATTGCCGAGATCACCCATGCGGATGATGTTGTTAGAGACGTGGCGCTTTCAAAACGGCTGCTGGCCGGCGAGCTGCCGCATTATTCGGTGGAAAAACGTTATCTCAGAAAAAACGGCGAACCCATTTGGGTGGCGTTGACCGTTTCACTGATTACCGGCCAACATGGCGAGCCGGTTTATGCATTGGGGATGATCGAGGACATCTCCGCGCGCAAGCAAACAGAGTTGGCGCTGGCCCAGGCCCTGGCTTGGCAGCAAGCCATTTTCGAAGGCTCTCGCGACGCCATTTTCATCACCGACGCCCAAGCCCATTTCATCGAAGTCAACCGCGCCGCCTGCGAGCTAACGGGTTTTTCGCGCGCCGAACTACTGATGATGAGCATTTCCGATCTGCACGAGGAGATCGATCTGCAGGCGTACCGCTTATTTCACGGGCGCATCCTTGCTGGCGAGGAAATTATCACCGAAGCGAAAATTCTCCGCAAAGACGGCTCAAAAGTCGATACCGAGTTTAACAACCGTCGCATCATCATTTCCGGCGTCCCCTACATGCACACGGTGGCGCGCGACCTGACGGAACGCCGACGCGCCGAGGAAGAACTACGTAAACTTTCGCACGCCGTTGAACAGAGTCCGGCCTCGGTAATTATCACGGACCCCCGCGGCCACATCGAATACGTCAACCCCCGTTTCTGCCAGCTCACCGGCTACTCCGAGGCGGAGGTGATTGGCAAGCAGCCCAGCATTTTGAAATCCGGTTACCATTCCCACGAGTTTTATAAACAGCTCTGGAAAACCATCACTGCCGGCAAACAATGGCGCGGCGAGTTTTGCAACAAGAAAAAGACCGGCGAGATTTACTGGGAATCCGCCTCCATTTGCGGCATCCGCAATCAGCAGGGGGAGATCACTCATTTCGTAGCCGTCAAAGAAGATATCTCCGAACGCAAACGCATCGAAAGCGATCTCAAAAAATCCGAAGAAAAGTACCGCACCCTTTTTGAGGTTTCTCAGGACGCGGTGCTGATCACTCAGCCCGACGGAAAAATTCTCGACATCAACCCCGCCGGCGTCGAGATGTTCGGTTATCACAGCAAAGAGGATTTTTTCAACATCGGCAACGCCGCCGCACTATATGAGAAACCTACCGAACGCGCGCCGTTAATTAACCAACTTCTCGCCCACGGCTCAATTAAAGATCATGAAATACGGATGAAGAAAAAAGACGGCGCTTCATTGGAGGTGTTGCTCACCTCTGCTACCATCCAAGATGAGAATGGCGAGCCGCTGGCGCTCTACGCCATTTTGCACGACCTCACCAATCGCAAGAAAATCGAGCGCCAGCTTTTGCACGCTCAAAAGATGGAAACCATCGCCACGCTGGTGAGCGGCATTGCCCACGATTTCAACAATCTGTTGGTGGTGATTCTCGGCAACCTCGAATTTGTGCTGGAAGACCTCCGGCCCCACGATCCCATCCTGCCTAATTTGCAGCGCGTGGAAGAAGCGGCGCTGAAGGCGCGCGATTTGATCAGCAAGCTGCTGAGCTTCAGCCGCCGCCAGGCGCTTAAGCCGCAGCCCATGAACTTGAATGCCGCCATTAAAGATGCGCTCGGTATGATGCAAACGATCGTCGGCAACAATATTACTGTGGAAACCCGGCTGGCGCGCAACCTCAATTCCGTTCTCGCCGATCCCCTGCAAGTCCATCAAATTTTGATGAACCTGTGCGTCAACGCCCGCGACGCCATGCCCGGAGGCGGCCGGATTTTCCTCACCACCAAAAATATCAGCGCGGAGGAAATAAACGGGCTTCTGCAAACGAATGGTTCGCGCCATTTTGTGCAACTAACGGTGAGCGATACCGGAGTGGGCATGAACAAAAAAATCCAGTCGCGGCTTTTTGAGCCCTTTTTTACGACCAAGCAAATTGGCAAAGGCACCGGCCTCGGACTGTCGGTGGTGTACGGCATCGTCAAACAGCATAAGGGGTACATCGAAGTTGAAAGCGAGCCCGGCGCCGGCGCCACCTTCAAAATTTATCTCCCAGCATCCGCGCCTCCGGAAAATGGGAAATCGAATAGAAGCAACTACGCGAAAACAAAGGAGACCATTCATGGCGAAAATTTTGGTAATTGACGATCTCACCGAAGCGCGCGAAATCGTTCGCAAAATGCTGGAGCGGGGCGGGCACACGGTGGTTGAAGCTGCAAACGGTTTGCAAGCGAAAAAATTAATGCGACAGGCTTCCGTGGATGTGATCGTCACCGATATTTTGATGCCGGACATGGATGGTCTCGAAACCATTCGCTTTTTTCGGAAAATGCAGCCCAAGCTGCCGATCATCGCCATGACCGGTTCCATCAGCGAGCCGTTTATGGAAGCGGCGCAGACCTTTGGCGCGGTGCACGGGTTATTCAAACCCTTCAAACAGGCCGAATTGCTGGCGGCCGTGGAACAGGCGCTATCGCAAGCTTGAGTTTTTGCGTAGGCCGTCGATACTTATTGTATTAGTGCCAGCATTCTCGGCTGTCATCGCGATTTTACACAGGAACTTTCAAAGTCAGAGAAAGGACTCTCAGTTGCACTTGGCTGTAGAAAAATCTAACGGCATGAAACCAGAAATTCGGCTTTTGCTGGTGGAAGGCAATCCCGCCGATGTACGCCGGCTGCAGGAAATTTTACAAGCATCACCCAGCGCGCAAAATTTTATCCTCGTCGCGGTACCAACTCTGGAACTAGCGCTGCAGCACATATCAGCTAATTCATTTGATGCGGCGTTGTTGGATTTGAATTTGCCGGACGGCGGCGGCCTCGCCAATCTTGAAGAAATCCGCAAACGGAATCCGCAAACGCCGGTGGTGATTTTGACCGGATTAGACGACGAAGAGCTGGCGGCAGAGGCCATGCGCAAAGGCGCGCAGGATTATTTAATCAAAGGCCAAATGGACGGCGATCGCTTGCGCCGCGCCATCCGCTACGCCATCGAACGCAACCGACTGCTTCTGGCGCTGTCGGAAGAATGGAACAAACGCAAAAGCAAGAACAATTACGAATTTTTCAACACTGCGAACGGCGCCGTTTTCTTCGAGCGCACCAAGATGGAAAATCTTCTCCGCAGCGCCGTGGAGAAAGGGGAGATGCGGCTCTATTATCAACCGCAAGTGGATTTGCGCAGCGGCGATTTAAGCGGCGTCGAGGCGCTGCTGCGCTGGCAGCACCCGCAGCTCGGCCTGCTGCCGCCCGCCAAATTTATCCCCCTCGCTGAAGAGACCGGCTTGATTGTTCCCATTGGCGAATGGGTTTTGCAAACCGCCTGCGCTCAGGCGCGCGCCTGGCAGGATGCCGGACTGGGTCCGCTGAAGGTGGCGGTCAACCTTTCGGCGCGGCAATTTCACGCTCTGAATTTGAAGGAGATAATTAGCGCGGCGCTGGCCCAAAGCGGCCTGCCGCCGAATTTGTTGGCTTTGGAGCTCACGGAAACCGACGCCATGCAGAACGTCGAGTCCACCATCTCCACCCTGCAGAGTTTGAAGAAGATGGGCGTGCAAATCGCCATCGACGACTTCGGCACCGGCTACGCCTCGCTGAGTTACCTTAAACGTTTCCCCATCGACACCTTAAAAATCGATCGCTCGTTCGTAAATGGCCTGCACGATTTTCACGACGATTGGGCGATCACCTCCACCATCATTTCCCTCGCGCACCGCTTGAAACTGAACGTGCTGGCGGAAGGCATCGAAAACGCCGAGCAGATTGCCTACTTGCGTTCTCTCAAATGCGATATGATTCAGGGCTTTTATATCAGCCGCCCGCTGCCGGCCGAACTGGTGGGAAAGCTTTTGGAGGCCGGCAATCTCTCCAAAATTTTGCCGGTGTCCAAAACCGAGGTGCGAGTGGTGGAGGAAGCGGTTGCAGCTCGGCAGGTTGTTTACGTGGAAGAACTTGCAAGCCAGTGTTGAATCAATCCCACTTTTGATCGTCGAAGATGCGCAGGATTTCCAGCTTCTGGTCAGTGCTCAGGTTGTACTGATCGAGGATGCGCCAGAGGTTCTCGCCTTTCTCCAGCCGTTTTTGAATCTCTTTTAAAATTTTCGGATCGGGCGGTTTCGTCATCGTCCTATTCCTTAATTTTAGAAAACGTTCCTCCCCCCTTTTTAGCTTTTTAAAATGAGAGATTCTGATGATGGGTCAGCCGTTCAAAGCGCTGTTGGCTTTTTTGTCGTCGGTGGTGGAAAGCACCAGCAGGCTGCTTTGGCCAGTCGCCGTGGCGTAGGCCTGCTCGATGTTGATTTTTTTCTTCGCCAGGTTGTTGGCCAGCTCCGCCAGCGCGCCGGGGTGGTTCTTCAATTCCACCGTCAGCACGCTGCCCTCGCCATACATCAGGCCTAATTTGTGCAGAATTTCTTTGGCGCGCTCGGTATCGTCAACGATAATTTTAACGATGCCCCATTCCAGATCGTCTGCCACCGTGATGGCGCGGATGTTAATGTTGGCTTTGGACAGCGCCGCGCACAACTCCCCCAGACTTCCAACTTTGTTTTGCACAAAGACCGAGAGTTGCTTTTCGATCGCCATGTTTCGCCCCTCCGTTTTATAATTTTAGTATAACCATGCCGCGCTGCAAAATCAAGCGAAATATCCGGGCTTGATTTTTTAGCCGAGGGGTGGTATTATTCATAAACGCAAAGCTGGCGCAAAAGCGGTTAAAATTTTTCCTTGCGCCCTTTGCGTTATCTTAGCGAACTTTGCGGTTTGAAAAAGTTAGTGAGGAAGGCCCGAGTATGATCAAGCACATCGTCATGTGGAAATTAAAAGATTTTGCCGAGGGCGCCGACAAAGCCGAAAACGCCCGCCGGCTGAAAGCGAAATTGGAGGGCTTGCGCGGCGTGATTCCCGAATTCAAAACCGCCGAGGTGGGGATCAACTTTGCCGCCGGCGACGCCGCGTTCGACGTGGTACTCTACTCCGAGTTCGAGAGCAAAGATGCGCTGCGGGCGTATCAAAATCACCCCGAGCATCAAAAGCTGATTCGTGAGTTTCTCGATAAAATTCGCATCGACAAAAAAGTTGTGGATTACGAAATCTAAAACTTGTCCAAAACTTTGCTAACCTTTGAAGGTTTAGTAAAGTTATTTATGATGATCACATTCCATGAAAATTGCCATCACGGCCGACCTCCATCTCACCACCCGCAACCAGCACCCCGAACGTTATTCGGCGCTGGCAAACATTTTTGAGCAGATGCTGAGCCGCGGCATTCACACGCTGATCGTGGCCGGCGATCTCTTCGATGAATCCAGCAGCAACTACGGCGAGTTCGACGCCTTTTGCAAACAACCCCAGTTTGCTGGCCTGCGGCTGCTCATCCTCCCCGGCAACCACGACGCACGCCTCGCCAACCATTCCTTCACCGCCAGCAACCTCGAAGTGTTTTCCGAACCCACCCTGCGCGCTTTCGCGGAGAACGGGCTGAAATTTCTGTTTCTGCCTTTCAAGCGCGAGCGCACCATGGGCGACGACATCGCGGCGCACGCCCATCAGCTTCCCGCCAACAAATGGGTGCTGATTGGCCACGGCGATTGGGCCGAGGGCATGCGCGATCCCAATCCCTACGAGCCCGGCGTGTATATGCCGTTGACGCGCGCAGACGTCGAGACTTTCAAGCCGGCGCGCGCCATTCTCGGCCACATTCACAAACCGTGGGACGGCGCGCGGGTGCACTACGCCGGCTCCCCGTGCGGCCTCGCCATCAACGAAACCGGCCGCCGCCGCTTTCTGATTCTCGACACCGACACCGGCGCGGTAACCTCGCAAACGGTGGTGACCGACGTTTTGTTTTTCAACGAAGTTTTTGTGGTGCTGCCGCTGCGGGACGAGATCGAATTTTTGAAAAAGCAGATCGCCGATCGCATCAAAAGTTGGGGACTGGCGCCCGTGGAATATTCCAAAGTGCGGCTGCAGGTGCGGGCCCTGGGGTACAGCGCCAACAAACGCCGGCTGCACGAAACCTTCAAAACCGCGTTTGCGGAATTTTCGTTCCACCGCGATCAGGAGCCAGAGCTTTCGCAAGTGGCGGAGGCCGACGACCTCAACCGCGCCGAAATCGCCCAGCAAGTTTCCGCGTGGCTCGAAAAGCTCGAGTGGAATTCCGCGCCCGACCAGCCAGACAAACATCAAATCCTCCTCGAAGCGCTGCACCTCATTTATGGAAATTGATCATGCCGGTGTTCATTCAAGAAATCAACGTTCAAAACTTAGGGCCGCTGCGCCAACTGTCGCTGCCGCTTAAAAAATTCAATTTGATTTACGGTCGCAACGAACAGGGCAAAACCCATTTGGTGGAATTTGTGATTCGCGCGCTGTTTCGCAACGCCAAAGAGTGGGGTTTGCGGCCGCAGCAGGGCGGCGGCAAGGTGCTGGTGGCCGGGCTGCGCAATGGCCAGCCGACGGAGTTCAGCGCCCTCTCTCCAAAAAAATTGGAAGATTTTTGGGAAGAAGGCAGCGTCGGCCTGCCGCCGGATTTTTCCAAATTGCTGGTGGTGAAGGGCGCGCAGGTAGAGCTGGCCAACACCGCCGGCGGCGTTGACAAAACGATTTTGAAACGCATTCTTTCCAGCCGCGAGCTGTTGGATAAAATCGAAAAAAAGATTTCTTCCAGCATTCAAAAATGCGAGCTGGCGAACGGCGACATTTTGGGGCCCAACACCGGCGAGCGCAAAAAGCGCAACGAGCTGCGGGAGGAGCTGGCGAAGATCGACGAGCTGTTCGGCGCGATCGACAAAAGTTTTTCCGGCGGCCGCCGCCAGGCGCTGCTCGATGAGCTCGAAACGTTGCAGCGCCAGCGCGATGCACAAATGCGTGCAAAACAGTTTCTGGCGTTTCAAACGAACGCGGAGTTGCAGCGGCTGCGCGAGGAACGCCGGCGAATTCCCTCGGAGAAAATTCAAGAGGTGCGCGGCGAGCTGAATTTGCTGAGGCAGAAAACGGCGGAGTACCGCGCCAAACAGGACGCGCTGCGCGAAGCCGAAACCCGCAGCCAGCACTACCCTTGGTTGAAGAGCGCCCGCGATGTGTATCGCCAGGCGCTGGACAGCGACGCGGCGCCGGCGCCGCACGGGCTGGCGATCGTTTCTGCGGCGCTGATCGTTTTGGCCGCAGCGTTGACGTTTCTCCTGCCTGCGCAGGCAGGCGATTTTTCGATTTTGACGGCCGCGGCGCTGGCCGGCGCGCTGGCTTGCGGTGGGTTTTATGTTCACAAGCTGCGCCGCGCCGCCCAGCGCGTGCCGGAAAGCCTTGAGCTAACAAATCTCCAGCAGGAATTTAAAAACCGTTTTGGCCGCGAGCTCGCCGGTCTGCCCGCGATTCTGGAGCTTCTCCAAACTCTGGAAGAAGATTACAATCACGCCCGCTTGCTCAAAAAGCAACTCGCGGAGGAATACAACTTCATCAAAAGCGGGCAGCGAAAATTGGATGAGCAGATGGCGGTTTTGACCGGCGAGAAAAAGGATCCGAAAACCTGGGAAGAGGCGCTGCGGCTGCTGGAAAATCACGCGCAAAAATTAGATACTCAAATTCACGAGAAGGATAAATTGCTGGCGAGGCTCTCGGTGGACGCCTCCGATTTTCTGGCCGAGCGTCCGGAGGTGGAATACAGCAAGCAGCGGCTGGAGGCGTTGGAGGAAACCTGCCGCCGGCTGCAGGCGGAAATCGCGGCCGAAACCCGCAAGCTTGAAAGTTTAAAGCAGCGAATTTGTGACGTCACGCGCGAGGATATCGCCGCGGACTGGGAGGCGCTGATCGAAAAGCTGCGGCAAAAGCGCGAGCACATCGCTGAAGAGTATAAACAGAAAACCGCGGAGATCGTCGGTAAGATCGCGGTGCGGGAGGTGATCGCCGAACTGCGCAAAACCGAGGACAGCAAAATTCTGGCGGGGTTGAAATCGCCCGAGGTGGAGACGCCGCTGCAGCAGGTGACCGGCCGTTACCGCAGCCTGGCGCTGGATGGCGATAAACTGATGGTCTCCGATCCCTTCAACACGTTCTCGCTTTCCGAGTTGAGCAGCGGCGCGCAGGAGCAGGTGCTGCTGGCGCTGCGCATCGGGTTCTGCGCGCGGCTAATGGGACGAGATCGCCTGTTTCTGATTTTGGACGATGCCTTCCAATATTCCGATTGGCAGCGCCGCAAATTGCTGGTGGAGAAAGTCGCGTCGCTGGCGCGCGACGGCTGGCAGATCATTTACTTCACGATGGATGACAACTTGCGGGAATTGTTTGACGCCGCCGGCAAAAATTTCGGCGAGGAGTATAAGTTTGTCGAGCTGTAACGCAAAGCTCCGCTTTGCGCCTCTCAAAACAGAGCTTTGAGTTACGTGCGCATGTGCCGCGAAATAATTTTTGCGTGGAAATTGTAATCAAAATCAGTGATTCTAAAAATTCAAATTTGATCGGAGGGATTCAAGATGTGGAAAAATTTTTTCTTTTTTGCAGGGGCGATTTTTATAACGGCGCAATTGAGTTGTTTGGGAGACGATACCCCCACCACGCCGCCGACGGACAATCGCCCAGTGATCACCACGATCGAGGCCTCGCCATTTACAATTCAGCCGGGGACCGCTTGCGCCATCAGCGTTACCGCCAGCGACCCCAACGATGATCCTTTGACCTTTTTGTTTGAGGCAATCGGCGGCGAGATCGTAGGTTCCAACAACACGGCGATATTCACCGCGGATGGCAATGAAGGCGTCGCCTGGGTTAAAGTGACCGTCAGCGATGATGAGGGACTGAGTCGCGTGGGATTTGTGACCGTCAATAAATTCGTCACCGCGCCGTTGATCAGCTTGGGCGTGCTGTCGCTGGACGCCGCCAGCACGGCTAACCAGTGTCTGGCGTTCTCCATTCTTCCGACCCAGGAAATCATTTTGTTGAACACAATTATTGAAAATCCCATCGGTCAAACATTCAACATTACCGGGCCATCGATCATCCCCGCGGGGCAGGTCTTTGCGCTGCAGCCGCAGGGCTCGTGCTACAATTTGCACGCCGGAACCTATTCGTTCACCTTCCGAATTCGGCGGAATTTTGATGAGACGCCCTTTGATTTCGTCGCCACTCATGTCCAGCCGGCCGGCCCGCCGTTGTGAAATTAAAAACCCTGGGCTGTCCAAAATGTCGATTTTTGTTGAATGTCATGCCCGCATGCTTTTAGCGAGCATTCGATAAAATCACAACTCCCGCTAAAAACATGCGGGAGTGACTGATGGGCTTTTGGACAGCCCCAGGGTTGATTTTTTAAAACGGCATGTTGAACGGCGAGACGCGGTTATCCGCCAGAATTTGATTCATGTCGAAGGCAATGATCACGTTGTCTCCCGCGATGGTGAAATGATCGAGACCATCGCCGGCCGGGATGTAGCCTGGAACCAACACCGCGGTGCCGAGATCGCCGGCGTTAATGGAGGTGTTGGTTTCGATCTCCAGCTCCATCATCGGCAAGCGAATGCCGAGATCGTTCATCCGCCTTCCTTCATAAAAGAAAATTTCCTGGCGCGCGAGATAGAGAGTGCGGAAGATGGCAACCGCATCCGTCAGCGCCGCCACCGCCGCAGCGTTGAGGCTGGTGGCGGAAATCGTCGGCACAGGCACCACGGCCCCGCGCGGTAAAATCAAGCCGTCGATGGCCGGCGCCGTCGGGCTGGCCTGCACGGTTCCGCCCTGCGGCCGGCCCAAACGGGGATCGGGATCGAAGAACGATCGCCGCGGCCGGCTGTCGGCCAGGTTGATGGCGTTCACCAACTGCTGGACCGCGCCGGCGTTGTCGCCATCGGAGAGCGCAGCCTCGGCCAAAATCAAATAGGCTTCTTCCAATTTGACCGCGGGGATATCGGAATCGCGATCGATGTATTTAGGATCGAGAAAATCCAGCCGCGGCAGAGGCTGCACGTCGTTGAGCGCCCGGCTCACCGCAAATTGAAACGGGTTGTTGATGTTGTTGGCGGCGTCGTAGCGCGCGGGAAACACAAAGTTACCGGCGCCGGCCAGCGCAAGATTGGCCTCTTGAACAGCGTTGGTTTTATCGCCCAGCAGACGGTAGGCCCGCGCTCTGACGATGTGAATGCGGGTAGCAAAATCTCCCTGGGAATTGGTGTTTAGCGCCTGGGTGAAATCAGCGAGCGCCAATTGCAGCAATTGCGCCGCCGGCACCGCGGGCCCGCCTTCCACCACCGGCGCCGCCTGGAAGTTTTCGCCGGCCAGCAGATTGGCCATGCCGCGGTAAAAATAGGCCTCGGCTAATTGCTCGGGCGTGGCCTGAATATCGCTGGGGATGACGACGGTGATGGTGAAATCCGCCAGCGCCCGTAATTCCTGAATTTCGAAATAGGGCCCGCTGGTGGTGTGGTTTAGAGTCAGATCGTCCGGGCGGATGTTTCGGGGGAAGTCGGTTTCCGGCGAAATGAAAGTGGCGACGTTGTCGTAGTTGTCGGAGATCACGTCGGTGTAGTAGGCCACGTCTTCGATGGCGTCCGAAAACGCGAAGGCCACGCCGTTTAAGAACGGCCCGGTGGCGCCGGTGCCGCCCTCCCGCAGGCTCTCTTCAGTTGTCTGTGGGTTGCGCACATCGGTGGGGTCGAGAAAATCGCAGCCCGCCAGTGCGAATGCCGCCAGCAGCGCGCCGGGGATAATCATGGATTTAAATTTCATGCTTGTCTCCTCGTAAATTTTAAGTTCATAATTTTTGGAAATCGGGTAGAGCTGTCCAAAAATCCGATTTTAGTTGAATGTCATGCCCACATGTTTTTAGCGGGCATCCATAAGACTCCCGCTAAAAATATGCGGGAGTGACAGATTGGCTTTTTGGGCAGCCCTTTTTTACATCGCAGACTAAAAAGTCTGCGGCTACTGCAACCGCGGCTGCTGAAATCTTAGATGCCCACTTGCAAGCCGAAGCGAACTTCCCGCGGCGGCGGCAGTGTGAAGAAGTTGATGCCGCCAACGTCGGTGTTGGTGACGTTGCCGGTGGTCAGGCCGTGCACCTCGGGATCCATGTCGTCGTTGTCCGCAAAAATGAACGCATTCCGGATGCTCGCGAACAGCATCAGGCTGGTGTTGAAATATTTTCGGGGGACGCGATACGACGCGCTGATCTCCCGAATCTTGAAAAAGCTGGCGTCTTCCACAAACACGTGCGACGCGGTGACGAAGCTGTAGCCGTCGGGCACCTTGCTGGCTTGCGGCTCGCCGCCGTTAAAGAAGCGCAGCACCGAGCCGGTATTCAACGAGTAGCCGCCGCTCTGGCCGTCGCCCAAAATATTGAGCTGGAAATTTTTCAAGATGACGAAATTGGCGCTGATCGAGTAATAGTTGTCGGCCAGCGGCGAGAGCTCCAAAACCGTCTCGAAATCGCCGTCGAATTCGCCAGTAACCGGATCGCGAACCGGCTTATTGGTGCGGAAGACGCCCACCGGCTTGCCTTCTTCCACGCGCTGCGGCAGAAACGAAAAGCCGCCGAGGCTAAAGGGCTGAGCGCCGCCGAGACTGGCGACTTCGTTGTTCAAAGTCGAGAACGAACCCTGCAGCGAGAAGCGGAAGTTGCGGTGGTCGATCACCGTGGCGTTGAGGCCGATCTCGATGCCGTTGTTTTCAATGACGCCGACGTTGCGCAACTGGTTTCCCAAACCGGAGGCCGGCTGGCTGGGCACGGTCAACAGCGCGTCTTCGGTTCTTTCATCAAACACCGTGAACTCGACGCCGATGCGGTCGTCCAGCAGGGCGGCGTCAAAGCCGTATTCGATGGTGCGAGTTTTTTCCGGCGCGAGATTGGGATCGCCGGGGTTGCCGAAGCTCGCCGCCACACCCTCCAAAAATGAAACCTGGTTGAAAGTTTTATCGCGGGTGAACGGGTCCGGGAAGCTGCCGGTTTTTCCCCACGAGAAGCGGCCTTTCAACTGGTTGAGCAGTTGCCCCCACGGCAGCTTGCTCCAAAACGGTTCGTCGGAGATGCTGTAAGCGACGCCAAATTTGGGATACGATTGCAGACTCACCTCGTCGCCAAACGCGGTGTTGCCGTCGAAACGGATGCCGGCGTTCAGAAACAAACGATCTTTGATTCCGATCTGCTCGTTGAAGTAAAACCCGCCGCTGAACACTTCCTGGTTGGATTCCAGCGGCGCAAGATTGGCGGCGTTGTCGAAATCATCGGTGCCGGGCAAGCCGAACTGCGTGGCCGAAACTTGCGATTCGCGATCGTCCTCGCGGAAACCCTGCGCGCCGAAGGTAAACGTCGAAGTAAAAAATCCCTGCTGGGGATATTTAATGGTGCCAGCGTAATCGATGGTGGTGGTCAGGAATTCGCGGTCGGAGCGGAACAGGCCGCCGCCGGGCGTGCTGGTTACGTTTTGCGAAGCAATCGGCAGAAATTGGCGCTCTTCGCTTTTGCGATAATCTACCCCTACTGTCAAGCGCGTGGAAAAATATTTGGAAGCGTCGTAGGTGGCAGTCGCTCCCACGTTGAAGCGGTTGACGTTATAGGTGAGATCAGGCAGCAGATATTCATTCAACAGCGCGATTCGCTGCTGCTCGTCCACGCCTTCGCCAAAGAATTGCGGGTCGCGCGACTCGATGGCGCCGTAAACATCGGCGATGGCGTTGTTGTTGTACATGCGCTCGTAATCGTCCCGCACCAGGCCGCTGGAAAAATCGATCTGCAGCTTCTCATTTGGGAAGGCGCGCAGCCCGGCGCGAAACGAAAACTGGCGGTCATCGTTTTTGGGCAGCACGCCCTCGCTCTCCAAAACGTGTCCGCTCAAATGATAGGTCATGAACTCGCTGCCGCCGTCCAAGCTGCCGGAGTATTTTTGAAAATAACCGCTGTCCAGCAGGCGGTCTTTCGTGAAATCTTCGATGATGAATTTGGTTTCCGGACTGTTCACGCCCTGTTCGACTTTGAAGTTGAAGCGCGGCGCGCCGGCCTTGCCTTTCTTGGTAAAAATCTGAATCACCCCGGAAGCGGCCTCCGAGCCGTAGAGCGTAGAGGCGGCGCCGCCTTTGGTCACCTCCACCCGTTCAATATCGCCAACTAAAATATCCGAAAGGGCGCTGGTTGCCAGGCCGCCGGTTTGCTGCTCGAGGCGGAAGTTGTCGTTGTTGTCAACCCGCACGCCGTCAATGTAAATCACCGGCGTTTGGCTGGAGTTGACGCTGGTGACGCCGCGCAGGCGCACCCGGCTGCCGGTGCCGGGCGATCCGGAATTGATGTTGACCGTGCCGCCAGCGACCCGCCCCTGCAAAAGATGATCGATGGATTGCACCGGCGCGGCTTCGATTTGTTCGCGGTTGATGGTGGCGATGGCGGTGGCGAGCTCCTTTTTCTTCACCTCGTAACCGGTGCCGGTCACCACAATTTCGTCCATCTGCAGCGCGCTCGCTTTGAGAGAAAAATTAAGCCGAATCTCCTCGCCGGCAATGACGGTAATCTCATCCTCTCGCGAGTGGTAGCCAACGTAATTGGCCACGACCACGTATTTTCCCGGCGGGACGTTGGAGATTTTGTACGACCCATCGCTGCCGGAGGCCGCCCCCAATACCGTGCCTTTGATAAAGACGTTGGTTCCAACCAGCGGCTCGCCGGATTTCTGATCGATAACAATTCCGGTGACGATACCGGTGTTCTGCGCCAACGCCGCGCTGGTAAAGACGCACAGCAACAACGCCGTCAATAAAATGCGCCGCCGGCGAGAATTCGAGAGCTTCGTTCGAGTAGATTGCATCTTCGATACCTCCTTAAATTGAATTGAAATTGAAATAGCTGCGCAAGCGAAAATGACATCGCGACCTATGAGTCGCTCACATAGCCGTTCACGAGACTCACCTCCTTAGGTATAAAAAATTTTATCTTCTATTCTCACGCAAAGTCGCCAAGGCGCGAAGGAAACCGGAGTGCAAAACTTAAGTTTTGCACTCCGTTCTTGAAAGCGCTATCGGCTCGTTTGATTAGAATGGTGTAAAAAAGAGGCACAAAAGGTTGGACAAAAACGAAAATTTTGGCTTGACTTTGTCGAAGGCAAAATTTATATTGCGGGTGTTTGTCAGGCTGTCCAAGCCTTTCATGCCGGCTCAGTGAGAGGGGCTACTCTCACTGGGCTTTTTTATTGCTCCCTCCAAATAAGATTTTCACCGCTCTATTTTTGCAATCAATATGCCAGGAAATTTCCGGCAAAAATAATTAGAATAGAATCAAGCGATAATTAAAAGGGGAGCAAAGTTCTTTCGTGCAATTGCTTGCATCCAGCGGCGGCGTCGAATTGCACTGTCAAATTTTGTGCAGAAGGGCGGAGTGAAAAAAGCAGGGCGCCAACGCGGCTGCCGGTGAATTTGCAAACGGCCGATTGGCGCCAAATTGTGGTGCTAAATTTTAATCAATGTTTTGCACTAAAACCAAAACGGCAGGTCGTCATCTTCTCTGGGGTTGACCAAACGAAACTCTCCGAAGCCGGCGATATCGACGAAGACAAACTTGCGATTCAAATTGATATATTCCCAGACTTCGTAGGTTCGAAAACCAAGGTTGGTTTTGTAGCGATCGACATAAGTGGGCCGTCCGCATTTGACGTAAACTTGGCCTTGCTCCGATTCCCACCCCTCGCCTTTGGCGTAAATGAATTTTTCGTTGGCATAGCTGATGCGCTCTAAAAATTCCATCTGCAATTCATTTTGAGCCGTTTCCGGAATCGGATCGCGTTTTTGCCAGAATTTGGCCAGGCCGAGCGCGCGTTCCGCGCTGGGCAGGGATTTCAAATCATCGAGTTCTTTTAAAGATGCGAAGACGGCAAGCTGCCGCATGATTTTGCTGAATTCGGTATCGGATAAAAGCTCTTTTCTGCCGACGATTTTGAATTCGGTGCGGTTGGAAAATTCCGTTCCGCTGTTGTCCCACACTGTCAGCGCCAACGTGTAGGCGCCGGGTTTGAGGTCGCCGATGGCAAGCCCCACACAAAGGGTGGAAGGGGCGTCGATGAAAGTATAATCAAAATCGAATGTCTTGGTAGCGACGCCTTCGCTGTTCATTATCGACAACTCGGCTCGCAAACTGCCGCCGCTGCCGTTGTGACTGTTCGGCAGGTTGTAGATTTCGCTGTACACAAAGATCGAGTCCTGACTAAGCGGCAGGGTTTTGGAGACGCACGGTTGGATGTTCATTTGGTTCTTCCTCAAGCCCAGTTGTTGGTTGGAGCTTGACAACGCCGTGGCAAGCTGCAAATCGCTCAACGCAGGTTGGGTCCAGTAATCCGGGACCACGAGGTTTTGGTGGGCGTCAAAGTGCGATCCCGCTTCCAAATCCCGGATGCGGACGGAGATGAGATATTCCTGCGGCGACACAATTAAAGGAATTCGCACCAAATGGGGCTGCGCCTTTGCAATTTCCTTAAAATTATTGACGGTGATGGAGTCGCGATAGGTGAGGTTGCTGGTTTTAAACGAGGTGAGATTTTGGACGGCGATGGCAATTTCGTAGCGCGCGCTGAACCACTCCTCACTTTTGACAAATTGCAGGTTTGCCGCGGGTATTTCGCACAGAATTTCCACCACGGTTTTTTGTTTTTGATCAGCGCGAAAGGTGAGAAAATCGATGGCAAAGCTGTTCTCGCGCACGGCGTCCGCGCCGGCAAAAAGCGGCACGGCGGCGAGGGTTACCGCGACTAATAAAAAAGTTTTTAGAATTAATCCGACTCGATCCATGAGCTACCGTCCTTTTAATTGTGAGAACGATTTCCAACAATTAAAAGTATCGGTAGCCAATTCATTTTTTTGAGCCGCTATTTTACATTTATCAAGAAAGCCCCACCGGTGTGGCCGGTTCCGAAACGAGTGGTGGCTTCGGAGGGCTGCAAGAAGCGGATCTCCAAAACGTTCAGCGTCGAAATGTTGACCAACGATTCCACGCCGCCATAGCGCGCGTTGTTCACGTAAACCATCGGCTCCGAGGAGTCGGAAACGTTGACGGATTTGACCCCGCGCCGCTGGCTTTGCAGAAGCCATTCCGGTTTGAGCTGTTGGATGGCGTCAAACACATTGGTGGTGCCGGAGTTGACGATTTCTTCTTCGGTGATTAGATATCTCGAGCTGCGAGGTTTCTGATTGCCGTTGCTGGCGGCGCAGCTCCACAGTAAAAGAGTGGCGGCGAAAACAAATACACATCGGCGCATGGTTCCTCCTTTAAAATTATTTTGTGTAAAATCAGATTCTATTCGCTAGCGAAAAATTAATGATAAACCAGTCCCGCGCCGGCGCTGGCGGCCAGAGTGCGGATCATACCCCATTTAAAATGAAACAGCGCTGCAAACGCGCCGGCTGCGATGACCGCCGCGGCGAGATCGAGCGTTTCCCATTGCGGAATCAGCAATCGCATTCCCAGCGCATGCGGTTCGTTCAACGAACCAAAAAGCGTGTGTACTGTTGACGGCCACTTTTACCCACACCCAAAACGCGTCGCGTCGGATGCCGATCCGCAAAGCGGAAAAGCGCACGCCGTGGCTGGCCAAAGGATCGTCCTTGCTGACAATTTAAGGATTAGCTCGATTTCCATCGCAATAGCTCGCCTTTCGCAAATCATTAATACTAAATCCGGAAAATGCTGTCATAATGATGTTGCGCCAGTTTCAGAAAATCTTCGCGAACCGTTTTCAGCGCTTTCGGCAGGTATTTCATGATGTCCTCGGCCACAATCCCATCCTGGCCGATCTCCGCCGCGGCAAGATCGCCGGCAAGGCCGTGCAGAAACACGCCCATGCGAACCGCGGCCTCGAGCAGCATTCCGAGGCCGGCCATTGCGGCGATGGCGCCGGTGAGAACGTCGCCGCTGCCGGCGGTGGCCATGCCCGGATTGCCACTGAGGTTGATGAACACGTGGCCGTCCGGATAGCCAATCAGTGAGTGCGCGCCTTTGAGAACAATCGCCGCGTTGAGTTGGCGCGCCGTTTCTTGCAGCACGTCAATTTTGTTTTCGGAGATTTCGCTGATATCTTTTTGGGTGAGCCGCGCCATTTCCGCGAGATGCGGCGTGAGGATCGTCGGCGCTTTACGTTTTTTGATGCAGTTCAGATCCGCGGCGATGGCCGTCAGCCCGTCGCCGTCAATGAGCAGCGGTAGGGGAATTTGCGCCGCCAGCGTTTGCACTAACTTTTGCGTTTCTTCATTGAGAGAAAGCCCCGGTCCCAGCACTACGAAATCGGCTTTCGCACAAAACTCCAAAATCTGTTTTTTATTTTCCAACGCGATGCTGCCGGATGCCGTTGCCTTTTGCGGCACGAAAATGATTTCGCTGCCCTTGTTGCCGATGAAGGGCGCCACCAGCTCCGGCGCGGCGAGGAACGAAAGACCGCCGCCGGCTTTTAGAAACGACATCGCCGCAAAATAGGGCGCGCCCAAATAATTGGCGGAGCCGGCGATGAACAGCGCTTTGCCGTAGTTGCCTTTATGAGTATCGCTGAAGCGCGGCAGCAAGGGAATCGGATCATTGGTGGCGATTTTTATTTCTGGTGAATGGTATAGCTCCGGCGGAAACGAAATGTGCGTGACGTACAATTTGCCGCCGTTATCGCAGCCGGGATAAAGCAGGTTGCCCAATTTGGGAAGGCCGAACGTGATGGTGAAATCGGCTAACACGGCGGCGCCCATGATTTGGCCGGTGTCGCCGTGAATGCCGGAGGGAATGTCGAGGCTGACGATGGGCAAATCGGTCTCGTTCATCATTTCGATGACTTCGAGAAAGAGGCCATCGACTTTGCGCGTCAAGCCGGTTCCGAAAATGGCATCGACGATGGCGTCGGCTTCGTCAAGCGCGTCCCAAGCAGCGTCGGCCGATTCCAGTGCGAGGATTTCGATGTCGAGCCGGCGGGCGATGTCGTAATTGGTTTTTGCGGCGCCTTTGAATTTGTTGGGATCGCCCAAAATGAACACCGTGACCTCGGCGCCGTTGGAATGCAGCTTGCGCGCCACCACCAGGCCGTCGCCGCCGTTGTTGCCCACGCCGCAGAAGATCACAAAATTGCGGAACTCGACGCCAATTTCTGATCGAATGACAAAGTAGGCGGCATCGCCGGCATTCTCCATCAGCAAATCTTCTGTGATGCCGAATTCTTCGCTGGCGCGGCGATCCAGCTCGCGCATTTCACTGACGCGTGAGATTTTCATTTGTATCCTCACTTTTAGGCATAGCGCAGAGAGCAAAGTGCATAGCCTACGCGAGTGCGATGAGCGTAAACGGAGAACAAGGAACGCAGCTCGCTCCCGAATCCTTCACTTCGTGCTTTTTGTCTTACTCTTTCGCTCTACGCTATTTCGCTACTCGAGCGACATGCGCTATGCGCTTTGCTCTCTGCGTCCAAACAACTTCGTCCCGATGCGAATCATGTTCGCCCCTTCTTCAATGGCAATGAGATAACTATCACTCATCCCCATCGAAAGAAACTTCATCTCGACATTGGGCAGATTTAATTTTTCGATGCGCTCGAAAATAAGGCGCGTGGTTTTGAAGTAGGGCCGATACTCTTCGGGATGATCGAGAATGGGGCCCATCGTCATCAAGCCCTGCACGCGCAGATTTTTGAACGCGCTCAATTGCGCGGCCAATTCCTCGACTTGTTCCGGGAGAACGCCGGCTTTGTTTTGCTCGCGGCCGCTGTTGACTTCAATCAGCACCGGCATCACTTTGCCCATCTCGGCGCAGCGGCGATCGACTTCTTCCGCCAATCGAACTGAATCCAGCGTTTCGATCATATCAAATAATCTCACCGCTGGCTTGACTTTGTTGCGCTGGAGATGCCCGATCATGTGCCACTGGACGATCTTGCCAATCGCGTCGAACATGCGCTGCGCTTCCTGCACGTAGTTATAACCTAAGATTTTAATGCCCGCGCGAATTGCGGCGCGGACTTCATCCAGCGTGCGCGTTTTGGCGGCGGCGACAACAGTAACGTACGGCGGCAGATCATTCAGGAAATTTGTAATTTGCTCAATCAACGTAATTCCATCGCGAGATTATTTAAAATATATAAATGTGGGAGCAGTAGTCAAACGAATTTTTCGTCTCAACACGGCGCTGGTTTTCAGAAAAGTCTTGACATTTTTTGATCAAAGTCGTATTTGTTATTAGCCGCTTTAATTTGAAAGTTTTCTAATGCAAAATTTTATTGCCACAAGTCCTTTTCCCGAGCTGGAACTGTTGTGTTTTTTTTCGTTGAGTCAAACCGGCTGGGCCATGGCGTTCATGATTTGGCAGCTTTTAAGCGTGAGCGTTCATTCTCTCCAGCGCTCCGCTCAAAACATGCCGGTATTAGTAAGAGAGCTGCGGCTGTGGGAAATGGGCTGGCGGCTCACATTGCAAACGGAGTGCAATCGCATTTATTTTTATCCGCTCTTAAGCGCCCACTATCTTCTCCTACGCGACGGCCACGATATTTTTGATTTCTTCAAAACCTTCCTGCTCAATGATGTTTCTCCTCCCGCTTTAGCGGTTTGATTACTGTTTGAGATTCGGGGCAGTCAGTATTTTTTGATTTGACATCCCCAAAGTTCAGCGATCACCTCTTGTTGAAAGGAGTAACATCATGAGCAAACGAAAAAAACGCTTCGAAGCAAAGACTTCCGCACACGACGCTGCGGTCAAAGATCAGCCCGAGATCGTGGAGCAGAAACTGGAGGCGGACGGCGCGACCGCCAAAAAAGAAGTTAGCGGCGTCTGGGCGCTGCTGTTGTTTGCCGGATTTCTACTGCTGATTTTTTTGTTAGAGTTTCTGGGACGATAGGCGCTTCGGCATGTTCATTGGATTCCGAGGGTCGAAACGAAATTATGCAGCCTCACGGCCGCCTTTGCGCCGAGTCTAAAGGATTGGCTGGCCAAGAGGACCATGTTGATTTTATTCCCTAACATCAAACCGCTTCAGCGGGTCTTCCTGGGCTTCTTGCTTCCTTTCCGCTTCGACTTGCGAGCGAATTCCAGCAGCGATTGCTCACTTAACGCGCTCACGATCTGCTCGCGGATATCTCGCCACTGAGAATGAATGGAGCAGGGGTTGCGTTCGCTGCACTCGTCTAATCCCAGCGCGCACTCCTCCGTTAAGGTTGGCCCATCGATGATGCTCACCACCTCTAACAACGAAATCTTTTCCAACGGTCGGGCAAACGAAAATCCGCCGCCTCGCCCTTTCGTTGAAGTCAGGATTCCGTGCTTAACCAAAGTTTGAAAGGTCTTGGCCAGAAACGGCGCCGGGGTTTCGCTCAGCTCGGCCAGCTCTTGCACCGTCCAAAATGTTTTCTCGGGATGACTCGCCATTTCCATTAATCCCCGCAACGCGTATTCGCAACCGCGACTAAACAGCACGGACATATATCGGTTCCTCCCTTAAATGTAGAGCGCATCGAGCAGGGCAAAGCTTTAATTGTATCATTTTCAAAATCCGTTGATTATTCAAACTAATATAAAAAGAGAAACGAAAAGCGCAACTTAAAATCGGATAAAAAAATCTTAAAAAAGTGCTTTAAATTAGTTAATAATAAGACAAATTAATCCGATTAAAACCTGGGACGATAATTCTCACTTACAATCAAAGAAACCAATTGAAGATGCAAGAAAAGGAAACAAGTGGTCTTTCAGCAAA
This sequence comes from bacterium, assembly GCA_037446635.1. Taxonomy (GTDB): domain Bacteria; phylum Zhuqueibacterota; class Zhuqueibacteria; order Oceanimicrobiales; family Oceanimicrobiaceae; genus DASWHH01. Next base: position 51,829 of record JBBIIG010000026.1, read on the forward strand.
AGTAAGCTGCATGATTGAGCTTTTAGGTTATCAGGAAGAAGCCGTCGTCAGTCGTACCCTGATCAAAAAAGAAACCGGCAACGTGACCCTGTTTGCATTTGCCAAAGTCCAGGAGCTGAGCGAACACACCGCCCCCTTCGACGCCCTGGTGCACGTCCTCGACGGCCAAGCCGAGGTGACGATCTCCGGCAAGCCCTTTCACTTGAGTGCCGGCGACATGATCGTTATGCCGGCCAACGAGCCGCACGCGCTGAAGGCAGTTGAGAATTTTAAGATGGTGCTGACGATGATTCGATCATAGATTAGGGAGGGGATGTCATGCTCGAATGCTTTTGTCGGGCATCCATCACCCGTATAATCTGATTCTGAACACAAACGAAGGGTAATACTATGAAGCTGCGCTGGTTGATGGCGATTTTGCTATTGCCGCTTTTGTGGTTACTCAGTTGTACCTCGAAAAAAACCGAAGATCTCACGCCCGGCCCCATTGCATTCGACCTTCTCCCCACTACCACAATCAGTTCCTCACCGTCTCTGCTTACAACTGGAAAGAAAATTTACGACCAACAGTGTGCGCCCTGCCACGGCCTCGATGGCAAGGGCGAGGGCGAAGCCGCATACCTGCTCTATCCCAAGCCGCGCGATTTCGTAGCCGCCCAATATCGTCTCGTCTCAACCTGGGAGCGCGTTCCCACCGACGAAGATTTGTACTTCACCATCTCGCGCGGCATCCCTGGCTCGGCCATGCCATCGTGGGCGCACCTGCCGGAAGAAACCCGTTGGGCGCTCGTGCACTACATCAAATCCTTCGCGCAAAAACCATTTGCGGCAACCACTACCGAAAGTAGTGGCGGCAAAGGTATCATCAGAGTTCCTGCAGAGCCGGCGTATGATGATTCCGCGCAAGCTCGCGCCAAGATGATGTTTGCGCAGGCGTGCGCTCCGTGCCACGGCGCCACCGGCAAAGGCGACGGCGTGCAGCTGCAATTCGATGACAAGGGTCTGCCTACTCGTCCCCGCGATTTGACGCAGGGAATTTTCAAAGGCGGCGCCGAGCCGGAACACATTTATCGCCGCATTGTCGCGGGCCTCCCCGGTTCACCCATGCCCATGAGCGATTGGGCCTACGGCGACGACGCCTGGCACCTCACCCATTTCGTGCTATCCCTTTCCAGCCCGCAGCAGCGCGAGCGGGTGGAAATGAAAAAATTCCGCATTGTGGCGCGGCGGGTGGATGACATCCCCGAGCATCCGGACGCCGGCGTGTGGCGCGACGGCGAAGGCGTGAATCTCCACATGATGCCCCTGTGGTGGCGCGACGACCGCCCCGAAATTCTCAACGTGAAAGCCGTGCACGACGGCAAGCAATTGGCCATTCGTTTGATGTGGGCAGATGAGTCGCATGATCACACTGCCATCCGTGTGCAGGACTTCCGCGACGCCGCGGCCGTGGAATTTGCGCTCAATGACGACCCGCCCTTCTTCGGCATGGGCGAGCGCGGCCAGTTCGTCAACCTGTGGATGTGGAAGTCCGAACGTCAGGCCGACCTCGAGCCGGCGTTTCAGGATATCGACAAAGTTTATCCCAACATCGGCATCGATTCGTACCCCAACTCCATGCGCTCGGCGCTGGAGCAGCCCACGCGCAACGCGCTCACTCTCGCCTCCGATCCGACTTACATCACCGGCTGGGGCGCGGGCAACATCGTTTCGGATCCACTGCGTCAAAGCGCTGCCGAGGATTTGCAGGCGCAGGGTTTTGGCACACTGAAAGCGCGGCCGCGTCCCGATCAGCAGGTGATAGCAAAAGGAGTCTATGATGTCGGCACCTATCGCGTGGTGCTGCGCCGCGCGTTTAATTCTAACGGCAAAAACAGCGTCAACCTCAGGCCCGGCAAAGTGGTGCCGGTGGCGTTCGCGGTGTGGAACGGTAGCGCCGGCGATCGCGATGGCAAGAAGTCGGTAACCATCTGGCAAGAGCTTGTAATTGAAGAATAGCGTTCGGGGAAATGGATTAATGGATTAATGGATCAATGGATCAATGGATCAATGAACGATTCCATCCCTTGAAGGGATGGAATCGTTGCGCGTCTCGTTTGCTGTTGTGAATTCAAAATGCAAGATCACAAAAAACAAAATTCACATTTTCGTCTCACGTCTGACGTCTCACGTTTTACTGATCCATTGATCCAGTAATCCAGTAATCCAGCACTCCAATAAGCAAACTCCGAAACGATAGGAGAAACAAATGGACGAGAAAATCTTCGAGCACTTTGGTGAAATGGATCGTCGGAAATTCTTGCGCTGGTTGGGAATGAGCACTGGCGCGGCAGTGGTGAGCATAAACCTGCCGCTGAAACTGCTCGCCGCAACGAATCCTGATCAGAATCCGCTCGCCGGTGCCGTGAATCGTGATTGGGAAAAAATCTACCGCGACCAGTACAAGTACGATTCGTTTTTCGACTGGGTGTGTTCGCCTAACGACACCCACGCCTGCCGCGTGCGCGCGTACGTTCGCAACGGCATCGTCACGCGTCTCGGTTCCACGTATGATTATCAAAATTACAAGGACCTTTACGGCAATCACGCCACTCACAACTGGAATCCGCGTCAATGTGCCAAAGGCTTCACTTTCCATCGCGTGATTTACGGGCCGTATCGCCTCAAGCATCCCATCGTGCGCAAAGGCTGGCTGGCGTGGGCCAACGCCGGGTTCCCGGAGCTGACGCCGGAGTTGAAATCGAAATACAAATTCGACAGCCGCGGCGATGATGAGTTCATTCAAATCGCATGGGAAGATGCGTTCGATAACATCGCCAAAGCGCTGCACGCTATCGCGAAGCGCTATAGCGGCGAAGAAGGCAAGAAGCGTTTGCTGGCACAGGGCTATCAACCCGAGATGGTGGAGGCCACCAAAGGCGCCGGCACCCGCTGCATCAAAATGCGCGGCGGCATGGGACTGTTGGGCGTCATCGGCAAATATGGGATGTATCGTCTCAACAACTCGCTGGCGCTGCTGGACGCCAAAATCCGCGGCGTCGGCCCGGATCAGGCGTTGGCCGGCCGCAATTTCTCCAATTACACCTGGCACGGCGATCAGGCGCCGGGGCATCCGTGGGTGCACGGTCTGCAAACTTCGGACTGCGATTTCAACGACCTGCGCTTCTCCAAGCTCATCATCATGGACGGAAAAAATTTGGTGGAGAACAAGCTCACCGATTCCCACTGGTTCATCGAGTGCATGGAGCGCGGCGCGAAGATCGTGGTGATCGCGCCGGAGTACGGTCCGCCCTCCACTAAAGCCGACTACTGGATTCCGATCCGTCCCGCCACCGACGCGGCGTTGTGGCTGGGCGTCACCAAAATCATGATCGACAATAAATGGTATGATGAAAATTTTGTGAAGAAATTCACTGACTTCCCGCTGCTAATTCGCAAAGATAATCTCAAGCGGCTGCGCGCCCACGAAGTGTTTCCAAATTACAAAAGCGATCTCTCACCCGATGGCCCGTCGATGAAAATTCAGGGATTGAAAAAAGAGCAGCACGAAAAGTTGGGCGACTACGTGATTTGGGATGAAAAAGAAAATCGCGCCAAAGCCGTCACCCGCGACGACGTCGGCGAAACGATGGTGAAGAAAAATATTCAGCCGGCGCTGGTCGGCAATTTCAAAATCAAATTAGTCGATGGCAAAGAAATCGAAGTGATGACGCTGTGGAGTCTCTATCAAATTCATTTAAAAGATTACGACATCGACACCGTGTGCGACATCACGCACGCGCCGAAAAAATTGGTGCAGCAATTGGCCGAAGACATCGCGACCATGAAGCCGGTAGCCATTCATCAGGGCGAGGGCATCAACCACTGGTTCCACGCCACCGAGATGAACCGCGCCGCGTATCTGCCGCTAATGCTCACTGGCAACATTGGACTGCCCGGCGCCGGCTGTCACACGTGGGCTGGCAATTACAAAGCCGCGCTCTTTCAAGGCTCGCCGTGGACCGGGCCCGGCTTCAAAGGCTGGGTGGCCGAAGATCCCTTCGAACCCAATCTTGATGAAAACGCCAGCGGCAAAGATGTCAAAACTCATGCCTACACCAAAGACGAGGAGCCGGCGTATTGGAATCACGGCGACAAAGCGCTGATTGTGAATACGCCGAAATACGGCCGCAAAAATTTCACCGGCGAAACCCACATGCCCACGCCCACCAAAGCGCTGCTGTTCAACAACGTCAATCTCATCAACAACGCCAAGTGGGTGTATGAGATGATCAAAAACGTCAACCCGAACATCGAGATGATCGTCTCGTTCGATATTCAGATGACCGCGTCCATCGAATACGCGGACCTCGCGCTGCCGGCCAACTCGTGGCTGGAGTTCGAGGATTTGGAAATCACCGCGAGCTGCTCGAATCCATTTCTGCAAATCTGGAAAGGCGGCATCCCGCCGGTGTTCGACAGCAAAGACGACCTCGCCATCATCGCCGGCATCGCCAAAAGTTTGGCAAAGGTGACCGGCGACACCCGCTTCACCGATTATTTCAAATTCGAATACGAAGGCAAGCGCAGCGTTTACATCCAGCGCTTGTTGGATACCAGCACCACAACCTCCGGCTACAAGCTGAAGGATATCATGGCCGGCAAATACGGGCCGCCGGGAGGCGCGCTGATGCTGTTCCGCACCTATCCGCGCATTCCGTTTTACGAGCAGATCAAAGACAGCGAGCCGTTCCACACGGACACCGGGCGCCTCCACGCCTACGCTGACGTCCCCGAGGCCATCGAGTACGGCGAGAATTTCATCGTGCATCGCGAGGGACCGGAAGCCACGCCGTACTTGCCCAACGTCATCGTCAGCTCCAATCCATTCATTCGTCCTGATGATTACGGCATCCCGGCGACAGCACAGCACTGGGACGAGCGCACGGTGCGCAACATCAAAATGCCGTGGAGCAAAGTGAAGACGACGAAAAACTTTCTGTGGGAAAAAGGCTTCCAATTTTATTGCCTGACGCCGAAAACCCGCCACCGCGTGCACAGCAGTTGGTCGAACGTCGATTGGCACATGCTGTACGATTCCAACTTCGGCGATCCGTACCGCCTCGACAAACGCGCGCCCAGCATCGGCGAGCACCAGCTGCACATCAATCCGCAGGCGGCGCGCGATCTCGGCATCAACGACGGCGATTATGTTTACGTCGATGCTAACCCGGCGGATCGGCCGTACATCGGCGCGAAGCCGGGAGATTTCTTCTATCGCGTCTCGCGCTGCATGTTGCGGGTGAAATACAATCATGCCTATCCCTACAACATCGTGATGATGAAACACGCGCCGTTCATCGCTACTGAGAAAAGCGTGCGCGCCCACGAGACGCGTCCCGACGGGCGGGCGTTGTCGGCGAACACGGGCTATCAGGCCAACTTGCGCTACGGCTCACAGCAGTCCATCACCCGCAACTGGCACATGCCGATGCACCAGACCGACAGCCTGTTTCACAAAGCCAAAGCGTTCATGGGATTCATCTTTGGCGGCGAAGCGGATAATCATGCGGTGAACACGGTACCGAAAGAAACACTGGTGCGCGTGACCAAAGCCGAAGACGGCGGAA
>JBBIIG010000027.1:0-10839 GCA_037446635.1 bacterium
CCACCTCCTATATTATGAGTCGCAATCCAGTAACTCACCTGGAAATCATTCCCACGCTAGAAACGGGCGGACGAAGGAGGGAAACTCCGGCCGTGCCACACGTGTCGCAATCCAGTAACTCACCTGGAAATCATTCCCACAGACCCGCTCTGCCCCTTTTGGAAAACAATGGCTTGTAGCCATAGTTTCGATTCCGTGGGGTTTTCCATCCTCTCTGTTGAAAAAATCATAGCGAAAAATCCTTCAAAATGCCACTAAAATTTTTCCTATCCTCAATCATGTTCTCGAAGTAGATAATACTTCGATTAGCTATCAAGGTGGTTAAACATTAAAAATGCTAATAGGTTGTGTAGTCAAATTCCGATCCCAGCTCGCTGTTCGTTTTATGGCCATCGAAAATCGGGTTTAGTCCGGAGTTATTTCTTAACTTGTCGCGTTCACACCACAACCACGTCTGTTTCTTCCCATCCTCTTTTGATGCCAACTGATTCGATGACTTTGGAGCATTCATCACAGAGCCGGTAGATGCGCAGGCTATCTTTTTTTTCATCGACAAATTTTAGCGCTTGCTTTTTCATTTCCTGCAATTGCTTTTTGTTAAGATTACACTCGAAGACGCTATATTGCACGCGCGTGCCAAAGTTGAGCAAGGTCTTGGCGAGCTTCGTGCGCTTTTTGTCTTCGACAATGTCATACGATACGACAATCTGCATGGTTCTCCTTGTTTAAAAGTGGCGTAGCAGAGGCAGTGGCAGGGCTGCTGCGGCCACTGCTTCTGCGATTGAACTACCATTTCATGGCATAGGGTTGATAGATTTCGCGCATCTTGATGCTCTTGGACATGATGTTGACTTGCTCCCGAATGAGCTCGCGAAAGTTCGTTGGCTTTGCTTCAGAGGCGAGTTTTATCGGCTCGCGCATACGCTGTTCATAGAGGCGCAGGTATTTTTTGAATGCCGCGGGGGTTAGATAGATGCCTTTGTTTTCTACCGGTTGAAAATCTTCGGCGGTGAAAAGTTGGTTATTGAACAGGTTCAAGGTGAAACGATCGATGAGCGGGTGCCGAAATTCTTCGACGATGTCTAAGGCCAGGGAGGGGCGGCCATAGACTACTTCGTGGAGAAAGCCGAGATAGGGATCCAAGCCTTTGGCAATGACTAGAGACAGCACTTCATTGGTCAACAGGGTGTAGCCCAGACTTAAAAGAGCATTGACTGGGTCCTTGGGCGGCCGTTTGGTGCGAGTTTCAAAACGGAGTTCTTTGCGAAACATACGGCCGTAAGCGTGGAAGTAAGTGGCGGTGCCGGTACCTTCGCAACCCATGAGGCTGTTTGAAGATATTTGATGTTCAAGTTTGGCGAGCATCTGGTCCAGGGTGGCGACCTCATTTGCAAACGATTCAGAGGGATTATTCTTTTGGTAAAGCAAGATGACGGCGCGGCCATTGCGGAGCTTGCCGCGTACAAGAGCCCGTTGCATGTCGAGCTGGAAGTCGTCGTCGTTGTGGCGCTCGTACTGGGCGAGGCGTTGAAAGATGTTCTTGGATTCCGTGGCTACCAAGCGCCCGCGTAACCTGGCGTTGTTGGTCAAAAATGCGACATCGATTCCTTCTTTGAGAAGCACGTTGAGGGCTTGGGTGGTGAGCTGGACATTGCCGAAGATTAGTAGGCGCTCGGTTTTGATGAGTGGAATATGCATGATGCGTTCGTTGCCCTTGGTAACTATCAAGTGCTGCGAAGATTGGCGGACCACTGCGCCTTGCTCGGTGATATACACTGTTGACATAGTGGATTCCCTATATCTCCATCACCCATCTGGTTTCGCCGTCGATCTTAATTCTCTTGAAGGTTCCGATCTCCGTGGTGAATTCACTCACGTTATGGTGGTCGCAAAGGGCATTCAGTTTTTGTTCGATATCCGAAATCTGTTGGTGAACATTGCGCTGGTCTCTTTTAAGCTTCAAATAGGTGGGAAAAAGGTCTTTGATTTCGGCAGCAGAAGGGTTAGCCACTGTAGTAGCTGTTGGCGCAGGCTTGGCAGATTCTTGACTGCCAGCAGCTACGTTAGTAGGGGCTGACGCCTTTGGCTTTGAAGGATTACTGTCGACTTTGCTATTCGCTGTTGCCTCACGCGCCTTAATCTTGACAATCAATTCCGGATCGGCGTGCAGCACGGGTGACGGATAACTATTCTTGATTTGCTTGAACTGGCAACAGCAACCAACGACCGGCGTGATGTCGCTGTGGCGCTCGCGGATTCTTGGGCAGCTCAGGGGAAAGCCTTTGGCCCGTTGAATGAATTTCTCCGTAATGCGATGATTGTAGTTGGTGGTCTGACTGATGATCTCGTGAATCGCCTGATGTCCAGCCGGTCCGAGATGTACCAGGGAACCAAGGACGGTTAGCCGCTCAATATGATTGAGCCATTTTGTGCGTTCTGCTTTTTCCTTGAAATGGCGAAGCACGTTGCATCCTTTAAAGACCCTATCGACTGCTTCGCGTTCTGCAGGCGCGGCCTCGACGGTTGGCAAAGATCGTGGAGATTTCAGCTTTTCGAATGCGGTACGGAATACGGCGTGCGGGACCAATTCGATGGAATGAAGATAAGCAAGTTGATCTTTAGCAGGTTGTCCATCGTTATTAAGAAACCAGCAGCGTCGGTTGGTGAGTTTGTGAATGCCCAGCGGAAGTTTGACCATCGCTCCCAGCTCTTTCGGGTCGACACGCGGTTGCTTGGGAAACACTTCGCGAATGAGGCCCGGTGGAGGGGGGCCAGCGGCTGCCAGAATTTTCTTTGAAAAGATCAGCACATCCCGAGCCGGCACCGGTTCATTGAAAAAGAGCCAGAGGTGCATACCTTTGAATCCCGAATCTTCGGGATAAGATTTCATGCCAACTTCCAACAGCGCATCGCGAACGCGAGCGACATCCGACCAAAGAAGTTTCCGCCATTCGCCAAGCTCTTCGTCGGTTACCGCCACGTCTGTGCGGGCTTGTTTGGTGATGTCAAAATCGATGATCATTTGCAAAACCGAATTATCGGAACGCATGAGGTAGTAACCTAAAGTCTGTTGGCCAGCCAGATGTTCTTTGATGTCATTATCGAAAAGGGCGTGATAGACGGGCATGTAGCCAATTTTGCCGTCATCGGTTAGCCATTGCCGGGCAAAAACTCCTTCGCGTCCAGAAAAGAGTTTGGCAAAAACGGCGATGTCGGTCTCGGTGGGCTTCAATGTGGCACTTTCACCGGGCTGAGGACTTGATGGCTTCGCTGGCACGGGAGCGCTGGTCACGAGTTTTTTCATCCTGGGATCGAGTTGAACTGCCTTTTGGAAAGTCCTACGGGCTGCGCCGTGCAGAGCCATATTCTGCAGGGCTGTACCAAGAGCAAAATGAGCCGCAGCGCTCTTTGGCGAAATTTGAATAGCCTTCTGAAGATAACGAATGGCTTGGTCGTTGTGATGCCGAGAAAGGTAATAAAGCCCAAGACGATAGGCTGCGTCCGGATGTTCGGGGTTTTGCCGGAAAGCGGATAGATAGCTGTCGAGCGCCTCACTTTGCATGTCGAAGAGATCGCAGAGCAATCCCCATTGATAGTTTACTTCAGCATCCTCCGAAGTCACCACCGGACTGGTACGCAATGCTTTGGAGGCGCGGCTGCGATCGCCAAGCTGGTATGCGAGCGCCGCCTGTAGAATTCTTTGGGGCATGGAGTTGCTATCGCCAGCGAATTTCTGTTCGACCTGGTTGAGAAGTTTAGCCCGGTCGGTTTCGTTTAATTGAAAATAGTTCAACCAGCCGCGCACGATGCTCTCGATCTTATCGTGTAAATCCGACTCCGAGTATTCCGCCGCCTTTTCAAGCACTTTGCCAACGCGCTCATTTAAGCGACGAACCGCTGGATCATCGGGCCGTTTGCCATGCTCATCAAAATAAAATCCGAGGAATGAGAAGCCATCACGTAGATGCCGGATGGAGGTCTTTTCGCAATTGAATTTCAGATGAACGTCGCGGATGCATTCTTCGGCACGGGCAAACGCGTTCTTCGCTTCGTCCTCGGCGTGGCAGAGAATGAGAATGTTGTCGGAGTAACGAATGTAATTCCACTGGGCACGGAACATGCGGTCGTCCAGGGGATGAAGATAAATATTGGAAAGCAACGGGGCGAGCACCATGCCCTGAGCCATGCCTTTGCCATCACTGCCGTTCATGGCATTGAGGGAGAGTTTAATCAAGTGAAGCACACGCTTCTCCGAGATGGTCTCCCCAACACGAGCGAGGAGCAGTTGGCGATCAACTTCATCAAAGAAGTTTTCGATATCCGCGTTAACGACCCACACCCGGCCGCGTTTGAGATTTCGCTCCACACGGTCAATGGCCTGCAGGGAAGATTTTCCCGGTCGATAAGCATAACTGCAGTTGAGAAACATTTTCTCGAAAATAGGTTGGACGACCTGTAACAGAGCTTGCTGGACGACCCGATCGCGAACGCTGGGAATGCGCAAGGTGCGCTCTTTGCCGGATTCTTTTTTGTGGGTGAAAGTCAGGTATGGCAGGGGTTCATAAGTACCTTCGACTACCAGCGTTCGCAGCAATGCGAGATTATCATGAATGTTCTTTTCGAAGTCGTCAATGGAGACTCGATCCAAACCCGGAGCGCCGAGGTTCCCGCGCACCTTTTGCCAGGCGAGATAGAAATTTTCTTCGTTGGTGAAGTTTTGGAAAATGGCTTCGCTCACAAACGCACCCAAAATTTATTTGAACAATCAGCTGGCTTTGACTGCGACTGCTACTGCTGCTGCCACTGCCACTGCTACTGCTACTGATCCTTACTGCCACTGGATTTCAAACTTTCCCATTCCAAAGGCCGTTTTGTTGCCGATATGCAAGTGTTGGCCAAGCATGATGAGAGACAAAAATGGTTGGATTTGTCCCTGGTATGTAACGGTTCCCACGAAGCCGCGAAACTTCATGCGCTGCTGCTGACGATTGGAGTAGCGTTCCCAATCCTGCCATTCCAGGCGTTTTTCAACTGTGCGCACCGTGGCAATTGCCGAGTCGATAAGATGATGATAATCCAAATTCCACAGCTGGCCGCAATGGATTTTGGCCAATTCAGAGGCCCGTGCCAACAACCTCCGCAGAAAAATATCGAACGAGGGCTCTGAAAGGCGTCCGTGATGCAGAAGATGAGTGGGCGTGAGGAAGCTCAAGTTTAGCGCGTGTCCCCGGTATTGCTCTGCGGCTTCAACGAATTCTTCGAAATTTCTGACCACCACCTGACCACTACCGGGCTCACTGTCGGACGAATAAACGATACTGCCGTCGGCATTGGTAACTTTTGCCAGAAGAAATCTTCCCTGCCCTTTGCCAATGCCAATCTCGCCTAATTTGTCAAAGGCGACCACAAAGGATTCCACCAGTTGAATCGCGCTGCCAAAGAGGGTGAGTTGAAATGACAAAGCCTCTCCCACCTCAAAAATCCGTTGCTCATTCAGCGGCGGCAGCAATACAAACGGATGCGGCAAGTTGTTGGCATGTAGCTCGCTATGCGGTCCCCAGGCTTTGGGCGTTTCGAAGATGTAGGAGTAAGCACACTGTTTTGGCATTCGGCAGTTCTTTTCACAAAACCTCTGCGATGGTCGCAGGCACCAGACTTGTTTCAAAGCATGGCCCAATCCGCCGCGAAACGTGGAGCCTTTATATTCCGGTAGTTCGATCCGGTCCTCGGCTTTCAGGTGAAAGGTGAAGCTGGCAAAAGAGAACGGAAGTTTTTCCAGGGAACCTGTGGGTTCAGGTTTAATCGCAGAATTGATCGAATCCGGTGTGGAATTTGTCGCTTTCATTCTGAACCCTTCATTACGCGTTTGTCGAATGCCGGCTAACCAAAATTCCTTCCTGCGTTTTTGGTATAACTTTGTTGCCTGCATCATATTGTGAGCGAACGTATTGCGTATCCAATCTAGATTCCTCCGCCACCATGAACGCACCCACCGACATTGGTGTCGTGGCACCCGTGATATCGATGGCCATTTCTGTGTATGCCACGCCTTTACGAGCCAGCCACTTGAGCAGGGCTTCCATCTTATCGCGCACGTCAAGTATATCCCAAGGATCGACAATCTCTTTTTGAACACGCTCAGTCGGGAGTTGGCAAATCGTGATGATTTCACTCGCAACAGATTCGCTCTGCCGTGAACACAAAAGGCCAACCCATTCCGGCTTTTGAGTTTGGATAGCAAATACGGCTGTTTCCTTTTGTCCACCAATAGTAAGTATCAATCCGCGGCGTGGAACCAGGAAAGCCTCACCTGTACCGACAGGTGTCATCCGTTTACGCCTCAAACGTTCGACTAACCAAAATACAGCGGTCAAGAGCACCAGCCCACCCAATCCTGTGCTTGACAACACAGCCCAGTCTCTTGCCAGCGCCGCACCAACGAGGCTTTGCAGCCAAACTCCGGCAATGAGCAATTCCATCCAACGGGTGCGCAGAAAGTGAAGTAGATCGTTCATATAGTATACCCCTATCGCCGTTTACGAGCTTGTTCGCGTATAGCGTTGAGGTTAATAATCTCAGCAACTTCAAATTTTGGCGGCATGCTGTCTTTGAGTGGCCGCAGACGAATACACGGCGGGAAATAGCCCATGCGTCCGTGCAGTTCGGCGAGCAAAGTCACAGCAATGAAATTAAATGACGGTGGATTTATCAAAATTTCCTCACCTTGCCACTGCTGGGAGGCAAACCCAATACTATCCACAAGCTGGATGATTTGCTCGGCGTAGGGTTTGGCGGCGTCGAAATGGACGGCAATGTTTTTGATTTCGGTGATTTTTTTCCCGCTCATTGCTTCCACTTGTTCGAGTTGCGGAGCGGTGAGGGGGTGAGAGAGGTTGAGAATGCGCATAACTAATTCCCTTTCCTTCCAAGAATTTTTTGAATTGTCGCAATCGCCAACTCTTTTTCTTTGTTATCAATTTTACCTTGAAGATGGAAACTAGGCAACTCAATCAGAGTGATATTATGAGCCTCTGCTAACTCTCGTAGATTAGAACGAGTATGATCCCAAACGGTGTCAATGACTAGAACTTTTCTGGTATAAGTTCCGAGAAATTCACGACTCGCAGCAGTATTCAGCTGATCGATGCCTTCTTTTTGTCGGGCTCTTTCCCCGCTCTTGATCTCAACCACAGCCACTTGGTTTGAAATACGGCAAACCAAATCTATATCCAGCGCATGACGGTTGATCCCGACGAGGCATTCATCAACGGCCAGTCGAATAAAGCTTTCCACAGCGCGCTCGAAATCACCTCCTTTGGTTTTCGAGAATCCCCTCTCGACATATTCACCCAAGAAAGCGTGCAAATATTCCTTGAGACTTATGCTCTCTTGAATATTTTCATCGCCGCACAAAACCGCTTCGCGCTTTTTAAAAACATATTTATAGATCTTGCTTTCCTGGCCTTCACTTTGAAAGTATAGGAATTGAGCCGAAAGATTGCGTGCGACTTCGTACGCGGCAAGACTCATAATCTTGGTGCCGCCGGTGAGATTAAAGACAAGAGATGAACTATTCCACTTTTTTTCATCAATTAATTTTTGCAACACCAGAATATCTGCAGAAATATCGTACGGTAGAACTTCTAAAGGGTGAACCTCGACAGTCGGTTTCAGCAGCTTTTCCAGCCGCTGGAAAACCTTTTTTGTGGACATCGTGTAGGCTAAAACAACCTCGGTTGCTTCTTCGTGACGAATCGGAAGTATATTCGGTATGGGCTGCTCCCCAACGAGTGAGATCATTACCATATGCGCGCTCATTTTATACATCCTCCGGCTTGGGAAGCACTTTGCGTTTTTTAAATTCTCTGGGATCCATCATGTATGCAGTTCGCTTTTCCCAATTTGGTGGAAATGGGTTTTGCCAAGTTAACATTTTTTCAAGTTTTTGCAGTCTATAGGTTTGCCAAAGATCAGCACAATTTTCTGGCATTTCGCTTTTATCGATTCGTTGCAAAACATGATCGCAAAATTTGTTAATAAATTTTGTAAGAGAATCTTCAGGCTGCAAGTCGTCATCTCTCCATTCTGCCAACAAAGTCTGATAACGATTTTTGCGGTTACTCAGGTAAAGTTTAGGTGCGATTTTAACTGAACCTAAGCCCAATGGCTTACCCATCCCTAATTTATGGCAACATCCTGGTCTTAAAAGCAAAACAAAAAGTAATGCACCTAATTCCATCTCAGTCAGATTTTCGAAGCGGATTCTGCTCTTGAATTTGGCTTTTGTAGGAACAGGTCGGATAACTGTGTATTGACGCTTTTCATCTTGCTTAATGGCTTCGCAGATAGCGCTACGTATATCTTTAGGAATTTTCAAAAAGTTGATGATCTTTCTTTTTCCAAAAGGCGGTCTATTGTCCTCATGTTTTTCTGGTACCTTCACGCCTTTTTGTTCTTCAACGGCGTCAAGAATTTTTTTATCGACAATCACCTGATTAGCCTTCCAATTGTCGCCTCGGTCGCGATGCCAGTAAATCTTGTAGCCACGAATTAAGGCGTCATCGGAATCATAAGTGTGAAGGCTTGCAGGATCATCGGAATCTTGTTCGAGATAATGCTGGAACGTTGTCGGTTTGGGAGAAGCAAGAATTTCTGGCACTGATTCGTCGAGCATTTGAGTCTTATTTTCGTCAAAGGGAATGGCATCTTCAAAAAAGACCCGGCCAGCGATGTTTTGTTCCTTTTTCTCATTTACTATGCCGAAAATATTCTCAGCCAGATCAATCTTCTCCGGCTGCTTTAAGTCTGTAGAAATGCAATCCGGAATCGAATGTCTATAATTCACACGAAACATGCCTGTATGGCCGAAAGACAAAATCTGACCGTTAGCGTCTGTAGCATAAAAGCACGGGACATATTGATATTTTTTTAGCTTTTCCAATAAATCATACTGTTCATGGCGATTTACATCATGTTGGTAATCCTCAATTGAGACAGGGATAAAGTTATCGGATCTTTTCGCGATTACCCATTGCATATGTTTTCGAGGCGCAAAGCCAGTGTACACCAAGGTTCCCTCGTGCCAGTCGGCTGGAATAGCCTTTTCATGTTCTTTGTCAAATTTTTGGATATTGGTCACCTTACTGTACCATAACGGAACCGAATGGGGCCAATCCGAGCCAACCTTGGAATGCTGGAAAAGAATTGGTTGAAAACCATATTTGAATTTGCGATTCTGGACTTTTTTCCGCTTGCCGGTTTTGCCATCATCATCATCTTTAGAAACTTTTTCCGGATACAACTCTGAAACCTTTTTTTGAAGATCTTCTTCCTCGACTTTAAAATATTGTAAGAGCGAGATATTCTTTGAATTTTTTTCTTCAACTTCAAGCTCTACTGCGGGATAAATTTTGTACTCGCCTTGGGAGTAGGTGAGATATCCCGCCTTAACTTTCATGGCATACGCGCCGTCCGACCGCATCTCTTCAACCATATTTTTGCGATATGCTTCTTCCAAATTTTTTGCGACGTCTGTAAAGGCTCGATAATAAAGCTTCACATTATTCGTGTGTATAAATTTGCCAAAACTAACAATTTCCATCAGGTTTCGTACCATACCGCGTAAGCTGCTTCCAGGCAGACGAATTTTGTCGGCTGGGGAAAAAAAAGCTGATGAAAATCCACCAGCTTTATATTCGTCTGAAGTAAGCGAATCGCGGATATAAAGCGGGGTCAACGCTTCGATCTCGCAATCGATATAACCGGTTTTACAGTGTTCAGTATCGTAGATGGCAAATCCTGCACAAGATTTCTTCTTTTCAGCCTCGGCTGCACCTTCAGCCTGTACAACCTCTTTGTTCAAAGGCACGAAATTGTACGGTGCTGTTGCCGGTTGTTTCAACTGCGAATCTCGACTGGATTTGAGTTTCCTGGTTTCCTTATCAGGTTTTCTCCCAAATTCCTTTTTTGAATCCGAGGTGGATGGTTCCGAGGACTCTTCCACTTCGATGCCCTGTTCTTCTGCGAGTTTTTTGAGTTTCTCTTTCCAATCTTCCATGGTACGATCTCCTTGAAAAATAATCTGTTTCATCACCCAACATTAGTCTTATGTTGCAGGAATTCGCGGACATCTTTTTCCGTAATGGTGCGAAATTCAACAAACCGGCAATCCGCAAAAGTTGCCTGGTCATTATCCATGTAGTCGATGTAATTGCGGGTTTTCAGCCACACCAATTGGCGGTCATACTTAAAATCCTGGTTTTCGTATTTGAAAACCGGGATTTCTGAGACCGAGAAGGGTAGAAAGAGTTCCGTGCCGCGATCCTCCCATAGCCGCGTCCATCCGCCCGGCAAAGGTTCAGCGTGGGTTCCCCATAGAAATTGTTTTGCTTCTATCACATCGACTGCGTTCCCGGTTCCATCAATTCGCCGGCGATAGCGGAACCCAGCGTTTTCCTTCCAGATTTTAAGCTCGCGATCTTTGCTAAAAATCCGCGCCTGTTGGAGATACCGGGCATCCGGTTCTTCGTCTTTATAGAATTTGAATTTGCCAGCTTCCCATTTGGCAAAACGGATGCCGTAATCCAGATAAAAGACCGCGTATTCCGGCTCCCCGCCGCCGAATTGAACTTTGACCAGTTCACTCCAATCTTTCATCGCGGTAGGCTCCAAGTACGCCGGGGGATTCGGCTCAATGGTAGAAGCCAACTCTTTTAGCACCAGGCGGTTATTTTTTTCTTTTTCTTCTTTTTTCATGATTTGATCTCCTGTGCCAGGATTTGAGCAAAGGGTTCCAGCAGTTCAAACTTTTCTTTATCAAAGATCAATCTTCCGTCACCA
>JBBIIG010000027.1:10891-57076 GCA_037446635.1 bacterium
ATCGGCCGCTAATTCTACCGTTTTATCAGCCCATGTAATCTTCGCTAATACCCCCTGCAGCACGCCCCGCCCCACGTTCTTCTCCCCGCCAATTGCCAGGTCGCCAGTCCACAAATCTTTCAAGACGTAAAGCATCAGTCCGGGCGCCCATTTGATGTCTTCTTTATCGTAGTCGTTGACTGTTATCACGATATTGACGCCACCTTCACCTGGCTTTTGCCACAAAGGCATCATCTCGAACAGCGCCCCCTGAATGGTGCCGCCGGTGAAGCGGTCGATTTTGATGCGGGTTTGCACCTCCGGGCTAACGCTGCCAGGTTTGATAAAGGTTTCTTCCACCCGTAGGAGGCCTTTTCCGGCAGGATTATCCGGATTGCGTTCGTCTATTCTTCCATCGTCTATCGTCCCGTCATCAAGAATGAAGTCTTTTCCGGCAGGATTATCCGGATTGTTTTTCTCCACAAATCCGAACAATTTTTCTTTTCTAGCCCCAACTTCGTCCTTATCCATTCCCAGAGTGCGAAGAATTTTGACCGCGCGATGCTGTATCGCGCCCATCACGGAAGTGCCCGGCATGACGAACTTCCCATTACTCTTGAGATGAACCGCATCGGGCTGCGCAGGATCGGCCTCGTAGGATTTGATGAGCAGGGAGCTTTTGATCTTGAACCAGGCGTCGATTTTGAAATCCTTCTGCGGAATCGTTAGCGGCGCTACCGAAGCCGGATCGAATGGTTTATAGCGGTTTCCGATCTCGCCGGAGAGCCAGGCGTAAACGTCTTCTCTCTCGCTAAAATCCAACTCTGCAATTTTAATAGAATCAGTTTCCACCTTCAACCGGCCAAAACCCTTGTTGGTTTTGGCGCCCAGGCGGATGTGTTTCTGCTCGATGCCCGCGATGATGGTACGAATGAACTGTTTGAAAAGGGTACGGTCGAACTCTATCGCCGCACCCGCCTCACTATCGGCAGCCATTTTCTTGCGCAGGGTGATTTCCAGATCCAGGTTAAACGACAGCCCCGGCTCGATGATTTCGTAGGCGAATTTTTTCTGGTCTTCTGCAGTGTTGGTGTCATGATTAATCGCCACGCCGTCGCGAATCTTCGTTTTGCAACCCCACAGCAGTACGTCATCGCATTGCAGGGCGCTTTGGGGCGGCTTATCGCTCTTTTTCTTGCCGCGCTGCCTTCCGCCGAAGAGGTAATCGAAATTCGCTTTGCGCTTTTCGTCTGGCTCTTTTTCCATTTCCGGCTCCAGGTAAGCGCGGAACACCCCGATCAGCGAAGTGGCGGGAATGAGCGGCGTTCCCCCCGGCGTGCTTTCGCCAGTGGGAGCTTTGCCGAATTTCTTCAGCCGGGAGGCCGCGTGGGCAGGAAGCGGCTGCACAACCGGCTCGCGCAGCACGTCCACGTCGCTGCGCTCCGATTCCCCGCTGCCGATAATCACCGGCGTCTCCAACGTTAGCGGAATTCGCCAGTAAATCTTGCCGACGACGGGATAGGGCTTCTTCATTTTATCGATATTATTGGTTGCCATGCTAATTCCCCTCTCCTTTTTTTCTCTTTTGCATATTTGCGAAGAAGGTAGTCATATACTCTTCAAACAGGGCTTTTTTGAATTGCGCGTCTTGAACAGAACCATTGCCGAGCAGCTCGGAAAGCTCTTTCTCCTCCACGTCTTCGATCCTCGGAAGCAGGGTGTCGAGGCGCAGATTTTCTAGGAAATCCAACAGCGTTTCCGAATTGCTGCGGCATTTCTGAAGATGGTTTCTGGCGCTGTCGCGTTCAGCCACTTTATGAATTGCCACGGTAAAACGTTTTTCAAAATCGCCTTCCTGCAAAGCATACTGCACCAGCGCCTGCAAGCGGCTGATAAAGGAGCCAGGCGGCAGATGGCGGAATGCTTTCTGCTTCTGCACCGCTTCTTCCCGGGCAAGTTGAAGGTAATGCGCCCTAAGCACGCTGCGAAATACCTCGTTGGCCGTCTGGGGCAGCGGGACGGAGGGTTTTGAAGGTTTTTTCCCTTCCCTCTCATCCCGCTTTTTGGCGGTGACGTTTTGAATTGATCCCTTCTCATTCGAGGGCTTTTGCTGCCAGTTGATCGCCACGCGGCCGAATCCTTCGTTGCGCCGGATGCCCAGGCCGTCTCTCTGCAGGGCGGCAAGCGCTTCCGGTATATCTTTGCTAACAGCCTTGTTAACCTGAATTTTGAAGCAACTGCCCATTTGCAAGGCCGCCACCGAGGGCTTCCGCGCTTTCCACACCGCAACGTAATTTTCCAACTCCACCGGGCGGGCAAAAGTCTTCTCAATTATCAAGTCCTGAGGCGCTACAGTCAGGCTTTGGTTTTGCGACAGCAGGCGCACCTGTTTTTCCAACGCCTGCGCCAGGTTGGTTTGCAAGGTTTTCTCATCCGCCCGGGAAAAACCGTGCTCGTTGAGCAGAATGGTATGGGAGAGGCAGGTAAGGGTGAAATAGCTCGCCCCCTGGTCGTCTTCTTTTAAGGAAACCGGAAGGGGAGGAGGATTGGGCCTCTTCGCCCGGGCGGTTTGGGCTTCCGGCTCTCCATTTTCACTTTCCACCTCCCCATAAAGGGTTAAGGCGAGTTCATTAACTTCTTCGATTTGGGCATTCTCAAAATTCACTTCCACCTGGCCGTACTGGGTGGTTTTCGAACGACCCAAGCGGGCGATAAACTTTTTGTCTTTAAATGAGTTTAGAAAATCCTTGAGTTCGGCTTCTTCACCCACGATGAGCGCTTTGAATTTTTGAAAGGGCAGCAGGTATTCGTAATTGAAAATGATGCTCTTCTCACTCCGGCCTACCAGTTGATCATCTCTTTCATGATGGAAACTGAAGGCGCTGTTTACCGGGACGGTCTCAAGTCCAATATCGTGAACCACGTAAAACCCGCCGGGGTGCTTGTCCCCTTTACCTTCATAAAGGCCCTCATAAAAGGGCGCTTTGTCCGGCTTCATGGTATCTTCTTTGAAGTGTTGCAGGGAAAGGGGAAGGGGCAGGGATCGCTGCCCGGTGGGGCTTAGCTTGTAGCCGTTTAGAAAGCGCAGGGCGTCGCTGAGAAACCATTTTTTGAACCGGTCGCTAGGTTTTTCACGGGTGTGTTCCGGATCTTTGGTACGGTGCAGGTATTCGCCAGCGAACATGCCTAACAAAGAGCTTCCGGAAAGGTAATGCTCGCTCATTTGAATGTTCTCATCGCCCACGGTGCTGGTAATGAGCACCGGGGAGAGCAGCTCGATGGTATATTGAAGTTGTTTTAAATCGGAGGACATAGTTTGATTTCCTCATCAATAATTATTCTGATGGACGTGTGAGTGAACACCAACGCGATAGCTTTCTAACTCGTTATACTTATCTCGTCTGTGCTTCTGTCGCCTGCAAACCAAACCTCTGTCTGATTTCCAATAGCGCCTTTTCGGTCAGATCTTGGTTATCATGGCTCAACAAGCGGCACCGCACTTGCCCCAATCCGCGGTTGCGCTTGCCGCCCAGGGCGCGCATTACCCCGCTGGCCAGGGCGAGCAGGGTTTCGTAATCGCTATTCGCCGGAGAAATTTCCACCCGGCTAAAGAACTGTTGGTGGCGATTGAGCACCCGGGAAGTGCGCAGGGCGCCTTTCGCCGCAACACCTTGTTCATTAATGGCGGTCTGCTGCCGCAGATGGGTGAAGGTTTCCATTACCCGGGCGCGGGTCATAATTGGGGCAGCGTCGGATTTCTGCTTAACTTTCCGCTTCGCGCTTCGTTCCGCCCACTCCAGCCACTGCCGGGTTTGCTGGTAATCGGTCAGGTAAGCATTTTCTACCGAGAGCGGCGACGATTGAATATCCCCGCGATTGCCAAACAAGCAGGGCACGTCAGTTTCGGTGAACAGGGGTTTAGAAGCGCCCCACAGCGGGGCCAGCGCGCCGGTTACGTCATAGGCCATTTCGCGCAAAATGCCTTTGATGCGCCGGGCGGGAATGTAGGGCAGGCCGTATTCATCGAACACCACATCGCTGTCGATCATACCCGCCCAGCCTTCCCCGGAGCCGGGGCTGAGCGGTGAAATCAGGGTGATTTCTAAGGTGTAGGGCATCGGTTGCCTCCTTTTTTCGTGGCGGTTGGCAGTGGCAGTAGGCAGTAGCAGTCTAATGCGCCGCTGCCCATTGCTACTGCCTACAACAGATCGCTACTATATTTATTCTCTATGCGTTTCTCTCTTCGCGCCAGGTCTTTCGCAAGTTATAAATAGACAGTCGGGATAGAATTCCATGGCTTCGAGAATGTCATAATAAGGTGTTCTTAATTCTCCTTCAACGCTCTCCCAACCCTCGCTTTGCACTTTGGGAAGGCCGGCAATTGGAGGCAGCTTAAGTTTTCGCACCTCCATCATGGTGATAAATTCTTCGGTTCTCTTTTTACCCAGGGCCAAAATCTCTTCTAAATCTTGCAACTTTCTTTTTGGCCAGCGCTCGATATCTTGTGATTGCGATGTGAAATATTTGATGGCTTCTTTCAACTGGTTAAAAGCAGACCACTCTTTTTGAACTGTAATCTGCCAGGGTCGCCAGAGCAGGCTGGCGTTGCCAACGCGGTACTGGTCTTCACGCATCTCGCCAAGATTGCTGGGAAGCCCGCGATGGGAAATGTGAAAATCCAGCCAGGAAGTCTTTCCTTCGGAATGGTATTGCCGATACTTTTTCTTGGCGTTGCTGCAGAGCGCTTCTGCCAGCATGTAGCCGCGGTAGAAGGGGTACTTGGTTTTGATGATGGCAATGCCGGCGCAGGAAGAGAGCCGCTTTTTGTCTTGACCCACATCGACTTCATTTTCTGCGAATGCGCTCATAAAGGTTTCAGCCAGAAAAAACGCCAGGCGCGAGTCGCAAATGAAGGTGACGTCGTCACCGTTGAGGATGATGGGACGCATCGGCAACAGTTCTTTGTCGCCACCCAGTTCTAATTTTTCCGCATCCAGCACTTCCTCTTTGAGCCTCTTGAATTTTGCCAGCAATCCTTCCAGGGTTTTTCTCATGGCGCAAATGGTAGCTTTATCAACTTGCACAGATAATCGACGTTTTTGCGCTAATGTTGTGCAGGCTTTGAACATCTTTCCCATGTCGTTTCCATCGATATGCACGATGGCGACGTGGTTCTCAACATTTTCGGTTTGCCCCATGTTCTCTGTTTTCTCGGGAAATTCATATTTGCCTTTCAGCAAGCTCTCAAATTTCTTTTTAATTAGGTCGTTGGCCGGGTTGTAGTTGTCCAATTTGGTTTTGCTTACCGAGGAGATTTCCTTGATTGTTCCATCAGGGAAACGATGCAGGCACTCCGCGGCCAGGCCCGTAAGCTTGCACTCCGCGGTAAAACCATGCCGGGGCAGGGTGGTTTCGGCGATGTAGCGGCTTTTGTTTTCTTCCAGCATGGCAAACAAATCTTCAAAGACCTTTTCGCTCGCCTTCTCAAGCACATGCCGGGTAGTGGGTAGCAAGGCCACCGCCGGGCGAATGCCGGGCGCTTCTTTCAATAACATCCGCGTCCAGGTTTGAATGAACTTTTTGGCATCCTCTTCCCGGCGAAACATCATCAAAGCATTGCCTCCGCCCACGTAGCCGGTTTCCCATTGGCGCTGGGGGTGCTCATCCAGCTGGATTACTGCTTGCTTTTTTTCTTCTTTCCATTCATGGTATTGTTTTTCAATATCTTTGTCAGTTTCTTCGGGAAAAACCTCCTTAAGCGCTTTGAGAATCCAGGTATCGTAGATTTGCGCCACCACGTGAGAGGCGCCCACATTGGATTTCAGCATGTTGCTGCCAAAAACGTAGCGTTGAATAGCAGAGCAATCTAATAAGCAAAGAAATCGGTCGTCATTAGCCATGATTTATTCTCCTAAAATGTGGTATTTGATATCATTCCACAGTTTTTTGGGCGTCAGGCTATCCGCACCCAAAATACACAAATTAGGCCGGCCGCCGGTATCGACCTCCAAGTCTTCCTGAATCTTAAGAGCGACATCCGGCTTTAGAGCGGTAACCAATACTGAACGCGCCTCTTCTCCACCCATTTGTTGGGAACGATGCAAGATTTCAAATGCCTTGTTCTTACACAGACTCTCTTTTAAAGCAGTCGTAATGGAGATGCCGCACAACTGGTATCCATTCAAAATCACCAAGTCGATCTCGAATTCCTTGCTGGCCTGCTCTTTTTTGACCAGGCAATTTCGGTATAGATAGAAAGACAGGCCATCCTGGTCAATCTTCTCTAATAGCACATGGAAGACATAATCCTCCAGCCAGCCTCCGTCCAAATAGAGAATCCCTTTAACAAATTCTCCTTCTTTTTTCTTGAAGGCTGACTCGGAATCGGGAATCTCCAAGTATCCATCTTTTGTAAAGCGCCAGGCTTGTTTCTTTGGGAAGGCGTCAATCACTTCCATGGCGTAGTTATGAAAGGGATGGATTTCTTCTGGAAATGTGCGAATTCCATCTTCACGCTTTTTTAATTCTGCTTCCGAGAGCCCTTTCGGCTTTCTCAGCCGATCATAGTCATCGTAAAAAAACTTCCTGATTTTTTGATTTTTCCACACCACAAAGTCGTGCATCTGATTTTGCAAAATGAGTCGACGCAAAACGGCGTTGGCTTTCGACCAGTCAGGCTGGGTAGCTCCATCTTCTTTACTTTTGTGCTTTTCTTCTGGCTGAACACAGCCATGCAATGCTAACAAATCATTGATGGTGATTTTGATTTCTCGGCGAAGGTCGGCAGTACTTGAACCATCGTCAAATTTAATCTTGAAATCACGTGCATCCAAATAGGAAAAGGATATATGGCTGATTTTACCCATCTGGTGCTGCGAAGCTAAGGTTTGATAAACCTGCACGGCCATGTTTTTGGTACCTCCCGTGTAGTTGAGATGAACGTGCTCGTTGCTATCAAGAGGGAGACTTCCAATCTCTTCCTGTATCCTTATCGCGTGGCCGGGATCTGAAATCCCGTAGAGGCGATAGTCGAGGGTTTCGTTACGTTTCTTGAGTACATTCGCCAGGCGTTGCGCAATGTGGAAGGTATCCCGGGAATACACGGCCGTAATCGACGTGAGGCCATTCAAAAAGTACATAGCCGCAACATAATTGGGCACAGGATTGGTACCAATTAGCAAAACAAGGTGTTGAATATCCATCCACCACTCCTCAGACTTGAGAGCGAAAAGACCTCACCACCAGATAATTCGCCAAACTGATCAGTGAAACCCTTAAAGCTCACTGTGAGATGTAACCTTGACTTTGGTTTACCCGGCGTTTAGTTAATGCGAAATTATCACATTTAACTATAAAATAAACAGTCGACAACGTTGTCAGCATTAGATTTAAGACACCAGATCAGGCGTTTCTATCTTGTCCCCATTAAGCTTGATACCATAACATTTACTGCCGCGCTTCCCGACCGCGCTGATGCAATAGAACGGAATCAAGTGCGCGACGGAAAGCTGCGCCCGGATACGTTCATTGATGCGGGCGATTTTCTGCAACACCCAAGTCATCGGCAAGTTGCCATCCTCTAACACTTTTGTGGTGAAGCGGTAACGAAGCTCGCCCGTCGAATCAAGTAAATCAAGACGCTTTAGCAGCCCGTTCCGCATCTCATTGGAAAAGTACGGACTGCCGGAGGTTTCGAAGTATTGATCGTATGCGTCGGCCGGCACTTTCTTCGGGCGGCAACGACTCAAATCCGCAAAATACCAATACAGACAGAACTGCTGCGGTTGCAAGCAAACTACATCAGGGCCAATCCGAAGGCAGAGATTTTTCTTATCAAGCACCAATTCCGGCAGCACCAACGCGCCATTGATTTCGCGTTGTATCCATTCTACCAGATGCTGGCCGGTGCGAGCACTGAGCTTGCCTATGGGAAAACGGTTGCGTAATCGAATAAAGGGTATCTCGATCAAATCAACGGAAACATCTTTGGCATCGAACTGATTGCCGCTGAAAGTCACCATAAGACGTGATTCGCGCGTCGGGAAGTAGAAATCTGAATGGGTTTCAACTTCCCAGGGATTGACCACAAGATGATACAGCCGATCTTGTTCGCGACCCAATAACTGCAAAGCCATTGCCAGGTAAACACTCAAAGTCCGACGTCCGCCTCCGACGACGGCATGCAAGGTGCTCTCATTGTTGGTTGTGATGGTGTTGATGGTTGATAGAATTAAGTCGAGGTAGGCCTGACTCTGCCCGGAATTGCTGATGTCCCAAATGGAGGCGCGGCCATCAGTTGCCACACAAATAGATGCTTCGGTGAACTGCAAATCCGCAAAATGGTTGGGGTACTCTTGACACAATCGGAAGTACATCCCGCTTTCAGGCAGCAGCAGCGTTTCGATGGTTTTTTGTCGAGCACTGGCAGTCGAAATCACCGTCACCTTCGAGATGTGCACGCCGCGTTTAATGCAAAGAGCGTACAATGTCTCGGTAAACACTTTTGGGTGCAGCCCCAACAAAATCAAAAGATGATGTTCCATCAAAATTCAAAAGAATGCAAAGCGCTGCTCAAAAAGTATGAACAGCGCAAATCGATGTTGTTTTTTGGGTGAACGACTGATTTTGCTCTTTCGGAATAGTTCATTCTAGCCCCCGCAATGGCGCGACTGAACTAATGCAAGGTAAGCACGTGGATGGTTATCCTCTTACTGATAGCGAACTGCTAATCGGCACTGGTAAAACTTCGGTAGGGAGACCCATCAGCTTTCAGGATAACATTCGCTTGTATATAATAAATCGCAATACAACTGTCAAGATTTTTTATAAGCAAACTTTGTAAAAAGACGCCAAGCATACTTTAAAAAATTAAGGCTGGCGACCAGGGTTGTCTCCCGAGGTTCCCCGACCTTCGGGCGAGCACCCGGCGGGCGCCAGTTGGACGTGCTGTAATGCCCGATGGCTTGTCACCAGCCTTTACTGCATTCTAACCACCTGCCCACCTTTCCCCTCACGACTCCCGAGCTAATAAAAATTTTTAGACTGCCTATCAGCTCTCCGCTACCTGTGAAGCGCCAAGCCGCCCGTCAGCATCTTCACTGATTTCGTTAGTTTGTCAATTGTTTAATTCGTTGGTTAGCAAAAAGTTTGTGGTTCGTATCTTCCTGTGGCGCCCTTTTCCAAAAAGGAACGGTAATAGGAAAAAATGGTTGAGAAAATGAGTATGAGACAAATCGTGGTAGATGAAATCAATTATTCCCCAACATCTCTGGGAGCAAATTTGCAAATGGATGAAAGGTCTAAGGAGGATTGAAAAACAAAAGAGCTGCGATACACTTATAAAGTTGGTATCACAGCTCGTGAACTTTTAAGTAGCATTTAAGCAGATTAGACCGAAAACAGCCAAAAACCCTCAGAAATAATTAGAGCGAATGACGGGATTCGAACCCGCGACAGCCGGCTTGGGAAGCCGGTGCTCTACCAACTGAGCTACATTCGCATTAGATTGATTCAAAATTAAAAAAATGGCTCAAAAAGTCAAGCTATTTTTCGAGGCCATTCGCTTGATAATTCACCGCAGAGAGCGCTGAGAACGCAGCGCGGCAGGCAACCCAATCAACCGCAAAGTTCGCTAAAGAAACGCAAAGGACGCAAGGTAAAAAAATGTTTTTTAGCGGCCTTTGCGCCAGCTTTGCGTTCATTGCGGTTTAAAAAAACTCTGAGGTTAGGTCTTCGACCATATCTCAAAAATCAGTTGCGCGACCTCCGCAGCCGTGCTGTTTTCCGTCCACTCGATCCAACGCACGCGGCCATCTTTGCGAAACCAGGTGAACTGGCGCTTAGCGTAGTTGCGGGATTTCTGCTTCATCAGGCGAAGCATTTCCTCGAAGCTCAATTCATTTTGCAAATACAAGAACGCTTCTTTGTAGCCCACCGTCTGCAGCGCGTTGAGATGGAGTCCGTAGCCGCGGCGCTGCAATTCGCGAACTTCGTCGAGAAAGCCGGCGGACAGCATGGCCTCCACCCGCTGCTCAATGCGCTGGTACAAGTTGTCGCGCGCCATCGTCAGGCCGATGAATACGGGATCGAAATCCGCCGGCTGCGGTTCCTTTTCCAGAAATTCCGAAAAGGGGCGCCCGGTCAATTGATACACCTCCAGGGCGCGTAAAACTCGCTGGGTGTCGGTGGGATGGAGCTTACTGGCCGTAACGGAATCGGCGGTTTGCAATTGCTCGTAGAGAACGGCCATGCCCTGTTCACGCGCTCTCTGTTTCAATGCAGCTTTCACTAACTCATCTGAGATGCGCGGCGAAAACAGGCCGTCCACCAGCGCGCGAATATACAACCCCGAACCGCCGACGACAATGGGCTTTTTGCCGCGGGCAAAAATATCAGCGATGCATTGCCGCGCTTCGCGGCTGTACTGCCCGGCGCTGTAATATTGATCCGGATCGCGGATGTCGATGAAGTGATGCGGCACCATCTGCAACTGCTCGCGGGTGGGCTTAGCCGTTCCAATATTCATGTAGCGATAAATCTGACGCGAGTCGGCTGAAACGATTTCGCCGTCGATGCGTTTTGCCAGTTCCAGAGACGCCGCGGTTTTGCCCACGCCCGTGGGCCCCACCAGCAGCAGCACACGATTTTTCATCGCGAAATGTTTTTGAGATATTTCAAGAACTCGCTGTCGGTATTCAAAATCAGCGTGGTGTTGTTGTTGAAGGTGCTCTTGTACGATTCCAGGGTTTGGATGAACGAATAGAAATCCGGGTCGCGCCCCATGGCCTCGGCGTAAATGCGGGTGGCCTCGGCGTCGGCCTTGCCTTTGATCTCCTGCGCCCGGCGATAGGCTTCGGAGGTGATGATCTGAAATTCTTTTTCACGTTCGCCTTCGATCTCCGCTTTGCGGCCCTGGCCTTCGGAGCGGGATTTTTCCGCGATGCGCTTGCGTTCGGAAATCATGCGCTCGTAAACTTTCTGCCGAACGTCTTCAATGTAATTGATGCGCTTAATGCGCACGTCTAACAGCTCGATGCCGAACTCCGGCATCGCCTGCGCTGCTTTTTGCAGAATCAGTTTGGTGATCTGGTCGCGCCCCTTCCCAATCTTTTGATCGATGCCCTCCACTTCAAATCCCCCTTCTTCCTCAACGGTGGTTTTCAATTCGCGGTTGGAATTGCGCACCGCTTCGATGAGAAGATTTTCAGAAATATAATTGCGGGTGGCGCTGTCGATGATGTCGTCGAGGCGGCTCTGGGCCGCGCGCTCGTCGCCGCGCACGGCCTGATAGTATTTGAGGGGATCGACGATGCGCCAGCGGCCGAAGGTGTCCACCCAAATATATTTTTTGTCGGAGGTGGGAATTTGATTTTCATCGCCGTCCCATTCCAGCACGCGCTTTTCGAAGCGCACCACCGATTGGATGAACGGCGCTTTGAAATGTAAGCCCGCCGTTTTGATGGGTTGGCCAACCGGTTTTCCGAACTGCAAGATAATCGCTTGCTCGGTTTCATCCACAACAAAATAAGAGCCGGCAATGAGAATCAACGCCGCGATGGCAACGACGCCCAGAACTATGGTTTTTTTGTTCATTTGCCCTCCTCCTTCTTCGGAAATTGCAGCAGCGGAATCAGCCCCTTTTGTGCTTCGTCCACCACGTAGATGTTCTCTAATTTCGGTAAAATTTCCTGCATGGTTTCTAAATAGATCCGGCGGCGGGTGACATCGCGCGCTTTGGTGTATTCGCGCCAGACCGCCAGAAATTTTTCGGCGTCGCCGCGGGCGCGGTTGACGCGGTTGGTGGCATATCCTTCGGCTTGGCGTATCATCTGCTCCGCCTGTCCTTTGGCCTGCGGGATGACTTTGTTGTAGGCCTCCATCGCTTCGTTAATGATGCGCTCTTTTTCTTGCCGCGCCTGATTCACTTCGTTGAACGCCGGCTGCACCGGCTCCGGCGGGTTCACATCCTGAAGCTTGACCGTTACCACGTCCAGCCCGGTTTCAAATTCATCGAGACTTTTCTGGGTCAACCGCAGCGCTTCGTCTTCAATCTCCGATCGGCTCAACACGATGACTTCATCGACGCTGCGATCGCCTACCACCAACTGCATGACCGATTGCGAGACATCGCGCAGCGTCTCTTCAACGTTGCGGACGTGGAACAAATACTTCACCGGATCCTTGATGCGGTATTGGACAATCCACTCCACCACCGCGGAATTGAGATCGCCCGTCAACATGAGAGATTCATCCAGGAAACTCCCGGCGGCGTACCGGCTTTGTACGCCGGCTTCGGCGGTGCGAAATCCGAACTCCTCTTTGAAAACTCGCTGCACCTTCACTTTTTTAACCGTCTCGATTCCCAGCGGGATTTTCAGATGCAGCCCGGGTTCGGTGGTGCGAATGTATTTTCCAAAGCGCTGAATGACGCCCACCTCGTCGGCATCGACGGTGTAAAAACCGGAGACCAGCAGCCACAGTCCCAGAATACCGACGATTGCGAGGTAAAGCCATCGCTTGGGAAACTCTGGGATCTCAATCAGCTCGCCGCCGACGTTTATCACTCTGCTCGCCATGACTCCTCCTTACTAATTCTTATTAGAGCTTATTAGAGCTATAAAATAAAGATAACAATATGAGGGTTAAGGTCAACCAAAATAGAAAGGCGGACATGAAAAACCTTGCCCGCCTTTCTCGTGCGCAGCGCTTTGATCAGAAAATAAATCGAAACTGCTAATGTTGAAATAATTGCTCAAATTTTATCGAGGCACTCTTCGCAATAAAATTTAATTCCGCTGTTTTCCTTCATCCAGTACGCCAGACAACTGGCGCAGATATAGGGTTCGCGGTGATCGCATTCCAGACAAATTTCGTCGTGGGGCGGCAATTCTACATTGAAGTAATCCAGCGGCTCAACCGTCTTCCCGCATTTTGTACAAGTGAGAAGAACACTCTCAACGGTCTCAAATGATTTGATTGGAACCTCTCGAATCAGGTGGACGTCGCCATTGCGCTTTTCTTTTTCACGATATTTAGCGTAACTCAAAATGGCCTGCAACTGGCCCTCGGCGTGGATGCCCGCCTCCTGCAGCACTTTGTGCGCTTGCCCGCTTCCCAAATAACGGCCCTCGCGAAAGGAATGCAGGGTGCGACGAATGCCTTCGTTGGAGCGCACCCAGCGATACATGGTGGGCAGGGTGAAATCGGTGACGCCCATAGATTCGAACGTGAGATGTTCGGGGAAAATAGCTTCCTGCTGCGCCGGAGACAGACGACCAAACAGCTCGGCGCTGGCCACATAAAACACATTCAGGTTGAGGCCTTTTGCGTCCAATTGCGGCAGCACCTCCTGCACAAAAATCGTCGCCACGCCATTTCCCTGCAACACCAGGGTTCCGCTCTGCTCGTTGGCGGTGGGGTCGGCGCGGCGAATGGCGTACACGCCTTTCACGGCCGCGTGGGCTGGCGGCAGCCCATATTGCCGGCGATCAATTACCATGTCCGCCGGGCGAGTGACGAAAGGCGCCAAAACTGCCGGGCGGGCTTGCAAACCCGCTATTAGAAGCGGCCAGATTTCCTGGGCATCCCACGGGGTGAGGGTGATCAAAACGCCTTTGGGGAAATTTTCCTGCAGCAGTTGCAGCACTTGCGGGTCGGCATGAGTGGGGCCGTCTTCGCCGGTTTTCACGCCGGCGTGGGCGTTGATCATGATCCAGGTTTTGTAGGGCTCGCCGCTGGTTTGCTGCCCAATGCCGTGCAGCCGCGCCGCCACGTGCTCCAGCGCGCCGATGAACGCTCCGTAGGAGGAGGTCACGCCAATGTGCCGCCCGAACGTCGAAAGGCCGGCCATGAAGGCGCCCATGGCGTCTTCGCAAATTCCACCAACTGCTACCAAGCGAGATTTGGGATTGCTGACAGCGTTGAACAGACCTTCGGGAAACCCTTTGTTGAGGTTGGAAACACTGGTGGAGCCGAGTAAGTCGGCCGCGGCGCCGATAATGGCGCCGTTGGTTTTCTTATTCAAAACATTGAGGGCATCGCCCAGCACCGCTCTCAGCGTGACCGACTCACCAGGTTTAACCGCCACCTCGGGCGGCGTGAGTTCTGGTTGGATCTCGTTCTGCATCTCATAAAGCCGTTTTAAATTCGGCGCATCCGCGCGGATTTTTCTCTCTCGCAGTCCGAGACGCTGCTGCGCATTCGCCGTTTGCAACGCAGCAACCTTCGCGATTTTTTTATTTTGCTCCAGCGCCTGACGAATGACCATGAGCGTTTCAAAGTATTTTTTTTCGATGTTCTCCGGGGTGGGATCGCCGGCAAAGCGTGGAATCGTCACATCAAAATATTTTTCAAATTCTTCGCAGGCTTTGAAAAATCCTTCCGAAGAAAATTTATGGCCCGCGCCGTGGGAAGCCTTCCCCTCGATGCCGTATTTCCAGCCCTTGATGGTGCGATAGACGACGGCCGTGGGCTGTTTGGTTTGCAGAGACAGCGCAGCTTTTTGAGCCGCCACAATCTGTCGAAAATCACGGCCGTCGTTGACGTAAACCACATTCCAATCGTGGCAATAAAACAGCTCCGCCGGCTCCCACTGCACGTACTCGCCGGGCGAGCTGCCTTCGCGACAAACGCGGTTGGAATCAATCGACGCCTGATTCCAATCCAAATGCAGCACGACATTGTGCAGTTGCGCCGAGGCCGCGGCTGCCAACGCTTCGTGCACCCGGCCCGGGGTCATACCGCCTTCCCCTTCGATAATATGAATTTTAGGAGAACTTTCGCCAAAGCTATCGAGGGCCGCCATCGCCAGGCCTAACGCCGCGGGCACGCCTACTCCACTGGCGCCGGTGGCAATGCGCACAAACGGCGTCGCCGGCGTCGGGTGACCGTCAAGCGTTTTCGAATTAAATTTTTTGAAAAGCGGCGTGTCGTTGGTGGGATTGCGGCGAAATCCCAGCAAATCTTCGAGTCGCAGTTGCTGGCTGACCTCGGGCAGTAGCTCGGGTCTGGCGATTCGAATCAGCTCGTTGCGCAGCGCCCACATGGCGTAGAGTCCCATCGCCTTGTGGCCCGCGGCGTAAACCAGCAGATCGGCTTCTTCGGCGTGCGGCCGCGTGAAGTCGTAATCGAGGTTTTCGTAGATCAAACCCTCCACAATTCTTCCGGAAGAAATGCTGCCGCCGGGGTGTCCGGAGGTAGGAACGTAGTTGTATAAAATCGCGCACAGGGTTCGATAGACCAAATCCAGCGCCTCGAAATTTTTCTCATACGCTGGCTCTAATTGAAAATTCCAGTGTCGAATGATTTCCAGCGCATTTAAATATGCAGCTCGGCGTGGTGAAAGTTGAAAAGTTGATTGTGGAATTGAAAGAACGTGATCTCTGGTGCTCATAGGATTGCTCCTATTTAACGTGGATATTTGAGGGAATGGATTATCATGCGGAGACAACGGCAAACAACAGACCAGATGCTGTTGTTTCACATCTCAACCTGTAAGTCTATTATTTTCTAATATACGGGAAAACTTGAAAAACAAGAAGATTTCTTATCCCTGCGAAAATGAGGAAACGCGATTCCTAAATTCAAGAAGGGATTGCTGTGCGAAATTTTGCGGATGATTTGTGATTAGGAGGATAATTCCGACTAAAACTAAAAACCCCAGCCGGTGGTTCGACTGGGGTTTGAGCTGACAAACCTAAGATTGGACTTTACTAACCTTGGTCGCCTGAGCCCCCTTGGGTCCCTGCTCAACGTCAAATTCCACTTGATCGCCCTCTGCAAGTGAGCGATAGCCATCACCGACAATGGCCTTGAAGTGAACGAACACATCCGTGTCCCCTTCGCGCGCGATAAAGCCATATCCCTTGGCGTTGTTGAACCACTTAACTGTACCTCTTTGCATAAAACTAAACCCTTAAATTTGGAATGAGAAATTGAGTACACTCATTTTCAGCGCTTTGATCCAAAAAAAAATCGTCTTGAATGAGAGCGCAAACTCCATTCTCAACGATTTTTTATTTATGCGATTTTGAAAAGCACTTGCACAATCAAAGACTGAAAAAAATGTACCAGTAAATTAACGGCTTAAAATTAAGCGATTTAAAATTAAAAGCAAGTCTTTTTTTTCTAAAACGAAAAAAATTCGAGTTTACTTTTATTGGCTCTGCTTGCTATATTGGTGAGTGATGCGATTAAAATACCACAAATTTGGCGCCGCCGGCCCCGAGTTGATTGTCCTGCACGGTCTGCTGGGTTCGTCACAGAATTGGCGCTCCACCGCACGCATGTTGGCCGATCATGCTCGGGTGATTGTCCCCGACCTGCGCAACCACGGCGATTCACCCCACGGCGAACACCGCTTCGATCTCATCACCGAGGATATTCTTGAGCTCTTCGACGGCGCAGAAATCGGCCGCGCGTTTTTGCTGGGGCATTCCATGGGCGGACTCGCCGTCATGAACTTTGCGTTCGCCCACCCGCAGCGGCTGCGGGGAATCATCATCGTGGACATCGCTCCGGGCGCCCCGATGTCCGACATGAGCGACATCTTCCAAGCTTTGTTGAATCTTGACCTCCCCAAATTGCAGAGCCGGGAAGAGGCCGATCGCCAAATGGCGTCCACCATTAAAAGCGCGGGCGTTCGGCAGTTTCTGTTGCAGAATTTGAAGCGGCAGCGCGACGGCGGTTTTCACTGGCGCTGCAACCTTCCGGAGTTGAAGCGCTTTATTCAAGACCGCGAACGCTTTAAAATAGAGGATCATCAAAAGTATGAAGGGCGGACTTTATTCGTTGCCGGTGGCCGCTCCGAATATCGTGTTTGGGAAAAAGAGGAGGCGATTCGTCAACACTTCCCGGCGGCGCAACTGGCGGTCATCCCCGAGGCCGGCCACTGGGTGCACTTCGAGGCCATGTCCGAGTTTGTGAACGTCGTCGCAAACTTCATTTCAACTTCATGAGCTCACTCTGCGCCTGCGGGTGGCTAGGATTGCGCTTGAGGGCTAAGGTGAACATGTGGCGCGCCTTTTCGAGCCAGCCGTTTTCACTATAGTACTTTCCAACTGAAAAATAAACGTCGTCCAACCCGCGGCCATCGGCGAATTGCTCGAGGAACTCGGCCACCCCCTGCCCAAAATGCCGCTTGATTCTCAGCGGCTCCTCCAAAAGCGACGTCAGCAGCAGGATGTTGTCTTTGTATCGCGCCAATAAATTTTTAATTATCTCAATGCCGCGTGTAAAAAGCTCGTCCATGCGGTGCAAATGATATTGCAGATTGTCGCTGCTGCGTTGAAAGGCCTCGCTTTCTTCGAGGTAATGTTCCATCAGGTATTTCAGTTCGCGGGTCACCATGACTTTATGAAACAGCAGCCCAATGTTGTTCATGAATTCGGTTTCGATCTCGTCGGGGGTAATTTTATAGGATTTCTCATATTTGTTTTTTTCCGGATCGATCAGCCGCTTGAAAACCAGATGGTGATCTTCTTTGATCTCAAATAAAATATCGCTAATCTCTTTGCGCTTTTCAAACGACAGCGATAAATCCTTTCGAAAGATGCGGCGGCAGGCCATGAACTTTTCGCGGGCGTCAAGATACTTCATCACCATGTTGCGCACTTTCCAATTACGGACGCGCTGAAAATAGGGCTTGACTCCGTTTGCTGCGGACATACTTCCTCTCCTGTGCTGAAAATTTCTTCGGTCCTAATTCCAAACTAATTGCGGTCTCCAGTCAACCAACCGCGGCGAATCGCCAACTGCAAGTCAGTGGGCGACGCCATCGGCTCGATCTCACACTCCGCCAATTCCTTCTTACCAACTTTGACCGTGAAGTACATCTCTTCTCCCTCCCGCCAAATTTTAACCGGCAGCTCGGCGCCGATTTCAAATTGGCGGAGCAACTCCACTAATTGGCTGCGGGTGGCAACGTCAA
Source organism: bacterium (assembly GCA_037446635.1). Lineage (GTDB taxonomy): Bacteria > Zhuqueibacterota > Zhuqueibacteria > Oceanimicrobiales > Oceanimicrobiaceae > DASWHH01. The sequence goes on from JBBIIG010000027.1 coordinate 28,797, forward strand.
CATCGGCCACTTGCAGCAGGTAATCGTTTTTGCGCACACCCGCTGCAAACAGCGGCGAATCCTCATCCAAATAGATAATTCGATTGTGCGGGCCGACAAAAAGCACCTCGCCGAGGCTCGCCACCCATTCGCTGGTGAGAGCGACCTCGTAGCCGGCAAACGACAGCGCCTCCGCGAAGGGCAGCTCTTGCGTGCCAGAAACATAGTCCGCAAAAAAACCGCTGAAGTCGTGCTGCGCCAAAGCGCTGACAGCGCGCTCGATAGCGCTCTCTTCGAAGCCCACGTTTTCTTTGGCGAACCACCAATTCATAAAACGCATCACGTCATCCAAACTCACGCGATTGCTGGTCGCCTGCCGCAAGTACAAATCGAGCAGCAAGCCCAGCAGCTCGCCTTTGTTGTAAAACGAAACCCCGGGATGCAGGTACCCGCGTTCCCAAATGGTGCGGCTCACCTCTTCGACGCTGGTGGCGCGGCGGTCGCCCGTTTCTTGCAGATCCTCGATTTGCCTTTCCATTTCATCTAAAAATTGGGCTTCACTCCACAACTGCGTGCGCACCAGCGTCAGCGCCTCATAATAGCTGGTGACGCCTTCAGCGAACCACAGGGCGTTGGTGCGCTCCTCGATGGTGTAATCGATGGCTTCAAGAATTTTCGGACGAATGCGCTTGACGTTCCAGACATGAAAAAATTCGTGAGCCGTGACTTCGGCGGCGCTCAGCACGTTAGCGGATAAGCGTTCGCCGGAGAGCCCGATGGTTGTGGAGTTGGCGTGTTCGAGGCCGCCGCCGCTGGCGCGCCCCGGAAATATTCTGTAAAAGAAAACATAACGCTCAAAGGGAATTTCGTTAAAGAATTCAATTTGGTACTCGCAGATTTTTTTGGTCATCACCAAAAAGCTATCCACGGCGAATTCAGCGGCGCCGTGAAAAACCAGTTCGATGGGGACGCCATTGATTTGGAATTGGCGCCGATCAAAATTACCCAATTGCGCCGGCGAATCCACCAGCACGTCGTAGTTGTCGGCATAAAACTGGTTGAGCTTGGACAGGGGTTTGAGGGGAGATGCGACGCCCCAGTTTTGCGGAACACGATATTCAACCGTCGCTGGCAGATGGGTTTTTCCGTCGAGGTACATCAACACGCTGGGGCCCTCCACCAGCGCGTAATGGGTGTCCAGCGCCGTCTGCGACCAGGTTTCATAGGCGGGCTCCACCTGATAACTCACCTCGAGAAAATCTCCGGAGGGAACCACCTGCCAGCCATCTTCGCTGACTTTCTGAACGTTCAGCTTTTTGCCATTGCGGTTGTGGGCAGCAAAGGCGACGACGTTGTCCGCGTAATTGCGGATGCGGTACGCGCCCGGCGACCAGCGCGGCATGCGAAAAATCAGGCGCTCGCGACCGGGGTTCTCAACTGCGATGGTTACGTTAAAAAATTGTGCGTATGGATCATCAACGCTCAAAGCGTAATGAATAGATGGGGCGCCGTTCTCACCGGAGGTCAAAAACAGATTATAAAAACCAACAAACGAGAACGAAACGCATATCACAAACCAGATTTTGCTAACTCTCATAACTATCCTGTCTGATCTGAAATTCGATCGCTTTAAAGCTAAACGCTTTTCGCGCAAAACGCAAGTCATAATTTTATCTTTTTATCCCAACACCGAAGCACACCGAAAAGACCATACGGCTGAACCGCAAAGATCGCAAGGGAGGCGCAAAGGTTGCTAAAGAAATAAACCTTTTCTTTGCGCCCGTTTGCGCAACGGCAAAGCGAGATTCGGTGCTTTTCAGTGTCTTTCGGTATTTTATTTCGATTTTTCCGAAAAACAAAAAGCCTCCGCTTGCAATTCAAACGGAGGCTTTGCTTTGGATGCGGTTTTCCGAATTTTAATTGCGTTTTTTGCGTCGCGCCGAGACGTACTTGAGCGCCACCAGCGGCAATAAGAAAATCGAAAGATTGAGCGCGGAGTTGACGGTAGTGCGCATGGCGCTGTTTGCAATCGCCACGTCGATGGCGGGCTTGCCGCAGCAGCCGCCGCCGTTGGTAGGCTCAGCAATCGAAAAGGTGAAATTGCTGTCGCGGGTGTTGTTGCCGGCATTATCCACCGCGGAGACAAAATAGACGATGGTGCTGCCCAGCGTCTGCCCCGGGATTTGTCCGCGGTAGTGGTCGTCGCCGGTGTTGGTCATGGGAACTTGCACCGCGCTGGCGCTACCGACCTGGTAGGTCAAAGTTGCGCTTTGGATGCCGCCGTCGTCAAGGACGTCGGCTTCCACCACATAGGGGCCGGTTTCATCCAAAGTATTGTCTAGGCGCGTGGTGTTGGCAATGATCGGGTTGGTTGATAGCGCGCGGTTCACGTTCAGGCGGCCGCCGGTGATTGTGCGATCGGCAAAAGTCGAATTGCGATCAATTGAACCTAAAACCCGGTTTTTGATTTGCATAGCCGAGTGCGCCGGAAACTGCGCCCACACTAACGCCATGGCACCGCTAACGTGGGGAGTGGCCATGGAAGTGCCGCTCAAACGCGCGTAACGATCGTTGGGAACCGTGCTCAGAATGTTGTTGCCGGGCGCCGCCAGATGCACGGTTCTTCTTCCATAATTTGAGAACGACGCCAACCCATCGCCGCTGGTGCTGGCGGCTACCGAAACGACGTTGGCAACCTGGTAATTGGCCGGATAAGTCGCGAAACGATCATTGTCGCTGCTTTCGTTGCCAGCCGCCGCAATAAACAGCACACCGTGATCGTTGGCATATTTGATGGCGTCTTCCAGCGCCTGTGAGCGGCCGCCGCCGCCCCAACTGTTGCTGAGCACTTTCGCGCCCATGTTGGTTGCGTAAATGATCGCCGAAACCGCGTCATCGGTGGTGCCGCTGCCATCGGCGCCGAGAAATTTCAACGCCATGATGGAAACGTTCCAGTTCACGCCGACCACACCTCTGGAATTGTTGCCTTCGGCACCAACGCTGCCGGAGACGTGAGTTCCGTGCTGGTTATCATCAAAAGGATTGTTATCGTCGTTGATAAAATCCCAGCCGCGAAAATCATCCACGAAGCCGTTGCCGTCGTCGTCCACGCCGTTGTTTTCTTTGCCGCTGCCGGATTCACCGGGATTCGTCCACATGTTGTTTTCCAAATCTTCATGCTCATAATCGACGCCCGTGTCAATGACGCCCACAATCACGGATTTGCTGCCGGTCTGTACGTCCCACGCCGCTGGCCCATCGATGATGGTCATGCCGTAAAGTTCCGAGAAGCGGGGATCGTTGGGCGTGACGAAGGTGCGGTAAATGTAATTCGGCTCGGCATATTCGATGTCATCATCAGCGTTGCATTTGAGCAGAACGTCCGTCACCGGTTTGTCATCCGTGATGGCGCATTTATAAACGCCGATAGCGTCGAAGCTTTTGATAACGCGCAACCCGGCGTGGATAAAAGTCGTGTCGCTGACGGTCGCCGTTGACTTAAACTTAATGATCACTTCGCCTGCTTTGTAATCGGCAAGCGGCGCCGGCTGGGTGGCCGCCGTTGGCTCGGGTTCGGGAGACATCGTCCGCACCGTCGCCGCCGGTTCGACATACACTACATAAGGGGATGCGCTGGCTAACTGCACCACTTGATTGATGGTGTTTTCGGAAGCGACTTCAAACACCTCGACGTTGATCTCCTTGATCGATTTTACCCGACTCAATCCCCACGCCGAGCTCAACGAATCAATTTGCTGGCTGTTGACCTGCGGGGAAAATTTAATCAGCACTTCTTTTTGGGCCTCGCTGCCGGCTGTCAAAAGCAGCCAGCCCGCTGTCAATGAAATGAACAAAGCGAAAACCCACACAAATGATTTTTGCCTCATCAAGTCCTCCTTCCTGGTTAGTGATCGAATAATGAGGTTTTTATTTGTCATCGCGTAGCGACCGTAGGGAGCGAAGCCATCTCAAACTGGAAATTGCTTCGTCGTCCGCCACTTTTAAATTACTGAACTAAATTTGAAAGCGTCCCGATTTGGGTGATTTCGCACTCGACCGTATCGCCGCTGCTCAACGGCCCCACGCCGGCCGGCGTGCCGGTGGCGATAATATCGCCCGGCTCCAGCGTGCAGTGCTTTGAAAAATAGGCGATGATCGCCGGCACATCGAATGACATTTCCGAAAGCCTCGCCTGTTGTTTGATGATGCCGTTAACCCGCACCGTCAACTGCAATTGCCGATAATCAGCGATGGCGGCTTTGGGAACGAGGTACGGTCCGCAGGGGCAGAAGGCGTCGAAGCTTTTGGAGCGGAACCACGGTTTCCCGTCTTTGATGTCTTTTTTCTGCAGCTCGCGCGCGGTGACGTCGTTTAAAATGCTGAATCCGGCGAGCAGCTCGAAAGCCATTTTTTCCGAAACCTGGGCGGCGCGCTTGCCCATCACCACGGCTAATTCGCCCTCAAAATCCACCCGCCCAACGCCCCGCGGCAAGCGAATGGTTTCGTTGTGAGCGATTAACGACGACGGTGATTTCGCAAACAAGATCGGCTCTTCGGGGACGGGGTTTCCTAACTCCTGCGCGTGGGCGGGATAGTTTCTTCCTATACACAAAATTTTTTGCGGCCGCCCGATGGGTGGGTTAAATCGAAAGGCTTTTTTAATTTTTAAATCATCCAGTGGGCGAATTTCCTTGAGCGTGGAGAACACTTCTTGAAAGGTTTCCAAGTGGAAGAAGTCGGCTTCCACCATAATCTGGAGAAAATCGAGCCGAGGCCCCTTGCCCTGGCTTTGAAATTGTTTATACAACTCCCACGCCAGAGAAAAATTGTATGATTGGCCGTCAATTTCAACGCCGATTTGCGGGTTGCCGTTTTCGTAAGCAAATGAGAAGGCTTTGACGATGGATGCCATCCTGGTTCTGTGTTTTCCCCTGCGAGTCGCGTTTAAAAATTGTTCGGGTAGAGTTTCAGAAAGCAGGCCTTTTAGGTTTGAATCAAAACGTGCGTAGTTTATGAATTTCTTTTCTGATAGTCAAGCAATATTTCTTAATGGCCAAACATGTATTGCTTCAGATAGCGGTTGGTGTATTCCTGCTCATCCAATTGCGCTTTGACCAAATCGCCGATGGAAATCATGCCGACCACTTTGTGGTGCTGCATAATTGGCAGGTGGCGAATGTGATTTTTAGTCATAATGCCCATGGTATAATCGAGATCGTCGTCCGGAACCCCGATGATTAAGTCTTTAGTCATCACATCCTTGACTTTGGTGGTTCGTAATTTATTATCGCGTTCGGCGCACTCCCGCAGGATATCGCGTTCCGTGATGATTCCCACCGGTTTTTCTTCGTTATCCAGAACTAACAGCGAGCCGATGTTATGCTTGACGAGAATTTTAACAGCGTCGTGCACCGTTTTGTCGGAATGAATCGTTATAACGTTTCCTCCCTTTGCGCCTAAAATTTCTTGAATTTTCATGATGGGTTCCTCCACTTTATTGCTGTTTTTTTTCACATAGGCCTTGCAAGCTAATACCGGCAGCTTGGGGTATTTGTCAAATGCCTGATCGATCTGCGAATATTCACACCTCAAGAAAACGCTGCCGCGCTTGTTGCGCACCAGGGCAGCGTATGCGCAGGTTTCGCAGAGTCCCGCTTCCATTGGCGCTACTCGTCAGAAGTGTTGAGGATATCGAGGTAATCGTTCAGAACCTCATCCGAAATATCGAAATCATCTACACCAAATCGGATGTGCTTGGGATGGCTGGCCAAAAGCTTTTGTACGTTCTCGATCACCATCTCAACTTCCGCAGCAGAGTCGCCCGCCGCCTTCACGGCCATAAATTCCGGGCCGATGGGCTTCGAGCGTTCCGGAGAGGAGCTGCAATAAATTGCAACTAATGGAGTACCAACAGCGGCGGCGAGGTGCATAACGTCGGAGTCATTGCAGACGAGAACATCCGCAAGGTAGAACGCGGCGGCGAGACTGCGCAGCGGCAGCCCCGCCAGCGTAATGGCCGGGAACGGCAGGGCACTCAAGAATTGGCGGCCAAGGGCCTGCTGCGATTCATCCCAGGAGACAAAAACTTTTGCGCCGTGATGCGCCGTCAGGTAACGGGCAACCTGCAAAAAATTTTTCATCCCCCACTGTTTGGCGGCGCTGTCGGCGCTAATGTGAAAGCCGATGATCAAATCGTCCGGGCGGCCGCCGTGCTCGGCCAAAAAATTCCTTGCCCATTCCTTCTCCTGCTTACTGAGCACCATGACCTCCGCGAGCTCCTCGGTATCCATGCCGAGATAGCGAACAATTTCAAGATACCGCTCGCTGTCATGCTTTTTGTTGTCGGCAGCCGGCGCCAGCAAATTATAAAAATAATTCCAGGTTGCACCGGGAAGAAGCGGGCGTTCGGCTCCCAAGATGTAGCGGGCGCGGCTGGCAACGGCGATGAGATCGCCGGCGAGAGAATGAGCTTTGGCGTTGAGCACGATGGCGAGATCAAAACGACGGCGCAGCGATTTTATGAACGCAGCGATTTTTTTGAACGGCCAGTGCCGCCAATTCCCATAAAATGGAATCACTTTGTTGACAAAAACATTGCCGGACAGCGCCTCGGCATGTTCGGCCTGTGCAACAACGGCGATGTGCGCCCGCGGGAAACGCTGCCGAACCGCCCGCAGCGCCGGCGTCGCCAGCAACAAATCGCCCAGGCTGTCATGGATGCTCACAATTAGAATCCGGCGAATTTGGGCGCGCCGGAATTCATCGCGGCTGAGCGGCTGGCGATTCAGCGATCGCTCCAGCCCGCGAATAAAATTACGCTGCAGTTTTTGGGCGAATTGATTCATTGCTCATCCGATTTGATAAAAAATAAATCTATTTCCCTAATTGTCAATCACTTTTTGCATTCGAAAAACAATCTTCTTGGAAAAGAACACGGCAATACTTATTTTTCACCTCGACAACTTGGAGCAACAGTATGCAAATCATTGAATATTGTGAGCAATTTAGAGACGAATGGGATGAGTTCGTTCTGAAATCAAACAACGGCACGATGTTTCATCTTCAGAGGTTTTTGGACTATCATCGTCCCGGCAAATTTAAATTCCACCACCTAATTTTTCTAAACGAACAAAAAATAGTGGCCGTGCTCCCCGGCCAATTGCGGGACGGCGTCTTCGAGTCGCCAGTAGGTGCAAGCTTCGGAAGTATTGTAACCCCGGATCTCAAATTTTCAGCCGCGATGCAATTGGTCTCCAACCTTCTCGATTACGGGCGCCAACAGGGCTTCAAAGAATTCATGCTCACCTCCGCGCCGATGATCTACGAAAAATTTCCCAATCAAAACCTCGACTTCGCTATGCTCTGGCAGGGCTTTCACTACGAGACCCACTACATTTCCAGCGCCATCAAGTTGGATCCCGCGACCGATATCATCGGCCGCTTCCAGGCTTCCGTGCGAAATTACGTCCGAAAAACTTTGCGCAATCCGGATCTACACGCTGAGCTCAGTGAGGATTATGAGGCCTTTTACCCGATCCTGCTGCGGAATCTAAGCAAGCATAACGTGAAACCGACGCATTCATTTGAGGACCTGCTTCGACTGCGAGAATTGCTGCCGAGTAACTTGAAACTGTTTATGGTGCTTTACAAAAATAAACCCATCGCTGGCTCGCTGGTGTTTTTGTGCAACGACCGCGTGGCGCTTTGCTTTTACAACATGATGTTGTACGAATACGCCGAACACAAACCCATTCATCGCGCAATGTATGAGGTTGTCAAATTCGCTACCGAAAATGGCTATCGCTATGTCGATATCGGAGTATCGCAGGACACGTCAGCCAGCAACCCGATGACCCCCAATACCAATCTTATCGCGTTCAAAGAAACCTTCGACGCGAAAACCATCATGCGCAATACGCTGAGAATCAAGCTGTGAATTTGCAGAAACGCAGGGCGGAAAGAGCACAATTCGCTTATGCTATTTTGCTTTGCGCTTCGTATTCCCCAATCTGAACGAGAATCTCGCTGGCAACGCGGACCGGGTCATGCCGGGTTTTCACCCACTCCTTTCCTCTTCTTCCCCACTCTGCCCTTAAATCTGCCGACTCGATAAAAGGCGCCAATTTTTCAGCAATGGTATTTGACGAAACATTGATAAACGGATGCGTGCCCAACACCGCCTCGAAGTCCGGCAAAATCTCCACCGCCGTCGGGATGCCCATGGCCAGAGCCTCGAGGCTGTTGACGCCGTAACCGAGTTCGCCCACCGTGTCCACAAACAAATCGCAACTGGCTTTGAGCTGCAACGCCTCGGCGTGCGGGAGGTTTTCAATGAGGACGATTTCAATGTCGAAGCGTTTTCTCAAGCTCTCTAATTGCTTCAAGATCGCGTCCGTTCCTTTGGCGCTGCGGTTGGTGGGCGCGTGGCCGATTCGAATGCGATTAGAATGATTGCGCGGCGGGAATTCAAACTCCAACGCAAACGGAAAAAGTAGGAAGGTCAGGTTGGGGTCGATCAGGGTGTGATCAAATTCGAACGTGAAGCGATGCTCGGCTAATTCGTCAATCTGCGGGATGATGCCTCGGGTGCGCAAATCGCTGCCGTAATAACAAACGACGATCCGCTTGCCTTGATCACGAAGCTCGCGCACGATTTTGCCGCTGCGCAAAAAACCCAGGCCGCCGTCGAGAAATATCAGATCAAAAGAATCGATAGCGATTGATTTCAAGAACGCTCTGACTTTGGGCTCCCAAATAAGATCACGCGCTTTGATCATGAGGGCCTCAAGGGCATGCGCTGGTTTCCACACTGGCGGCCCGTTGGCGCGCCGCCGCAAATTCGTGAGCGCGGAGTTTTTGGGAGAGGCGTACTTTTTCCACCATTTTAGATAATTTGTGGCCACAAACGGCAGGTCAAGGCAGAAATCTTCATCGTTGTATTTTTGAAACGTTTTGTAGAGGGTCGCCAGATAACTCGTGTGTCCCAGCTTTCTTTCAGCTTTAACCAAGTTGGCGGGAACGCGGGCAAAATTTTCAGCCGCAAAATGAAGAATTTTCATTTCGCATCCAACCCGGAGTGCAAAACTTTAGTTTTGCAATGCTAAAGCACTGCACTCCTGCTGCCTAACTTAACCATGATGGCCTTCTGCACGTGCAGGCGATTTTCCGCTTCATCAAACACGATCGAATTCGGCCCGTCGATGACCTCGTCGGTGATTTCATCGCCGCGATGGGCGGGCAGACAGTGCATCACCAGAGAATCCGGCTTCGCGACGTTCATCAGCTCGCCGTCGATGCGATAGCCTTTGAATGCAACCTTACGCTTTTCGGCTTCGTGCTCCTGCCCCATGCTGGCCCAGACGTCCGTGTAAAGAACGTCGGCGTCTTTGGCGGCTTGCTTGGGATCGCGCAGAATTTGAATCTCACTGACGCCGCTTTTCTGCGCGCGGGTTAAAATTTCAGAATTGGGTTCATAACCCTGCGGCACGGCCAGATGAAGCGTCATGGGAATTTTCGCGGCGATGTTGAGCCACGAGTTGGCGACGTTGTTGCCGTCGCCGATATAAACAATTTTCAATTTGGATTTCGGATCACGCTTTTCATAAATAGTGAAGAGGTCGGCCATGATCTGGCAGGGGTGCAGCAGATCGGTCAACCCGTTGATCACCGGCACGGAGGCAAATTTCGCCAATTCCAAAATGTCTTCGTGGCCGAACAAGCGCGCCATGATCAGATCAACGTAGCGGGAAAGCGTCTGCGCCACATCGCCAATGGACTCGCGCTTGCCAATTTGAATGTCGTTGGGACCGAGATAGAGGGCGTGGCCGCCCAATTGAAACATGCCGACCTCGAACGACACGCGCGTGCGCGCCGACGGCTTTTGAAAAATCATCGCCAGGGTTTTGCCTTCAAGATAACGATGAGGCGAACCGGCTTTTTGCTTGGCTTTGAGATCGCGGGCGAGATCGAAGACTTCGAAAATTTCGTCTCGGGTTAAATCGGCGATGGAAAGGAAATCTTTGTGCAAAGTTCAGCGCTCCTGATAAGAATTAAATCAGAATGGGTTCCTGTTCTTTCAAAAATGATTTGGTTCGCGTCAATTTCAGCCAATCCGGCTCAATGTGACATTCGCGACGGCCTTTGTAACGTTTTAACATTCTTTTTAAATCACGGTCAAACTGCTTAGCAAATGCGGGTTTTAACATCAAATTTCCAATTTGTTAAACAGCTCTTCCGCATCTTCACAATACTTCATTTGTTGACTACAAAATATACCGGCTCAGATCCTCATCCTCCACAATATCCTGCAGCGTCTTGCGTACAATCTCGCGGGTGATTTTGACGTGCTTCACTTTCTTGTCCGGCACTTGAAACAAATAATCCTCCAGCAGCGCGTTCATCACCGTGTGCAGCCGCCGCGCGCCAATGTTCTCGGTTCGGTTGTTCACCTGACTGGCGATGTCGGCGATCTCCTCAATAGCGTCCTCCGTGAATTCCAGTTCTACGCCTTCGGTTTTCATGAGCGCGGTGTACTGTTTGATGAGCGCGTTTTCCGGCTCCGTCAAAATGCGAATAAAATCTGCCGCGGTGAGTTTTTCCAACTCCACGCGGATGGGAAAACGCCCCTGCAATTCCGGAATGAGATCCGACGGCTTGGAAACATGAAACGCGCCTGAGGCAATGAACAGAATGTGGTCGGTTTTCACCATGCCGTATTTAGTGAATACACTGGTGCCCTCCACCACTGGCAGCAAGTCCCGCTGCACTCCCTCGCGCGAGACATCCGGGCCAGCGCTGTTATCTTCACCGGCAATTTTGTCGATTTCATCCAAGAACACAATACCGGAATTTTGCGCCCGCTGGATGGCTTCTTGCACCACCTGCTCCATGTCGATCAGCTTCTGCGCTTCTTCTTGGGTCAGGTACTTGCGCGCTTCGGAAATTTTCATTTTACGGCGCTTGGTTTTTTTCGGCATCATGCCGCCAAACAAATCCTGCAGGTTCACCCCCATCTCCTCAACGCCCATGGGCGAGATGATTTGCATCAACGGAAATTGTTCGGCGTTCACATCCAACTCCACCATGCGCTCTTCCAACTCGCCATTTTCGAGTTGCTGTTTCAGCTTTTCGCGACTGCGCTTGTGCCGCTCTTCCGCCTCGTCTGAATTGGAGTTGTCTGCCTCGGCCATTTTTTTAACTTTGGGGCGCGGCGGCAGCAACAACTCCAGCAATCGCTCCTGCGCGTGTTTTTCCGCGAGCTCCTGCACTTCAGCGGTTTTCTCGGATTTCACCATCGACACCGCCAGATCCACCAGATCGCGAATGATGGATTCGACGTCGCGGCCCACGTACCCCACCTCAGTGAACTTTGAAGCCTCCACTTTTATGAACGGGGCATTGGCAAGCTTGGCCAGCCGTCGGGCGATCTCGGTTTTTCCCACGCCCGTCGGGCCGATGAGAATAATATTGTTGGGATAAATTTCTTCGCGCAAATCATCCCCCACTTGCAGCCGCCGCCAGCGGTTGCGCAGCGCGATGGCTACGGACTTCTTCGCCTTCGCCTGACCAATGACATACTTATCCAATTCCTGAACAATTTGACGCGGAGTAAATTCCTTAATATCTTGCATGCGCGTTCCAGTGATTATAATTCTTCGATGGTCAGATCGAGGTTCGTGTAAATGCAGATGCCGGCAGCGATTTTAAGGGACTCCTCCACAATGCCTTTCGCCGGTAAATTAGAAAATTGCGCCAGCGCGCTGGCGGCGGCCATAGCATATCCCCCGCCCGAGCCGATGGCAATGATGTTGTCATCCGGCTCGATGACGTCGCCGGTGCCGGAAATGAGAAACATGCTTTTCTTATCCATCACAATGAGCTGCGCTTCCAGCCGGCGCAGAAAGCGATCGGTTCGCCACTCTTTTGCCAGCTCCACCGCCGCGCGCGAGAGGTTGCCGCTGTATTGCTCCAGTCGTCCTTCAAATTTTTCGAACAGGGTAAACGCATCTGCGGAAGCGCCGGCGAAACCCGCCAAAACGGCATTGTTATAAATTTTGCGGATTTTTTTGGCTTTCATTTTGAGGACGGCGTCGCCAAAGGTGACCTGGCCGTCGCCGCCCATGGCGCTTTTGCCTTTGTGGCGTACGCCCAAAATCGTGGTGCTTTTGATAAGTTTCATGAATTATATTTTTCGACGTAAGCGCGAAACCGGAATCATCATTTGTTCGCGGTATTTGGCAACCGTGCGCCGGGCGACGTTGAAGCCTTTGGCCTTCAACATCACCGCGATGCGCTGGTCGTTCAGTGGTTTGTTGGGGTCTTCTTTTTCGATGATTTCTTTGATTAAATTCTTAATGATTTTGTTGGAAACATCTTCGCCGACGTCGCTCTTGATGCGCTCGCTGAAAAAATATTTAAGCTCAAACACGCCGTACTCCGTTTGCACGTACTTGCCGTTGGTGACACGGCTGATGGTAGAAATATCCATCCCAATTTCTTCGGCGATGTCTTTGAGGATCATCGGCTTGAGATGCTCTTTGCCGAACTCGAAAAAGTCGCGCTGCTTTTCGATGATGGTTTCCATGACTCTCAAAATCGTGGCGCGGCGCTGGTGAATGGAGTTGATGAGCCAGCGCGCGGATTCGAGGCTCTGGCGGATGTAATCGCGGGTTTCTTTGCTGGAGTTCTTTTTATCGAGCAGAAGCTTTTTGTAGGAGTTGTTGATGCGAAGATGAGGGATGTTCCAATCGTTCATGATGACTCGGAAGCCGCCCTCGTTATCTCGTTCCACCACCAAATCCGGCACAATCACATTTTGATGAAAGAGCACATAGCCCTCGCCGGGCTTGGGGTTGAGTTTGGTGATTTCTTCGATGGCCAGGCGAATGTCATCAAGCGAGATGTTCATCTTCTTGGCGATTTTCTCGTAGCGCTTGTTGGTGAAATCATCAAAATTTTCTTTGAGAATTTCGATGGCGATTTTGTTGTCCGGCTGCTTCTCCTGCATTTGAATCAGCAGGCATTCTTGCAGCGTGCGCGCGCCAATGCCCGAGGGGTCAAAACGTTGAATGGTTTTCAAAACCTTCTCGACCGTCTCTTTATCGACGTCGAGATTCTCGGCGATGTTCTCCACGGTGTAAGTCAAATATCCGTCTTCGTTGATGCTCCAAATAATGTATTCCCCAATTATCATCTCCTTTTCGTTAAGACTGGTCATGTGGAGCTGATTGAGCAAATGTTCCGGCAGAGTGGTTTGCGCCACTTCGGGCCGCTCGAAGACTTCGGAGTTGTCTTCCCGCGGCAGCTTGAATTCGTAATTGTCCTCGTCGTTTAGAATGCTGTCCCAGTCAACTTCTTCCTTTTCGAAATCATCAATGGCATCCTCCGACTTCTCAACGTCGCTGTCGGCCTCTTTGTCGTTGCTGTCCACTTCCAATGACAGATCCGGCTCCTCATCGAGTTCCTCAGCCAATTCAGTTTCCAGCAATTCATCCACTTCCAACAGGGGATTCATTTCCAGCTCCATTTTGATCTTCTGTTCCAAACTCAAAATCGGGAGCTGCAAAAGTGAAGACAACAAAACCTGCTGCGGAGACTGTTTTAATTGCAAGCTCAGTCGTTGAACTAAATTTGGCATGTCACGATTCTCATCCTAATTTATTGCGAGTACTAATATAAACATTTCTTTTATCGATTCAATTTAAATCTCTCGCCTAAATATAATTTTAACGCCGCCGGATCGTTGGCTAAAAAATCGGCGGTGCCGGATTTTAGAATGACCCCATCATAAAGCAGATAGGCGCGATCCGTGATGGACAACGTTTCGTGAACGTTGTGATCGGTAATCAGCACGCCGATGTTCTTGTCTTTCAGCCTCTGCACAATGTTTTGAATTTCCTCCACCGCAATGGGATCGACGCCCACGAACGGCTCATCCAGCAGAATGAACTTTGGGCTCACCACCAGCGCGCGGGTGATTTCAACCCGCCGCCGTTCTCCGCCGGAGAGCGTGTAGGCCATTTGCTGGGCCAGGCGCGTCAGATTGAGCTCCTCCAACAAAGCGTTTAGCCGGCGGCGGCGTTCCTCTTTGGATAAATTAAGCGTCTCCAAAATTGCCATCAGGTTTTGTTCAACCGTCAATCGCCGAAAGATTGAAGGCTCTTGAGAGAGATAGCCAATCCCCAGGCGCGCCCGTTTGTACATCGGCAGGCGGGTGATGTCCTGCTCTTCTAAAAAAATGCTGCCGCGATGCGGGCGAATCATACCGGTGATCATGTGAAAGGTCGTGGTCTTGCCAGCGCCGTTGGGGCCGAGCAGGCCGACGATCTCCCCGCGCTCGACGCTGATGCTGACGCCATCGACGACCTTGCGCCGTTTGTAAATCTTCACCAGTCCATCTGTTCTGAGCATGTTTAGAATTCTTTCGCAAGTTCAGCTTCGCGGCGGCGAATAGATGCCTTTGGAAAATTCCGGATCGCTCATCACTTTGACCCGCTGCACCGCCCCCTCTTCCAAATAAACTTCAATGCGATCGCCGGAGACCTCGTTGACCCCCTTGTATTGCTGGTTTTCAATCACGTGAAACAGGCTGGTCGCGCGATTTTCAATAATCGCGCGCACCAGTTTCTTTTTCTCAAAATAAAAATTCATGGTCTCGCCGCTCAACTTATTCACCCAGCGGCCTTTGTTCAAGGTGTCGGCTTCGGAAGTGGCCAGCGCATTCCCAGCGACAAACGCCCGCGACAAAACTTCGTCCTCAAAATATAACATCAAGGTGTCGCCGCTAATATTTTGATTGGAATGCACCACCGTCGGTTTCTCCGCCAGCAGCGCGCGTTTTTCGTCTTTGAAATATTCTACCCGCCCGCAAACGGCGTCCGCTTCTTCCTGGTGGATTTTGACGTTGCCCTTCACCAGCACCCGTTTGCCGCCTTCAAACACCTCCATCGTGTCTCCGCTGATAGTCATCGTAACCTGTCGCAGGCTGTCCAATTTCACCAGCGCCGGGTTCAGCAAAATTTTGCCATATTTTTGATCGCGAAAATATTCCGCGATGCCGCCAGTCACAATCGTTCGATCTTTCACGTTGGCGATGCGAACGTCGTTTTCGGAAACGATTTTGTTTTCTTTTTCAAAATAACTAACGCGATGGGCGCGAGTGGTGTCCGATTCGGTGATGCTGACCACGTTGCCCAGCGCGACCTGTTTATTTTCTTTTTGATAAAAATAAACCGTATCGGCAAAAAGCTGGCGCTTGTCATCGATGATTTTGACGTTGCCAATGAGTGCGGCGGGATCGTGTTCAAAAATTTGCGTCGCGAGATCGCAGCGGATGTTGGTCTGGCCTTGCTGAAACTCCACGTTGCCCTGCAGTTTCTGAATGGCGCGACCGTGGACGGTCTCGCGTTTCAAGACGTCGGCGTGAATCAAACGCAGGCGCTCGCCGGCCTCCTGGCTCAGGAGCACGCTCGCCGAAATCAACGCAGCCGCGAAAATGAATTTAGCGCTGCGAATTGGAGCTATCGTCCTGAGTTTCATTTAACTTCAAATTTAATTTTTTCTGGGTTACGCCCCAGGGCTTCAAAATGGTCCAGTTTTCCAGCGACGCCTCCGCCTCGAAGCCGACGCCGAAAATCGTGTCGTTGTCGGCGGTGATCACCCGCACCAGCTCGCTGGAAGTGATTTTGCCCTGCTGCTCGCGCCAGAAAAGTTTTTCGGTGTTCACCTGCAGGCCGTTGTCCGAAGCCACTGCCACATCGCCAAGCAATTCCAAGGTGTTGGCGTCTTCATTCAAAATCGCTTCTTTGCAGATGACATTCGAGACGTGCTGGCCGTCGTCATCGTAAAGATCGACTTCCACTCCCTCGGAAAGCTTGACGAGTCTTTTTTTGGAAAATTTCTGCAGGTAGCCGTAATTAATTTTCGACCCGAGCTTGCCGTTGGCGGTGGTGGTTATCTGGGCGTTCCAACTTTCCTGATCCGGAGTTTCGTTGCCTTCCGCGGCGTTCGATGCCAAATCCTGCCGGGTCTGGCAGCTCCAAAGCAATGCACACAAAATCAACAAGAAGAGTTTGAAGCGTTTCATTCAACCATTTCATGCGTTTTGAGATGCTGGTCTTGGTGCGCTACCGCGGCGCGCACAAATTCCTTGAAAAGCGGGTGCGGGCTGAGCACGCGCGATTTCAGCTCCGGGTGAAACTGCACGCCAATGAACCACGGATGATCCTTTAGCTCGATGATTTCAACCAGATCGGTTTGTGGGTTGATGCCCGTAGCCAACATGCCCTTGCGCTCGAAGTCGCGGACGTAGTGATTGTTGACTTCGTAGCGGTGGCGGTGGCGCTCGCGGATCAGATTCGTTTGATAAATTTTTGCAACCAAACTTCCCGGCTTGAGTTGGCAATCGAAGGCGCCGAGCCGCATGGTGCCGCCGAGGTGGTGAATGCGTTTTTGATCTTCCATCAGATCGACAACGGGATATTCGGTGTTGGGCGAAAATTCCGAGCCGTGGGCGTCGGCGAGCCCGCAAACGTTGCGTGCGAATTCGATGATGGCGCACTGCATGCCGAGGCAGATTCCGAAGAACGGCAATTTTCTTTCGCGGGCAAATTTCGCCGCGGCCACTTTGCCTTCGATGCCGCGCTGGCCAAATCCGCCGGGGATGAGCAGACCGGAGACGTCCTGCAACAACGCCGCCGGACCAATTTTTTCCAGTTCCTCGGAATCCACCCATTTCAAATCCACCTGCGCGTCGTTAGCCACGCCGGCGTGCACGAACGCTTCGATGATGCTTTTGTAGGAATCGATCAAATCCACATATTTGCCGCAAATGGCAATTTTGACGCGCCGCTGCGGCTGCTTAACTTTTTCCACAAATTCCCGCCAGCGGCTGAGATCGGACTTTTTGGTTTTCAAACCGAGCTTTTTCGCAATGATGTCGCCCACACCGCCTTCTTCAAAAATCAAGGGCACTTCGTAAATGCTTGAGACATCGCGGGCTTCGATCACCGCGTGTTTGGGCACGCTGCAGAATAGGCCGATCTTTTCTCGGGAGGCCTGGTCCAGGTGGGATTCACAGCGGCAGAGCAGAATATCCGGTTGAATTCCAATTTCGCGCAGCCGCATCACCGAATGCTGGGTGGGCTTGGTTTTAAATTCACCCGCGGCTTTGATATAGGGCACCAGCGTCAAATGGACATTCAAAGAATTTTCGTGGCCTACTTCGAGGCATAATTGACGAATGGCTTCGAGAAACGGCAGGCTCTCGATGTCACCCACAGTGCCGCCCACCTCCACGATCACGCAGTCGTAGATCACGTCGTCGCGTCCGGCCTGGCGAATGCGGTTTTTAATTTCGTCGGTGATGTGTGGGATGACCTGCACAGTCTTGCCCAGGTAATCGCCGCGCCGTTCTTTGCTGATCACCGTGTAGTAAATTTGCCCGGTGGTGGCGTTGTTTTTCTGCGTCATATCCTCGTCGATGAAGCGCTCGTAATGGCCGAGATCGAGGTCGGTCTCCGCGCCGTCGTTGGTGACGTACACTTCGCCGTGTTGGTAGGGGCTCAAGGTGCCGGGATCGACGTTGAGGTAGGGATCAAGTTTGAGGATAGTTAATTTGAGTCCTCGGGATTTGAGGATGAGACCGATGGAAGCTGAGGCAATTCCCTTGCCTAAAGATGAAACAACTCCACCCGTTATAAAAATGTACTTTGTGTGTTCGTTGACCGCCACGTTATCGTTTGAGTATTTTGAGATTCTTTCATTCCAGCGATGATTATCCGATCACTTTTGGTACACTGAAGTATCCGGCTTTTTTACGCGGCGCATTCTTCACCGCCTCCTCCTGAGAAAGCCAGGTCTCCACTTCGTCATCACGAAATACATTCTTCAAATCAAACACATGAGAAGTCGGCGCTATGTTGCTGGTATCCAGCTCGTTCAGCTTGTCAACATAAGCGACGATTTGATCAAGCTCCTTGGTGAGCTTTGCCGTTTGCTCGCCGTTAAACGCTAGCTTTGCCAGAGCGGCGACCTCAGCAACCTGTTCTAAGGTAATTGGCATAACAACATCGCTGAAAATGACAGGCTAATATAAAACAATTCGCCGGGATTGTCAAGACCAAATTCCCAGTGGTGGCATAATATTTGTTGAAGCGGGTTTAAAACTAAAAAAGCGGCTTGTTTGCCGCTTTTTAGCTTCCACGACTTGCTCGCAAAAAATCTGCCGCGCTCACTCTTTTGCCAGGACACTTACTTTCTTCTTGTAGCGTCCGCTTCTTTCGAACTTCACCACCCCCGCGCTCAACGCAAACAGTGTATCGTCTCTGCCCACTCCGACGTTCTCGCCGGGCTGAATGCGCGTGCCGCGCTGCCGTACCAAAATGCTGCCGGCGTTCACAAGTTGGCCGTCAAAGCGCTTGACGCCGAGAAATTGCGGGTTGCTGTCGCGGCCGTTTTTAGAACTGCCTACACCTTTTTTATGAGCCATGTTATTTTTCCTCCTTTGCGGATGCTTTTGCTTTAATGCTTTTAATCATAATGGAAGTGAAATCCTGACGGTGGCCGCGTTTCACTTCGTAGCCTTTGCGGCGCTTCTTTTTGTACACCATGATTTTCTTGCCGCGCTCGAATCCCAAAATTTTTGCTTTGACGCTGGCGCCTTCGATGATGGGTTGGCCCACCGTCACTTTGCCTTTATCGGCCACCAGCAACACCTTATCCAGCAGCACCTCCTCGTTTTCTTTACCCTGAATTTTGGGGACCACCAGTTTTTGATCTTTGATTACCTTGAACTGCTGGCCCGCAATGTCAACAATTGCATACATATTTTTCTCCGCGATTAACGTTTTCAAAGTTATGACAAGAATTGATCGGTAACATCGGCGTCGTCTTTTTTCAAGAGGATTCTGAATTGCTCGGGGCGCAGCGAATCGTCTTTCACGACCTCGATTTTGAGCCGATACTTCCACATGAGTTTTCTAATCTTGCTGAAGAAGCCCTCGCTGACATAATCGGCGATGGACGAATGCACGACCAATTTCAGCGACCACTCGCTGCGCTCGGTTTTGAATCGTTTGATCCAGCGCTCAATTTTTGTTAGCACCGTGCTTCTTGAGAGGACCCGCCCGACGCCCTCGCAAGTTGGGCAGCGTTCGCTGAATGAATGCAGCAAGCTGGGCCGGATGCGCTCGCGCGTCATTTCGATCAAGCCGAAGTCGCTGATGGGCAGAATGCTTGACTGAGCGCGGTCTTTGCGCAGCTCGCGGCGGAATTCTTCATATAGTCGCTTTTTGTTGTTGGGATCGGTCATGTCAATGAAATCGATGACAATCAACCCTCCCAGATCGCGCAGCCGCAATTGTCGCGCGATCTCTTTCGCTGCCTCAAGATTGATTTTTAACGTGCTCTCCTCGGGTTCCCTTCCTTTGATGTATTTACCGCTATTGACGTCGATGACAACCATCGCCTCAGTATGATCAACGATGATATATCCGCCGCTGGGCGTCCAAACTTTTCGGGCAAGACTTTTATCAATTTCGCTTTCGATGCCAAAAACATCGAAAATCGGTTTCTGGCTTTTGAAGTATTCCACGCGATGGGCAAGACTGGGTGCGATATCTTCGAGGTAGGCTAATATTTCACGGTAGAGCTTCTTTGAATCGATGATCACCCGGGTGACATCGTTGGTAAACAAATCGCGGATGACGCTCGAGGCCATCGCTTCGTCTTTGTAAATCAGAGACGGCGGCCTAACCTGCTTCAGTTTTTTTTCAATTTTTTGCCATTTTTTTAACAGACTCTCTAAATCGGCCCGCAGCGCATCCTCATTTTTATATTCGGCAACCGTGCGCACGATGATGCCAAATCCCTTTGGCTTCATGGCGCGAATGACATTTTTCAGCCGTTTTTTTTCTTTGATGCTGCCGATTTTTTTTGAGACGCCGATGATATCAGAATTGGGAACCAGAACGATAAATCTGCCGGGAAACGACAACTCGCTGGAGACGCGAGCGCCTTTTCTGCTAATGGGCTCTTTAATAACTTGCACCAGGATTTCCTGTCCCTCTTTCGGAATGGGCCGTTCGGATTTTGATTTGGCGTTTTCATAGTTGTTGTCGATGTCTATGAACGCGCGGTAATCCGATAAGGTGTCGCCGATGTCTGAGAAATGCAAAAACGCGTCCTGGTCGTGCCCGATATCCACAAACGCCGCGTGCATGCCTTTTACGACATTGACCACCTTGCCCAGGTAAATATCTCCGACCATCCTCTCGTTTTCCGGATGTTCCACAAAAAGCTCTGCCAGCCGGCCGTCCTCTACTATCGCAATCCGGGTCTCACCAATCGAGGAATTGATGATGATTTCCTTTCTCATAAGTGATTTTTGTACTCCTATGCAAATCGTTTAAAAACTACAATTGATTAGATCAGGATGAGAGGCGGTAGCAAATATTGTCAAAGAACAAACAAAAAGGGATAATATTTATCCCTTTTTTGAGCGTAATTATAAAAAAAAAATCAATAATTTGCAAGTTATTTTTCTGAAGCGCCTCTACAACAATGGGTTGTCGTTCACAACCAATCGGAATTGGCACCCAAGAAAATTGGCGGCGCGTTTGCAGTACAACATGCGGTTCAGAAAAATCTCGAAATATTCCATCACGGAAGCGATCTTAACATCGATGGTGAGAAATAGCGTGATGGTTTTATTTTCCGCGTCCACCTGCAAATACGATTTGTTGACGGCGTAATTGACGCGGTCGTGAATATCAAATTTGATCATGTCGGGATTGCGCACCCGCGAGCGGTGCACGTCCGATTTATCGGCAATGATGAGCCCGGCGCTGATGCTGCTGACAGGCTCGAAGCCATTATCATCGTGGCTGCCAATGGCCGCCACAATGGCCGTGATTTCGCGCGGGTCCATGCCGATATCTTTCAACAAAGTATGCGCCAAAACCGCGCCCGTGTAAGCATGATTGATGCGGTTAAAAACATTGCCGATATCATGCAGATACCCCGAAATCGCGCACAGTTCCGCTTCCCGCTCCGAGCGTCCCAGTTTGAGCAACAGGTTGCGGGCCATTTTGGCCACCAAACTGCAGTGGCGCGTTCCGTGCTCGGTGTAACCGATCACCGCCAAATACTCATCCGCACGGTCAATATACGCTTGCACTTGCGGATTCTTTTTTACGTCCTGTAAGGTAATTTGAGTCGCCATAACCGATCAACTTCCTCTTAAAAATTAATTCATCATATCAAAAATGGATTCGTGCGCCGTTCAATTCCGATGGTGGTGGCGGGGCCGTGACCGGGATAGACCAACGTATCGTCCCCCAACGGAAAGAGTTTGCTTTTAATTGAACCGATTAGAACATCGAAATCGCCGCCCGGCAAATCGGTGCGGCCGATGGAACCGGCGAACAAGACGTCGCCGACGAACGCCAGACCTTTCGTGACAAACGAAATGCTGCCCGGCGAATGGCCGGGCGTGTGCAGCACTTCGAAGCGCTGTTTCCCAAATTCGATGCTCTCTCTTTCATCAACGTAAGTATCTACCTGCGGAACCCCTGAAGTGGATAAACCGAACGCCGCGGCTTGGGCGGGCAAATTATCCAGCAGAAACTGATCGGAGCGCTGCATGAAAAGCGGCGCGTTAAGCTGGCGCTTAACCGCGTCCGCCTCTTTCACGTGATCGAGATGGGCGTGGGTGATGAGGATGTATTTGATGTGCAGCTTGTGCTTTTCGATGGCCCTGAGAATTCTCCCAACTTCATCGCCGGGATCGATAACCACGCCTTCACGAGTTTCTTCGCAGCCAACGACGTAACAATTTTCTGCAAAAACGCCAACTTCGAGTCTTTCGATAATCATGAACAATCAGCTAACATTCGCGCCTGCTGAGCAGCAGCCTTGATTTTTTCGACGGCCGCGTAAGAAATCGTGTATCTGCCCAAAACATCGTCGCCCCTTTTTCCACCGTGAAAATCGGACCCGCCGGTCTCCACCAAACCGTAGCTCTGCGCCAGCGCGCGATAATTGCGCACCTGCTCGTCGCTGTGTTTTGGGTGAATCACTTCAATGCCTTCGACGCCAGCTTTAATCAAAAACAGCAGATCATCTTGCGTTAAGGATTGGCCGGGATGGGCTATCGAACAAATTCCGCCGGCGTCGCGAACCAGGTTGATGGTGGTCTGAATATCCAGTCGGTATTTTTCGATGTTGGCCGGCTTGCCGTCGCCCAAATAGCGATTGAAGGCATCTTGAAAGGAATAGACGTGCCCTTCGTCCAGGAGAACGCTGGCAATGTGAGGACGTCCAACGGAGCCGGATCCGGCTTTTTTCAAAACTGCGTCGAATGAAATCGGCGCCCCCAACTTGTTCAACCGTTCAACAATTTTTCGCGCCCGTTTCAGCCGCTCGATGCGCACCGTTTTTAAATGCTCGACTAATTTTGAGTTGGCATAATCGAAACAATAAGCCAAAATATGCAAATCGTAATTCTCATAATCAACGCTCAGCTCCACGCCGCTGATCACCTCGATTCCAAAACGCGCGCCGTACTCGATGGCTTGCGGCAAGCCGCTGATGTCATCGTGATCCACAATCGCAATGGCGCGCAAGCCGAGCGGCCGCAAAAGATCGATGAGCTCCTTCGGTGAATAATAGCCGTCGGAACGGTTGGTGTGCAAATGCAGATCGGCTGAGCCGTTTTGATTTTCCATATATTCAGCGGCGCCAGTTTTAAACTTTGGGCAGCGTTACTCCCAGTTGTGATTGGTACTTGCCTTTTTTATCCGCGTACGAAACCAGGCACTCCTCGTCGCTTTCGAAAAATAAAATTTGGGCGATGCCTTCCCCCGAGTAAATCCGCGCTGGCAAGGGCGTGGTATTGGAAATTTCCAGGGTCACGTGGCCTTCCCACCCCGGTTCCAGCGGCGTTACGTTGGTGATGATGCCGCAGCGGGCGTAGGTGGATTTACCGACGCAAATGGTCATCACGTTGCGCGGAATTGTGAAATACTCCACCGTGCGCCCCAGCGCAAACGAGTTCGGCGGGATGATGCAGATTTCGCCTTTGAAATCCACAAAGGAGCGCGGGTCAAAATTTTTTGGATCTACGATCGTCGAATTCAAGTTGGTAAAAATTTTATATTCGTTGGAAATGCGGACGTCGTAACCATACGATGACAGGCCGAAAGAGATCACGCCCTGACGCACCTGGCTTTCCACAAAGGGCTGGATCATATTTTGTTCCAACGCCATCTTTTTTATCCATTTGTCGGGTTTTATCGCCATTCATTTCCTCTACAAAACTATCGCCCAAATTTATGCTGACTTGATGGCGGCGGCCTGCTCTTTTTTCAACGCGAATTTGGAAACCAAAATGCTGATTTCATACAAAATCACCAGCGGCCCGGCCAGCAGTAATTGCGAGAACACATCGGTGGTGGGCGTCAGAATCGCGGCGAGGATAAAAATGACCACGATGCCGTGCCGGCGGTAATGCCTCATGAACGCTGGCGTCAAAAAGCCGATGCGCGTCAAAAAAAAAGAAAGGATGGGAAGCTCGAAAACCACTCCGAAAACCAGGATCATCATGCCAACAAACTCGAGATAGTCGTTGATCGAAATGGTCGCCACCAAATCCACCGTTTCAAACCCCAATAAAAAATTGAGGCCGTACGGCAGTACATAAAAATAACAAAACAGCGCGCCGCTCAGAAAACACGCGGTGGAAAAAAAAACCACGATTGGCACATAGCGCCGCTCTTTTTCAAGCAAGCCCGGCATCACGAACTGCCAGAGTTGATAAAAAACCACGGGGGTGGCCGCGATCAGCCCAGCAAAAATGGCAAGCTTGAGATGAATCATGAAGCCGCCGGTGGGCGTCAAAAAAATCAGTTTTTTGGACGCGCCGTTACTGAGGGCGGCCACCGCTTGATTATAAGGCCGCAGCAGCAGCGCCAGGATTTCATCGGAAAAAAAGTAAGCCGCCAGCCCAAACACGAAAATCGCCAAAATAGATTTTACCAGCCGCCAACGCAGCTCTTCCAAATGATCGAGGAATGGCATTTCTTTTTCGGTGATTTTTTGCTGACGGCTGCCGTTGTTCATAAAACTCTGTTTTCAACAAAAGAGCAGATAGTGCCTCTTGAAAAGACAAATCTACCTGCTCAGTAAAGTTCATCCAATCTTAAAATCACAATCTGCTTTTTTTGTTACTTTTGAGGCCTTCCAGCTCATTCAAAAATTCTTCTTTGTCCTGGAAATTTCGATAAACTGAGGCGAAGCGCACGTAGGCCACCTCGTCGAGGTTGCGGAGGTAATCGATCACCAGTTCTCCGATCTCGCGCGACGGCACCTCATCCTGAAAGCGGTCGCGTAACATACCTTCGATTTTGTTGACGACGGAATCGATTTTTCCGGTTGATACCGGGCGTTTCTTGCAGGCGACTTGAATGCTGCGTTTGAGTTTGTCGCGATCATAAAGTTCCCGCCGGCCATCGACTTTCACCACCATAAGCGCCGATTCTTCAACATACTCTTTGGTGGTAAATCGGCGCTGGCAGCGCAGGCACTCGCGCCGGCGTCTCACCACCCGGCCGTCGCTGCTCGAGCGCGAGTCGATAACTTTGCTGTCCTCGAATTTGCAGAATGGGCATCGCATCACTAAGCGGCTTGTAAAATTTCCTGATAAAGGGGGAAACGCGCGGCCAGATCGGCGACTTGCCCCTTCACGAGCTTGAGCACGGATTCGTTCTCGCCGTCCGAAAGGATCTTGTCAATCAAAAACGCCACCTCCTCCATTTCGCTCTCTTTCATACCGCGGGTGGTGAGGGCCGGCGTGCCGATGCGGATGCCGCTGGTGACAAACGGGCTTTGGGTATCAAACGGCACCATGTTTTTGTTTACGGTGATGCCAGCCTTTTCTAAAATTTCTTCGGCGTCTTTACCAGTGATGTTTTTATTGCGCAAATCCACCAGCATCAAATGGGTGTCGGTTCCGCCGGATACAATGTTGTATCCAAAATCCATCAGCTTGTTGGCCAAGGCTTCAGCGTTGCGGATGACTTGCCGCGAATAGTCTTTAAAACTCGGCTCTAACGCCTCTTTGAAGGCCACGGCTTTGGCGGCGATGACGTGCATCAGCGGCCCGCCCTGAAAACCGGGAAAGACATTGGAGTCCACAATTTCCGACCAGGTTTTAACGCGGCCTTTGGGCGTTTTCAAGCCTAAATCGTTTTCAGAATCTTTGCCGATGAGAATCATCCCCCCGCGCGGGCCGCGAAGGGTTTTGTGCGTGGTGGTGGTTACAAAGTGGCAGTGCGGCATCGGACTCTGTAGAAATCCCGTAGCGATCAAGCCGGCCGGGTGGGCGATATCGGCAAGCAAATATGCCTTGACTTTATCGGCGATATCGCGGAAAGCTTTGTAATCGATCTCGCGCGAATAGGCGCTGGCGCCGGCGATAATCAGCTTCGGCTTTTCTTTATGAGCGAGCGCCGCCACTTCATCCAAATTGATGCGACCACTTTTAGCATCGACGCCGTAGAACACGACGCGAAACATTCTGCCGGAAAAATTGACCGGACTGCCGTGGGTGAGATGACCGCCGTGCGCGAGGTTCATTCCCAAAATGGTGTCGCCGGGATTCAAAACCGAAAAATAGGCGGCGATATTGGCCTGGGAACCGGAGTGGGGTTGCACATTGGCGTATTCCGCATTGAATAGCTTCTTGGCGCGTTCACGGGCCAACTCCTCTGCAACATCAACGAACTCGCAGCCGCCGTAATAGCGTTTGCCGGGATAGCCCTCTGCATATTTGTTGGTCATCGTCTGGCCTAGAGCTTCCAGGACGGCGAGACTGACAAAATTTTCCGAGGCGATTAATTCCAGCTTTTCATTTTGGCGGCGGGTTTCGGCGATGATGGCTTTATAAATCTGGGGATCGCTTTGTTTTAAATGTTCCAAGATACACTCCTCTCCCCTTTTAAACCGAATTTTTGAAGTTTGTGGAAAACCAGAGCGCGCCGCTTCTTTACCGCCCCAAACGCCGGTTCAGCGCGTTCCAAAAAGCTGAACCGAACTCCGAGTCGGAAATCCACTGGTAGCATTCGCCGGCTGGCCGTTTCTCGCCGGTATGCATAAAGACGTCTTCAGTTGTGGGAGCCACGGGCAAAAGGTAGTTGCTTTTATTTTCCGCTTCGCGGCGGTAACCGGGGTCGTTAAAAGCGTTGCGATATTGTTGATAGGCCAGCTCATAAACCAGCTTATCGTTATAATCGACTTTACCGCCCTTGGGCCTGACGCAGCGATCGGCGCTGGCTTCATAGACTTCTCCGAGCGCGATCCAGGCTAAGCCAAAACTGTTGTCCACATTCAGGGCGCGCACGGCAAACGAACGGGCGGTGGTGAAATTCCCCAACCCGCGGTAGCAGCGGCTGATCTCTGCGAGAACTTTTTTGTTATCGGGTTGAATATCGAGGATTTTTTTAAATTCAGCGATGGCCTCGTTGTATCTTTCCAGCCGCTGATAGGCAACGCCCACAAACTCGATGGCCCCCACATCTTTCGGGGATAAGGCCAAAAATTCTTTGAAGCGCTCGATGGCTTTTTCATATTCGCCGCGGTCAAAATACATTTTGCCCAGCTCGAAGCGAACCTGCGCGTTCTGCGGGTCCTGCTCGCGCAGCTTCTCCCGCGCCTCAATCAAAGCTTCGATATCGCCGGTGGAGGCAATCAGCGCCGCCAGGTTATTTTGCGACTCGACATCGTTAGGATCGATTTCCAGCGCGTGGTTGTAGGTCGCAATGGCGTCGTCGCGGCGGTCGTTTTTGACATAGAGCGCCGCCAATTGCTTCAAATCGTCCTTCAAAGTGGTGAGCTGCTTTTCATCGGTCTTTGCCTCTTCTTCCATCAGCCGCACGACGGTTTCATACTTCTCAATGGCCGGCTCGATTTGCTCGGTTTGCGCTAAGAAATACCCCACCAAACGATGCAAATAGGCATCGTCAGGGTATCTTTGCAGCCCCAATTCATAGACGATTTTAGCGCTGTCCGGCTTTTCCATCTTAAAATAGCTGTCGCCGAGATAGCGAAACACCGTTGGGAAGCGCTTAATCGTATCCAATTCGACAACTTTCCAAAAGTGTTTTGAGGCGTCTTTATACTGCTTATTTTTGTAGTTTTCAAACCCAAAGCTCCAATACTTATTCAGTTCCATGATATAAGCTTGTTTTTGAGCTTCGGAATCGACGGCGTTTTCTTTGTCGTTTTTCCCCTTCTTTTTCTGGGCAAAAGATGGGTCAACAAAAATCGTAAGTAAACATAGCGTTACAGCCAAAGAAAGCCCTACACCCAAAGTTTGCCGAAGTCCAGTTTTTTTATGTGCCACTGTGTCTTCCTCCCAGACATTTCAATAACTTGGTGTGTCTGAAATTTTGAATTTGAGTAAAAAATCATAACGAAATTTTGCCTAAAATGCAAGCTATTTGTTACAGCCATTTTTTATCTTTCGCCGCCGCGGAAGAACCAGAGCTCGCCAACGGTCACACTGCCCGTAAACCGGATGACGGTCTCGCGAAAGGTATTGGTATTCAATGAGCCTCGTTTGCCGGCCTCCAGGGCGAGATCGAGCCGAGCGGCCGCCCATTTAATGGGCAAACTGACTCCAACCGAGCCGAAGATTTCGGTAACTTTTTCGCCGGAGCGTTCAACTAATCCCAAATCATGGTAAAAAAAGCCGGCGCGGAAGGCCATGCGGCTGAGATAGGAATCTCGAAGCTGGCCGCGTCCGGAATACTCCAGCCCCAGCGCAATTCTCCGGCTGTCGTTTTCAAAGCCCTCCTGATTGACTTCGCTCCAGCGCTGAGAGTAATAATCCATTGCCACCGTCAGCTTGCGGGCGATCTCAAAGGAGGTTCCGAACCCAAAGGCCAGCGGCAGCTCAACCTCGCTGTCTGGCAAATCGGTGAACTCCGTAATGCGCCGCAAAATGATGGTGGTATTGGCGTCCAGAGTGACCGGCGGCGTCAGCACGCCGCCGATGCGCCACGAGGGCAGGGCTTTGTAAAGGAATCCAAAACGTACGTTGCCGGCGGTAAAGCTTCGGGAGACCTCGTCCTGAGTATTGAGAAACTGGGGAGAATCGAAAATGATGCGCCAAATATTTCGCAGCGTGCCAAAGTAAAATAGTCCCGAGACGCCTAAATAAAGTTTTTTGACCGGCTGCACCCCAATACTCAGAAATCCGGTGTTGACGCCGCCATCGCCCGTGACGATCTCGTCGTAACCATTCG
>JBBIIG010000028.1:0-57042 GCA_037446635.1 bacterium
GCAACCTCGACGAGCGGCTCGCCTATTTTGACACCGATGAGCTGTGGTTTCCGGAGTGTTATCACGAAGTCACGCCCTGGGATAATCCCCAGGGCTACTAAAAGCACAATCCCATCAACTTCGTGCAAAACTGGAAAACGCCCATGCTGGTGATTCACGGCGGCAAGGATTTTCGCGTGGTGGATACGCAGGGCATCTCCACCTTCACCGCGCTGCAGCGCCGCGGCATCCCCAGCAAATTCCTCTATTTCCCGGATGAAAACCACTGGGTGCTGAAACCGCAGAACAGCATTTTTTGGCACGAGACGGTGATCGGCTGGCTCGATCAGTGGGTAAAAGGGGACGGCACGAATTGACTGGTAACGGCATCGACGAACGTTTTGACCTGCCAAAGTGTCTTTGCTTGCGGCACATTTTTCGCCGTAGCTATATTTGCAAAAAATCAGAAAAGGCAAATGAACAAATCCCAAGAATACGAGCACTGGGGAAAGACCGCCACCGAGTTTTCTAAATTAACCTATGGCGGCGGGTTGTTGTTTGCAATTAGTTACTGGCTGACTACCAAAGATATCTCATTTGTGAAATTAGTTGCTTTGATTTCATCCAGCGGATTTATAGTCGCTTTCTTACTTCTGTTTGCCCGAAGATTATTCAAAAAATCAATTGATGAGGAGAACAAAAATGGCTGATCCAATTTGGGTTTATATTATTCTTTCCTTCGTCGTGGTAGTCTTTTTTTGGTGGATTTCAAGGAGTCCGTCCAAAAAAGATCAAGCGCACAAATAGATATATTCAAGACATGAAAACTTTTCGAGATGTGTTTGGATTTGAGATTCGAATCACGGAAGAGCAGATGAAACACATATTGTCTCGGAAAGAAATGAAAAATCAGGAGTCGAAGATTGCGGAGACGCTTTGGGAGCCTGATTTTGTTTTTCAGAGCAACCACGATATCGAAGTGAATTTGTATTACAGGAAGTATGCGGTGACTCCGGTCACAGAAAAGTACTTGGTCGTTGCGACAAAATATCTGCGGACGATTCTTTTGTTCTGACAGCATTTTTCACCGACAAACTCAAAGCTGGAGTTGTAAAATGGCAAAAATGAAAATCTGGTATGATGAGGAGGGGGATTATTTAGAAATTGGATTCGGGAATCAGAAAGGGTTTATGCGAGATATTGGCGACGACATCTGGGAACGGATTGAAAATGATTGGGTCGTTGGCATTGCGGTCTTAGGATTTAAAAAAACGGCTCAAAGGAAAGAAAACCGAAGTGGAGTTGCCGCTGGCGGTGGAGTTTTCAGAGGAGTAACACCCTCCTGCAAAAACATAGATTCTGCGCGTAATTTCACAATGTAATTTCTCCCGGAGCGAAAGCCTGCCTCTCTTCTCTGACGCGACCACTAAGATACCTCAGTGTGATGCGAAGGGAGAAGCCATTCGGACATACTTCTCGTACTGCCACTGATGTCGGTAGGCGGCACGCAACTCTGTCAGGGTCTCAAACCCTGACAGAGTTTGCTCACCACTGGATATCCCCACCTACGACGTCGTGCTACACCGACCATAAATAAAACTTTGCCAGATTCCAAACTTCCACACCGTCACTTTGTGCTTGCGATAAAATCTGACGTAAACTATATTGCCGTAACGATAGAAAAGAGTCGGAGGTATTAAGATGACTAAACTAACCATGCTCTATTGGAAAGAGGATAATTTCTGGTTGGGAAAAATTTTGGAGCATCCTGAAATCATGACTCAGGGCGAGACCTTGAAGGAGTTGGAAGAAAATATCAAAGATGCTTATCAGTTGATGATATTGGATGATGTCCCAGAAAATTATGAGATAAAAGAATTGACTGTATGAAACGTAAAGAGTTCATACAGCAGTTGACCAAGTTGGGATGCAGACTGCACCGTCATGGCGCAAAGCACGACGTCTATATAAATCCTGTGACTGGCAAAAAGCAACCTGTTCCACGCCATGCCGAAATCCATGATAAATTAGCAAAGCACATAATGAAGCACCTCGGTTTGTTAGAATAGTCTCAGTTGTCTGGAACGAAACCTCTATTGCCATTACGATCATCGGGTATGAGATAAATGAACCTTCCCCAAATCCTCGACCAACTCCGCCATGACGCCGGCTTCATGGCCAACGTCAGCGCGTGGAAATCGCTGGCGCCGCAGGAGGCGCAGTGGGCGGATTTCCCGGCTAATATTCATCCGGCGTTGGCCGAGGCCATTCAGCAGCACGGCATCTCACGACTGTACACGCATCAGGCCGAGGCGGTGCGACTCATCATCGATGGCAAAAACGTGGTGGTGGTGACGCCTACCGCCAGCGGCAAGACGTTGTGCTACAATCTGCCGGTGCTGAATGCGGTTCTGGAAAATCCTGAGGCGCGGGCGCTCTATCTTTTCCCCACTAAAGCGTTGTCGCAGGATCAAGTGGCGGAGCTGCACGACATCATCGCCGCCCTCGGCAGCCAAATCGATTTCGATATCAAATCCTACACGTTTGACGGCGATACGCCGGCTTCGGCGCGCAAGGCCATCCGCAGCTCCGGACACATCGTGGTCACGAATCCGGATATGCTGCACCAGGGCATCTTGCCGCATCACACCAAATGGGTGAAGCTGTTCGAGAATCTGCGCTTCGTGGTGATCGACGAGCTGCACAATTATCGCGGAGTCTATGGCAGCCATCTCGCCAACGTTCTGCGCCGCTTGCGCCGTATCTGCGATTTTTATGGCTCGAAGCCGCAGTTCATCTGCTGCTCGGCCACCATCGCCAATCCCAAAGAACTGGCGGAGCTAATCACCGAGCAGCCGATGGAGCTGGTGGATCGCAATGGCGCGCCGCGCGGAGAGAAGCATTTCATTTTGTATAATCCGCCGGTGGTGAATCGCGAGCTGGGCATTCGCAAGTCGTACATCAAAGAGGCGCGCGCCATCGCCAAAAAGTTTCTCCTCAACGACATTCAGACCATTGTATTCAGCCGCAGCCGCCTGCGCGTGGAAATTCTTGTCACCTATTTGAAAGAGATGATGCGCAAAGCCAAGAAGTCCGCCGAGCTGATTCGCGGCTATCGCGGCGGCTATTTGCCGACGGAGCGCCGCGCCATCGAACGCGGGCTGCGCGCCGGCGAAATCTTGGGCGTGGTCAGCACCAACGCGTTGGAGTTGGGGATTGACATCGGGCAGCTCACGGCGTCGGTGATGGCCGGCTATCCCGGCACCATCGCCAGCGCGTGGCAGCAAGCGGGACGCGCCGGCCGCCGCGCCGAAGCTTCGGTGGCGGTGCTGGTCGCATCCAGCGCGCCGATGGATCAGTACATCGTCAACCACCCGGATTACTTTTTCGGCAAGCCGCCGGAGTCCGGCGTGATCGATGCCAACAATCTCGTCATTCTGCTCGATCACCTCAAATGCGCGGCGTTCGAGCTGCCATTCACGGAAGACGAAAAATTCGGCGTCGATACCACGCGCGAAATTTTGGAATACCTTGTGGAGAATCGGGTGCTGCATTTTGTGTCGCCGCAAAACGACCAACCCGGGCGCTATCACTGGATGACCGACGCCTATCCCGCCGAAGCCGTCAGTCTGCGCAGCGCCACGCCGGAGAACGTGGTGATCATCGATACCACCCACGAGGAGCGCGTCATCGGCGAAATCAATCTGCTGGACGCACCGATGATGCTGCACAACGAGGCCATTTACATTCACGAAGCCAAACAGTACCACGTGGATAATCTCGATTGGGACCGACAAAAGGCTTACGTGCATCAAGTGGAAGTTGACTATTACACCGACGCCCACACCGACACCAGCCTGCGCGTGCTCGACGTGATTCAAGAGGTCGAAATCCCCGACGGCAAAAAGGGCTGCGGCGAAGTGAACGTGCACTGGCAGACCACCAAGTACAAGAAGCTGAAATTCGAGACCCACGAGAACATCGGTTTCGGCAAAGTGGAGCTGCCGGAGATGGAGATGCACACCACCTCGTACTGGTGGGAATTTCCGGAGGACATCGCCGACCGCCTGCAGATTTCGCAAGCCATTTTGGGCGACGGACTGAAAGCGCTGGCCAATGCGCTCGGCACCGTCGCTGCGGTATATCTCATGTGCGACCCCAGAGACCTGCGCTCGGTGCCGATGGTGCGCGCCCCGCAGACTCAGCGCCCGACCATTTACATACACGATAACCATCCCGGCGGCGTCGGCTTCAGCCAAAAGCTTTTTCATCTCCACGACGAGTTGAAACAGGCCGCGCTGGAGTTGATTCAAAAATGTGAGTGTGAGGCGGGATGTCCGTCGTGCGTTGGGCCGGTGTTGGAAGTTGGCGAGAAGGGCAAAGAAAGTGCGGTGGCGTTGTTGAATCTTTCACGTACTGAAAGCCATTGAAAGGTTGGCATCAAAACGGGAAGGATTGACAACTAACCTTCAGGAAATGAGCTTGCTATTCCAATAATTTTCCAATAAATTGAAATCAACTAAAACAAGATTCAGAGGCCAAAATGGAAATTCACGAACTGGTCATCGAGATGAAGTTGCTGGAACGCCGGTTGACACTCTACGAAGAGAAGTACGGTATTCTCAGCGAAAATTTTTATGATGGCCTGATGAATGGCAAGTTAGCCCGTTACGATGAATACGACGAAACTCGCGCCGACTTCGGCCGCTGGAAAGGGATTTACGAGACCTGGCGGCGGCGCAAAGAGGAGTATGATCAGCTTATTCAAGAAAGAGACCTCGTAGAAACTTTGCGCGTGCAACCCGCCTATTAGAGGGATGATGGAAAATCCGCTCGCGTCACTCGCCAATTACAGTCAGTATGTTGCTGAATTACTCAACCGGCCAACCGTGAGAAGCGTTCCACACTAGTGGTGTGGTCAGACAGCCCGTACACTGGAACCGCCGAAGGGGAAGTCTTATTCAAGAAAAGCTACCGGCTACGCCTTAGAGAGGAGTTGGATTTTAATGCAAAATTAATCACCTCTTATGGCTATGAAGTGTATCGTGGTGAGGAGCGCCTCTATTGGTACGATGACTTCCCGCATCCAGAAGATGTGAGCTTAGCAGCAACTTTTCCGCATCATAAGCATGTGCCACCCGATATGAAACACAACCGAATTCCAGCATCCGAATTGAGCTTTACTCGCCCAAATCTTTTAGTAATTGTTCAGGAAATAGAAGGGATCATTAATAAGCGGTGAGTTTAAATATGACTGAGCGTCGGTCGTGCGTGGGGCCCGGTGTTGGAAATTGGGGAAAAGGAAAAAGAAAGTGCGGCGGCGCTGCTAAAGCTTTCAAAGGTTCAAAACCTTTGAAAGGTTGAAGTAGCGGCTAATAAAATTTCTTGTTTTTTTCGGTTGGTCTGTTAATTTAATCTTCAACTAAAGCTCAGGAGCAAGACCATGAATGCGAATTTCGAGCAGCTATTTGACTTAAGCGTTTCCGAAAAACTACAACTTGTTGAAGATTTGTGGGATGACATAGCCTCCAACCCCGAAGCCGTACCTGTGTACGACTGGCAAAAAGAGGAATTGAAGAAAAGGAAAGCCAAATACCTGCAAAATCCATCCACCGGAGTCACGTGGGAAGAAGCAAAGAAAAAAATACGCCGCAACCGTGGCTAAGAAGCTCATACTTCTGCCAGAGGCCGTGCGTGATATTGCGGATGCGTATGTCTGGTATGAAGGCAAGCACCCCGGCCTGGGCGAAGATTTTTTACGTTGTGTTGATGTCTGCCTGCTCGCGATGAGCCGTAATCCCAAAATGTACCCCGTGATGTATGAAACTTATCGACGAGCGCTGATTAGACGTTTTCCTTATGCAATTTTCTATGAGCACTACAAAAGCACCATAACGGTATATTCTGTGTTTCACACTTCTCAAGATCCCCACAAGTGGCGGAAACGGTTGCCTTAATAAAAGAGCAGTAAGCGATAAGCGCAAACCCAGCGTCCGACGATTTACATTCACGACAACCACGCCGGCGGCGTGGGTTTCAGCCAGAAGCTTTTCCATCTGCATGATGATTTGAAACAAGCTGCGCTGGAGTTGATTCAAAAATGTGAGTGCGAGGCCGGCTGCCCCGCGTGTGTGAGACCGGTGTTGGAAGTTGGCGAGAAGGGCAAAGAAAGTGCGGTGGCGTTGTTAAATCTTTCAAAGGTTCAAAGCCTTTGAAAGGTCTATGTGATACCAAGCCTGACGAGCTTCTTGCTTTTTGGTGATGAGTCGTATAAATTAACTACACATAAATTGATTTATTTATTAATCGTTGCTGAAACTAATCGGAGTGAGCCATGACCCTAAAAGTGTTGATTGAAAAAGGCGAAGACGGCTACTAATGTCGCCCATTGCCCATCGTTGAAAAGCTGTTGGTCGCAGGGAAAAACCAAAGAAGAAGCTTTGAAAAATATTCAGGAAGCCATTGAACTCTATTTAGAGCCAGAGTTGAAAGATTAGGTCGAAGATGAAAATCGTGAAATCCATGAGTTGGTTTTATGAAGCTTCCGCTATTGTCGGGGCGGTTCTATCTGCACTAAAACGATAAGGTTTTGTAGAACGCCACAGAAAGGGCAGCCACGTAAAAATGACTCATGCTGACGGAAGAGTAATTGTTTTTCCTTATCACGATGAAGTTGATCGTTACACTTTAAAAGGAGCGTTGCGCGACGCTGAAATTGATATTGACGAATTCATAAAAAATATTAAATAGAGTATGACAAACTAAATTGAGGTTGTCATAACTGAGGCTAAGGTGCCAATTGATTTAATCTCCTTGAACAAACAACTTGCTTGCTTTACCGCAGAAGGACATAATCTCCCTTTATTACGATTTAGAAGAACGAGTTGAAACGTACGAGATGATGACATTAGCAGAGTCAGCTCTTGAGGAATGGTTAGAACCCGGCGAAGACATCTAAGATGAATAAATATCAACGCGGAGATGTTGTACTTGTAAAGTTTCCATTTACAGATTTGGCTTCTTCAAAAGTCAGACCGGCATTGGTTATTTCATCAATAAGAGAAGATTGCATCATAATCGGTATTTTTTCTAGGAAACTCCCTCGTAAGAAACTCCCGTCAAACGTGGCTCCTTCTCCCAGAGGATTCAAAAGATTTTGCAGAAACTGGTTTGAAAAAAACCTCGGTTTTGAAAGCCGAAGAAAGGAAAGCAAAATGAGTTGGAAAAGCTTGTTCCTGTTTTTTCTCAGTAGTTTATTCATAACCACCCAATCCTTTTCTCAAGATCAGCCCCACGTATTCCGCGGCGCCACCCTCATTCCCATCGCCGGCGAGCCGATTGCAGACGGCGCGCTCGTCGTTCAAAACGGAAAAATTTTGGCGGTCGGGCCATCGGCGGAAGTGGCGAGTCCCGACGGCGCGGTGGAACACGATGTCTCCGGCAAAGTCATCATGCCGGGTTTGGTGGACACCCATTCGCACATTGGCCGCGTCGAGGGCGGTGATCGTTCCGCGACGCTGCACCCGGAGGTGCGCGTCCTCGATGCCGTGGACATCCGTCACAATTCCATCCAGCGGGCGCGCGCCGGCGGCATCACCACCGTCAACATCATGCCGGGCTCCGGACATTTGATGAGCGGCCAGACCGTCTATCTCAAATTACGCAACGGTGAAAAAATCGAAGATTTGCTTTATTGCGACGACCCGCTCAACGGCGTCTGCGGCGGAATGAAGATGGCCAACGGCACCAACTCGCTCGACGAAAAGCCCTTTTCCGGCACCCGCGCCAAATCCGCGGCGATGGTGCGCGCGCTTTATGTCAAAGCGCAGGAGTACAAAAAGAAAATCGAAGCGGCGGCGGGAAATCCGGAAAAAATGCCGGAGCGCAACCTCGAAATGGAGGCGCTGCTGCAAGTTCTCGATGGCAAGCGCATCGTGCAGCATCACACCCACCGTCACGACGACATCATGACGGTGCTGCGGCTGGCGAAGGAGTTTGGCTTTCGCGTGGTGATTCAACACGGCAGCGAGGCCTGGAAGGTTGCAGACGAAATTGCGGCGGCCGGGGTGCCATGTTCGATTATTGTAATCGATGCGCCCGGTGGCAAGCTCGAAGCCATCAATCTCAGTTATGAAACCGGCGGCATCTTGGAAAAAGCCGGTGTCGATGTGGCCTTTCACACAGACGATTACATCACCGATTCGCGGCTGTTCCTGCGTTCGGCGGCGTTTGGCGTGCGCGGCGGCATGTCCCGTGCCAAAGCCCTCGAAGCCGTGACGCTGGCCGGCGCCCGCATGATGGATTTGGCGCATCGCATTGGCTCGTTGGAGAAAGGCAAAGATGCGGATTTCATCGTGCTCTCCGGCGACCCGCTGAGCGTTTACACGCACGTTGAGCAAACCTGGGTGGAGGGCGAGCTGCTGTTCGACCGCGCGAACCCGGATCACCGCCGCTACGCCGTGGGCGACTACGGCGTGTTCCCTCAAAGCAATCATATCGATTTTCACGGAGAAGGAGGATTGGAATAATGACGACCCGAATGATTTCAATCGACCCCCACCGAACCTTCCCCATTTTTCCGCGAAGCGGATCCACAGAAGCGGACAAAAAACAAAAATTGGGGAGGAACTTTAGAGTAACCGCCGCGGTGCTGTTAGTATTTGCGCTCGCGAACATTACCAGCGCACAAGTGGCCGTGAAAGGCGAGACGGTTTACACCATGGCCGGGCCGCCCATCGCCGAGGGCGTGGTTTTGATCGCGCAGGGCAAAATCTCTCAAGTCGGAAAAGCCGCGGAAGTTGCAATTCCCGGCCATTTCAAAGTGATGTCCGCAAAAGTCGTGACGCCCGGACTCATTGACGCGCACAGCGTCGTCGGGCTGGCCGGTTACTACAATCAAAAGCACGATCAAGATCAATTAGAGAAATCGGATCCCATTCAACCCGAGCTGCGCGCCATCGACGCCTACAACGCTCGCGAGCCGCTGGTGCAGTGGCTGCGCAATTTGGGCGTGACCACGCTGCACACCGGCCACGCGCCGGGCGCGCTCATCAGCGGCCAAACGATGATCGTCAAAACCAAAGGCGAAATTGTGGAGGAGGCCATCATCCATCCAATGGCGATGCTTGCCGCCACACTGGGCGACCTGGTGGAGCAAAATTTCAAATCCCCCGGCACGCGTTCCAAAGGCGTCGCCATGCTGCGTGCAGAACTGGTGAAGGCGCAAAACTACGCCAAAAAACAGCAGGCCAAAGAATCCGACAAACGTCCCGAACGCGATTTGAAACTGGAGATGCTGGTGAAAGCCCTCAAGAGAGAGACACCGCTGCTGGTCACGGCGCAGAAATACACCGAAATTATGAGCGCGTTGCGGCTGGCGAAAGAGTTCAATCTTAAAATCGTGCTGGACGGCGCGGCGGAGGCGTATCTACTCTTGGATGAAATCAAAGCAGCCGGCGTGCCGGTGATTTTGCATCCCACGATGGTGCGCAGCGCCGGTGAAACCCAGAATGCCACGTTTGAAACTGCGGCCAAGCTCAAATCCGCCGGCATCCCGTTCGCGTTTCAAAGCGGCTACGAAAGCTACGTGCCGAAGACGCGGGTGGTGCTGTACGAAGCCGCCATTGCTGCGGCGAATGGACTGAAATTCGAGGATGCGCTGGCCGCGATCACCATCGAGGCGGCGCGCATTTTAGGAGTCGCGCAGCGCGTCGGCTCCCTTGAAAAGGGCAAAGACGCCGACGTGGTTTTGTTCGACGGCGATCCCTTCGAGTACACCACCCACGTCTGCGGCGTGATCATCGATGGGGAGGTTGTTAGAGAGGAGTGTTTGTAAAAGGAAGGACGGTCCAGTAGTAGTGCGGTTATGGCTGCTGGCGTGTAGATGCGAACGATTGCCAAAGTTCTAATATTTTCTCAAAATCTTTGTTGCCCAATCGAAAGCCATTGCCAACCAATGGCCAACACAATGCAAGCGGACTCTCCTCTTCCCAACCGACTCTGAAAGGCCGCGAGAGCCAGTTTGTCATTCACGCTCTTCACATGTATCCACTTTGCTTGCCGAATTTCCTTGGCGCCAGGTTTGCCGGAACCAGACTCCACGACTTCTTGATAAACCTCTTCGGAATCCACAACCGATGGCCGAAAGATGAACATAGTAAACAACAATCAATTTTTTATTCGATGTAATTTGCGCACGCGAAAAAATCCTTGACTCCCGTTTTCCGGTTTATATCTTGGGATGGAGTAATCCACAAAACAGTGAATTTTCACGCACTCATGGAATATTAGCCTGAATTACACATTGTTCTTCGTGAACTTCGTGATCTTCGTGGTAAAAATGTCAGTTCAAACTCATGCCTGAGGCCTTAAACCCAACCCAACGATTCTCCAACCGCGTCGAGAATTACATCCGATTCCGGCCGGGATATCCGGCCGCGTTGGTGGATTTATTAGAAGTCGAATGCGGGCTGACGAACGCATCGATCGTCGCCGACGTCGGATCCGGCACCGGCATTTTGGCGGAAATGTTTCTGCAGAAGGGCTACACTGTTTATGGCGTGGAGCCGAACCCGGAGATGCGGGCCGCGGGGGAACGGCTGCTCGCGAAATACGCTCGCTTTCACAGCGTCAACGGCCGCGCTGAAGCCACCTCGCTCGCGAGCCACAGCGTCGATCTGGCGACGGCGGCGCAGGCCTTTCATTGGTTCGACGCCGCAAAAGC
Source organism: bacterium (assembly GCA_037446635.1). Taxonomy (GTDB): domain Bacteria; phylum Zhuqueibacterota; class Zhuqueibacteria; order Oceanimicrobiales; family Oceanimicrobiaceae; genus DASWHH01. The sequence continues at coordinate 10,703 of JBBIIG010000028.1, forward strand.
CCGCCGCGAATTCCTGCGGATTTTGAAAACGGGCGGCTCGGTAGCGTTGATTTGGAACGACCGCGAGACGGACGCGGCGCCATTCCTGCGCGCCTACGAAAACCTGCTGCGACGATACAGCATCGACTACCAAAAAATCAATCACAGAAATGTTGATGAAAACGCCATCGCTAAATTTTTTAGTCCCGGCGCTTTCTCAATTAAAACGTTTGCCAACTTTCAGCATCTCGATTATACTGGGTTGAAAGGCCGGCTGCTTTCGTCTTCGTATATCCCAACCGCCGGCCACATCAATTATCAACCGATGATGAAAGACCTGCGCCAATTGTTTGATAAACATCACGTGGACGGGCACGTGACCATTGAATACACCACGAGAGTTTATTACGGTAATTTGCGGTGATCTCAAAAATTGCCAACGACGCCCCAACCAAAGCTTTGTCGAAGAACCCGACTCGGCTAAAATATTTTCTCTTATCCAGTCTGTTCGCGGCGTTAACCGCGGCCGGCGCGTTCGTTAAAATTCCGCTGCCAGTGGTGCCCATCACGCTGCAAACTTTTTTTGTGATGCTCTCGGGTTCGCTGCTGGGATCGAAATTCGGCGCGTTGAGTCAGCTCGTTTATTTGGCGGTGGGATTGTGCGGGCCGCCGGTGTTTGCCTACGGCGGCGGTCTGGCGTACGTGCTGCAGCCGACGTTCGGTTATTTGTTGAGCTACCCACTGGCTGCGTTTGTGATCGGCTATTTGATTGAACGCCGCTCGCAGCCGCCGTCGCTGGCTTGGCTCTGCGCGAGCAACGCAGTGGGCGTAATTTCGACTTTGACGATCGGCGCCGTCGTGCTTTTTTTAAATTTAAAATTCATCGTGCAAAAACCCATTTCGCTGGCGACACTAGTGACGAGCTACTATTTGGCATTTCTTCCCGGCGACGCCGTCAAAGTTTTTGTGAGCGCCGTTACGGCGAGAAAACTATTTGGAGTGTTGAAACCATTTGAGGCTGTCTAAAAGGCGAATGGCACTGCGAGGCGCTGTTTGCCTGCCTGCAGCAGGCAGGCCGAAGCAGTCTCCACGCTAAAATCAGCAGATGGCTTCGCAAAAAGCGCTCGCGATGACATCTTTATTATGAGCAAAACCATAAAAACCGGCGTCAGTTATTTTGGCAATCGCAATCCGCGCCACTTTGTGAGCGATCTCGAAGAGATCGTCAGCCACAACTGCAGCTTCATCGTGCACACCTTTTCGGAGAACGATCAGGAGTATTACAAAGACACCGTCGGCGAGATGATCGCGCTCTCGAAAGACGCCGGCCTCGAATGCTACCTCGATCCCTGGGGCGTCGGCCGGGTGTTTGGCGGCGAGGCCTACAGTAAATTTGCGCTGCTCAATCGCGACGCCTGCCAGATTTTTCCCGACGGCAAGCTCGCGCCGGCGGCGTGTCTCAACCATCCGCTCTTCCGCGATTTCATGCGCAAGTGGATCGACGACGCCGCGGAGATTGGCGCGCAAGTTTTGTTTTGGGACGAGCCGCATTTTTTCATCAACTTGAAAGAAAAGGAGCGCTTCGAAATCTGGCACTGCCGCTGCGGCTGCTGCAGCGAGCGCTTTTTCAAGCGCTTTCAAAAATCGTTCGCCGAGGCGACCACCGAAGAAATCACCCTTTTTCGCGATGAATCGGTGGTGGAATTTCTCTCCGAGTTGTGCCGGCAGGGTCGCGCCAAAGGCATGAAAAACGCCCTCTGCCTCCTGCCCTTCCGCGACGCCGCGCTGGGACTCTCCGACTGGTCGAAGGCCGCGGCGATTCCGGAGATCGATATTTTCGGCACCGATCCCTACTGGATGTTTTTCGAGAAAGACGTGCGGCAGTACGTCGGCGACTACGCCCGCGAGGTGCAGCGCCTTTCCGAAAAATTCAGCAAGGAATCGCAAATTTGGATTCAGGCCTACAAAATTGCCGCTGGCCGCGAAGAAGAATTGAAGGAAGCGATTGCGGTTGCTTATGCCGAGGGCGTGCGCAACTTCGCGGCGTGGAGTTACTACGGCAACGCCTACATGTCTTACAATCGCAGCGACGATCCGCAAAAAGTGTGGGATGTTTTGGGAGCGGTTTATGAAGAGCTGCTTAGAGGTGAGTGGGGGTAAGAGCGCCCTCTACACTTTTTAGAATTGACTTTTTATCTTATTGCCTGATCTCCTACCTGCATTATAAAATTAAGCAATTTCAGTTTCTACCGCGCGGACGTGCAAAATTTCCGAACGCTGAATGGGTCGAACGTCGGATTCTGTGAGCGTTAGCAAAGCCACTGTTTTACCCTCTGCCGTGACAAACTCAACCTCGTAGCCAATGTTGTCCTCATAGCAATGGACAACCGTTCCCACGTCGCCAGCCTTCAGTCCGTAGTTGTCGATATCGTGGTTGAGAGCAACCAATTCTAACTCTTTCATCATTTCACACTCCTTAAAATCACGAATTCAATTGGGTATTGCTGTTACAAAACGTGGACGACTATGAGTTAGTAAATTAGGTTAAATTTACCAATTCACGGCTGAAAAATAGTTTATAGTTTTCGCAAAGTCAAATAAAAATTTTCTCCACTTACGTTCGCCATCCATACATGCTAAAAAACCGGCGCGCGCGCCCCCAAAATTCAACTTGACTAACGAACTTAGTTTAACTATATTTGCGCCAACAACTTGGTGCGCTGCCATGTTAAGCAAGAACGAATCCACCAATAACTCCCCCCTCAAATTTCACATCGGAGACGCTTTGTGGCGAAATGTTTTTAAAAAGGACGCGCGGCAAAAAGAATCCATTTTCAGCATCCTGCGCAAGGTGCCGCTGTTCAAGGGCATGAACAAATCCGAGCTGAATGAATTCGACAAGATCATCCACCGCCGCAAATACAAAGAACAAGAAACGATTTTCTACGAAGGCGAGCCGGGCGTGGGCATGTACATCGTGCAGGAGGGCGCGGTGGGCATTTACAAGAATACCGTCGAAGACGAAAAAGAAGAGTTGGCGCAATTGAGCGCCGGCGAATTTTTTGGCGAGCTGGCGTTGTTGGACGAAACGCCGCGCTCCGCCACCGCCGTGGCGCTGGAGGACACCCGCATCCTCGGTTTGTTCCTGCCGGATTTGCTGGATTTGATCGATCGCAAGCCGCGGCTCGGCAACAAGTTTCTGTTCCAACTGGCCATGCTCATCGGCGAGCGGCTGAAGCACACCAATCAAGAGCTGCAAACCCTGTGGGCAAAGTTTGAAGAGTCCAAAGTCATCACCTGATTTTCATGACCACTCCCATCTCCAGCTTGACCATCCAGTTTAAACCCAAGGCTATCAGAAAAATCGCCATCTGGGCCGGCGCGCTGTTGGCGTTTGTGGGGCTGCTGGTGATTTTGCCGCCGCTGAAGTCGGTGCTGATCATTCTGGTGATCGCGCTGTTTGCGGCGATGCTGCTCAACCCCGTCGTCGATTTTTTTGAGAACCGCGGCATCAACCGTTTGCTGGCGGTGGTGCTGGTTTTCACGGTGATCGTTTTTTTGATTGCGGTGGGCATCGAATTTTTGGCGCCGGTGGTCTCGCACGAAGTGGAGCAGATGAGCGCGGCCCTGCAAGGCCAATCCAGCGATCAGATGATTGGCAAGTTTCAAAAAAGCCTGGCGAAGGCCATTCCGCTGCTGGCCAACCCGATGTTTCAAAACGAGCTCAAAGGACAGTTGGACGCGCTGCTGCAAAAAAGTTTGTCGCTGCTTTTAGGGATGCTGTCGGCGGTGGTGGACATGGTGATGTTGGGCTTCATCACCTTCTTTTTTTTGAAAGACGGCCGGCGCATGAAAAAAGCCGTGGTGAGCTGGGTGCCGAATCGCTATTTTGAAATGGCGCTGATTATCTTGCACAAAACCGCGCAGCGGCTCGGCAGCTATTTGCGGGGACAGTTGCTGGTGGCGGCCATCGTCGGCGCGCTCAGCATCACAGCTTTGTATCTGCTTGGCATTCGCTACTATTTTTTCATCGGCGTGATGGCCGGCATGGCCAACATGATTCCCTACTTCGGGCCGCTGGTGGGCGCCATCCCGGCGATGATCATCGCGCTGTGGGATTCCGGCGCCATCGGCCCGGTGGCGGCGGTGGCGGTGGCGTTCGCCAGCATCCAGCTTTTCGAGAATATTTTTATCTCGCCGTTCATCGTTTCCAAAAGCGTCGAGCTGCACCCGCTGACAGTCATCATCGTGATTTTGATTGGCGGGCAACTGTTGGGCATCTTCGGCATGTTGATGGCGGTTCCCATTGCCAGCATCATCAAAGTGACCGCGAAGGAGCTGTACTGGGGGTTTAAAAATTATCGTATTTTTACCTAAGGCGTTGTGATTTGACGTAGGGAACGCATAATATGCGTTCGCTACCTTAAGAAATCTCTTTTGTAAAACGATAATCTAATTATGAGACGACCGTTTTTATTTTTCATTTATACTTTAGTTCTGGCTCTAAGTGCGCCGAAGTGGCTACAGTCCCAGCCCAAAGACGATAACAAAATCAACAACCAACGAGCTAGCCGTGCCAACAGCTTGCGGAATTTTCTTCACACCGGAATGAACGAGTGGTCGTTTTGGAGCGGCTTTTCCTTCGATTCGCCGGCCGGCAGCTACATCGGCCTCACCGAGGGCCGGGAGTTTTTTCTGGCTGCGTTGCAGTTCGGCCGCACGGTTGCGGCGAACCGCCACGTGGCGTTGGAGTACACTCTCGATTTCATTCCGGTGGCCGTGGTCACCAAAAATCCCAAACCGAATTTCGACTCGGCGCCAGACGCCAACAACCGCGGCGGCGAGGTTCAGGTGTCTTCAGTTTATGGATTTGGATTCTCGCCGGTGGGATTGAAATTCTATTTTGTGCAGAGCCAGCGCTCGCGCTTGTTTCTCTCGGCCAGCGCCGGCTTTTTGTCGTTCAAGGAAGACGTGCCGCTGCCCGAGGCGCGCAAATTTAATTTTGCATTTGATTTTGGCGGCGGCATTCAACTGCTCGCCAGCGCCCGCTGGGGGCTGACTCTCGGCTACCGTCTGCACCACCTTTCCAACGCCAACACCGCCGACGCCAACCCGGGTTTAGATGCGAACATTTTTTATCTTGGAATTTCCAGCTTCCGATAAAAACTAAAACACGGTTGCAAACCGTGTTGGATCGATCTTAAAGTCACCCCAGAATTTTCGCGCCGCTATTTTCAAATCCGCACGCCACCACCCTCCCCGCGATTTTTAATTTCAGGCGCAGCGCTTGCCAGGCAGCAGACAATTTCATTGCCGCGCGTTTTTCCGTTATCCCTAAAATAGCCGAGCCCGAGCCGCTGATGCACACGCCCAGCGCGCCGCTGGCGTATCCCACTTTTTCAAATTCATCGAAGCTGGGGATGAGGTGTTTGCGGAAAGGCTGGTGCAGGCGATCCTGCATCGCCGTTTTGAGGGCACCGTAGTCGCGCGCGATCAGCGCGTGCGCCAACAGGGCGCTGCGCTGCACGTTGAAAACGGCGTCGGCGTGCGTCACGGTTTTGGGGAGAACGCGCCGCGCCTCGTGAGTGGAGACGGCGGCATTTGGGAGGAAAATCACCGCCTGCAGGGAGTCGTCGATTGCAAACCTTTTGGAGATCACCCGGCCATTTTCGATGCAATTGATCGTGGCGCCGCCCAACAGCGATGCCGCGGCGTTTTCCGGATGGCCTTCCAATTCATTCGCAAGATTGAGCAGCTCTGAATTTTCTAATCGCGCGGCGGCGAGCTGGTTGGCGCACAGCAGCCCGGCTACCACTGCGGCGCCGCTGCTGCCGAGCCCGCGAAACACCGGGATGCTGTTTTTGATTTTTATTTTGAGAGCTGGCAGGGGTTGGTGAGTTTGTGAAAAAATTTTTTGCGCAGCTTGAAAAATGAGATTGCTTTTGTCGGCGGGAATGCCGGCGCCGCCTTCGCCGCTGGCGGTGATGTCAAAACCGGCCGCCGCAAAATTCATTTCCACTTCGAGATAGATTTGCAGCGCCGCGCCGAAACAATCGAAGCCCGCGCCCAAGTTGGAGGTGGAGCCGGGCACGCGCACTCTAACCATCGCTGATTTTGCGGCTCCCCGGTTTGACCAGCGGCGCGCCCTGCCGGCACAGCTCGCAGCGCTCCGGCGGCGTCGTTTCGATATTGAGTTGGATCAACGAAAATAATTCAACCCCCAATTCAGCGCGGCCGCCGCTGCGATCGACGATGCACGCCGCGCCGGCCACGTCACCGCCCAGCGACTTCACCAGCGCGATCACTTCCGCCACCGAGCCGCCGGTGGTGATCACGTCTTCCACCACCAGCAGCCGCTCGCCCTTTTTAATTTCGAAGCCGCGGCGCAGCGCCATCGACCCACCCTCGCGCTCGGTGAAGATCGCGCGGGCATTTAGAGACCGCGCGATTTCGTGGGCAACGATAATGCCGCCGATAGCCGGCGCGGCCACTGCGGAAATGTTGTGTTTCACAAAATGCTCGGCAATTTGCGCGCAGAGTTGTTCGGCAAATTTTGGGTATTGCAGAACTTTGGCGCATTGAAAGTACTGCCGGCTGTGCAAACCGGAGCTCAAAAGAAAATGTCCGTGCAGCAGCGCGCCGGTGGTTTCAAAAAGTTTTAAAACGGCGTCGGGGTTCATAATGTTTGCTAAAATAGTCATTTCAAAAATAGTTAGTAGAGATTGACTCGGAGCCGCTGTTCTCAATCGCCGGACCCATCCTAACCTTCCACCTAAAAGACGGGAAGGGATTTATCCTCGGTCCACTTAGTTATTTTTTGGCGAAAGCTTTTCTTCTAATCTGATTAATTTGGCCGCGCAGCCGTTCCGCTTCGCGACCGGCGGCTTCGGCAAAATCGTCGCCGCGGGATTGATAAATAATGCCGCGGCTGACGTTGATGAGCGCCAGCTCGCCGTTGGCGTCTGTGCCGTTCAAAACCGCCGCTTTGAGATCGCCGCCTTGAGTGCCGACGCCGGGAATCAACAGCGGCAGATTGGGCGCGGCGGCGCGAATTGCGCGCAGTTCCGCCGGCTGGGTTGCGCCCGCCACCAGTCCGCAATTTTGCTTTTGATTCCAATCGTTCACTTTCGCGATCACGTTTTGATAAAGCCGGTTTTTGCCGTCGGAAAAATATTGAAAATCGCGCGCCCCCGGATTGGAGGTCAGACAAAGAACAAACGCGCCCTTTGCCGGCCGCTGCAGAAACGGCGCTACCGAATCGCTTCCCATAAATGGATTGACGGTCACCGCGTCGAAGCCGAGGCGCTCGAAAATCGCGCGGGCGTACATTTCGGAGGAACTGCCGATGTCGCCGCGTTTGGCGTCGGCGATGGTGATGACATTTGACGGAATGATTTTCAGGAGCTTTTCAAGAACAGCCCAACCCGCCGCACCGGCCGCCTCAAAAAATGCGAAGTTCAATTTGAACGCGGCCGCTGCACCAGCGGTGCTGGCAACAATTTCGGCGCAAAATGTGAACAGCGCATTGGCATCGTCTTTCAATTTTTCCGGAAAGCGCTCGGGATGCGGGTCGAGTCCCACGCACAGCCAACTGTCTTTCTGGCGCGCGCAGGATAAAAGTCGTTGCGTGAAATTCATCGTCCGTGAATCTACATTTTTTTTGAAAATAATCAACCGTTGCCGGGTTTTTCCTTTACTTCCGAAGATGCATTTTTTACCTTTTTAAAATTCAACCCGGAAAAAATTGGAGAAGCAGGATGAAATTGAAGCTGCACTGGCAAATTCTGATCGCGCTGATTTTGGGAATGGCATTCGGATTTTTATCGCGCGCGTTCAACTTTCAGTCGTTCGTCACCGACTACGTGATTGTTCTCGGCGATATTTTTCTGCGCGGCCTGCGCATGATCATCGTGCCGCTGATCGTCTCCTCGATTATTTCCGGCGTAACCAGCATCGGCGCGGGGGGGAATCTCGGGCGGCTCGGTTTAAAAACCGGTCTCTATTACATTACCACCAGCCTGCTGGCGATTCTTACTGGTTTACTGCTGGTCAACTTAATTCAGCCCGGCGTGGGCGCGCCGATTATTTTGGAGAAAACACCAGAGGAGCTGACCGCCAACGTTGAGAAGTTAGGCGATACTCTGCTGGGGATCATCCCCACCAACCCGCTGGAAGCGATGGCGCGCGGGGAGATGCTGCCAACGATCTTTTTTTCTTTGCTGTTTGGATTTTTCATCAGCCGCGCGCCCCAACCCTACAGCCGGCAGCTCACGGATTTTTTTCAGGGCGTATTCGAAGTGATGATGCGGCTCACGCACTTCATCATTCTGTTCGCGCCGGTGGGGGTGTTTGCGCTGATGGCAAAAATTATCGCGCAAACCGGCGTGGAAGTGTTTGGGCCGCTGGCGGCGTATATGCTGACGGTGATGTTGGGGCTGGCGTTTCACGCGCTGATTACGTTGCCGACGCTGCTGTTTTTTGTCGGCGGCATTAACCCGCTCGCCCACGCGCAAGCGCTGTCCGCGGCGTTGATGACCGCGTTTTCGACCTCGTCGTCGTCGGCCACCCTGCCGTTGACAATGGACGCCGTAGAAAACAATTCCGGCGCCTCCAACAAAGTGACCAGTTTCGTGCTGCCGTTGGGCGCAACCATCAACATGGATGGCACCGCGCTGTACGAATGCGTGGCCGCGATGTTCATCGCGCAGGTGTACGGCATAGAACTGACGTTTGGCCAGCAGTTCATCGTGGTGTTGACGGCGTTGTTGGCGAGCATCGGCGCGGCCGGCATCCCCATGGCCGGGCTGGTGATGATGACCATCATCCTGCGCGCCGTCGGGTTGCCGCTGGAGGGCATCGGGCTGATCCTCGCCGTGGATCGCGTTCTCGATATGATGCGCACCTCCGTGAACGTCTGGAGCGATAGCTGCGGCGCCGTGCTCATCGCCCGCACCGAAGGGGAGACGGACTTAAAGGTTTTGCGGAAGGCGGCTGTTTAATAATATTTGAAGTTTATAAAAATTGTTCAGAATGGAGTATTGGAGTTTTGGAGTAATGGAAAAACAACGTCATCGATCCACTAATCCACTAATCCACTAATCCATTAATCCATTAATCCATCAATCCACCAATCCATCACTCCATCGCAATCTTAATCATTGCCCATTGGTTGCCAGGTTTTCTCTTTGCGGCTCGGGCAGCGGTTTGCGCGGCAGCTTTTCCTCGCGCATGGCGGTGTGATAGACGAACGAAGCCATGATCACCGCCGCCTGCATCAGGTCGCCTTTTTGTATGTGATCGAAAACATCCATGTTGGTGTGATGGGTGCGGGTGCCGTAATCGATGGGATCTTGAATGAATTGAAAGCCCGGCAGCCCCACGGCATCGAAGGCGAGGTGATCGGTGCCGCCGGTGTTGCGAATGGTGACCGTGGCGGCGCCGAGATCATGGAAGGGTTTGAAATAGGCTTCAAAAATGGGACGGACGGCGTCGTTGCCCTGCAGATAAATGCCGCGAATTTTTCCCGTGCCGTTATCGAGATTGAAGTAGGCGGAAAAATTGGCGTGATCGGGTTTGAGCGCCATGGTGGCGCGATCGCCAAAATGATTTTTCACATAGCCATGCGAGCCCAACAACCCCTGCTCTTCGCCGCCCCACAAAGCAATGCGAATGGTGCGGCGGGGTTTGGCGTCCACGGCTTTCAGGATGCGAACGGCCTCCAAAGCGACGGCGCAGCCCGCAGCGTTATCGGTGGCGCCGGTACCGGAATGCCAGGAATCCAAGTGGCCGCCTAACATCACGATTTCATTTTTGAGCTTTTTGTCCACTCCCGGAATTTCCGCAATCACGTTGTACCCCAACGAATCGTCTTCAAAAAATTTAGTCTGAATATTAATTTCAAGCTGCACCGGGATATTTTTCTCCAGCAATCTCGCGATGCGGGCGTAGTGCTCGACGGCAACCGTCAGGGCCGGAACGCCAGCTTCGGCGCCGGTTTTATGGGATCCGCCCCGATGAACGCGAATGGTGCCGTGCTCGCGTTCGCTCGGTTCCAGCACCACTGCCACACCCTCCTCACGGAAAAATTTAATCAATTTTTCCTGCAGGGCACGACGGCTGCGGAATTCCGCCCGGCGCTCCACCCAGGACTCTCGCTCCCCCGGCGCTGGCGCCGCCAGCAATTTTGCAAGCTCCTCTTCGCTGTAGCGGCGGGCATCGGCCTCGAAGTGGGTTTCGGCCTCCCGCGGCTCGCCAGCCATGATGATGGCGCCCGCCAACTTCCCACGATATTTTTCCATATCCTCTTCGGATTTGATCTCGACCAACACTGGAGCTCCAGTAACCATGCCATTGGTTCCCGGCGTCCACGCCTTGGGATAGGCGATGATGCTCATAAACTGCGGCGCCGTTGCTACAATCGTAAACCGTTCCACGGCCCAACCGCGGCCAAACACTCCCCAAGATTCCAATTGCGCGTTCGTCAGCCCCCACTCGGTCAACTTATCCACACACCATTGGCTGGCCGCCCAATAATTCGGGGAATTGGTGAGTCGGGGGCCGTGAACATCGGTGAGATAACTCATGGTTTCTGAAATCTGCGAGTTTTCAAATCCCTCCAACTTAATTTTCGAAATCATCTGCAGATCGACGGCTTCCTGCGAGTAGCCATGCGGCGATAGGCAGAGCGCCACTGTCATTGCTAAAAAGAGTCGAGTTCGCTTCAAGGCATCCTCCTGAGTTTTTAAATTATCAGACCATTTGAAAAGGTGTTTCCACCGTGTGGATAAGTTGTTGAAAAGTGTTGACCACCCCATAAAATAGTTCAAAAGAAGCAACTGTGTGCTTTTGCTAACATCCTGCGATTTTCTACGAAAATGAGTTGTATTCACGGGAGCGGCTTGCGATCAATAATGAAGCGAGATGTAATTAATTGAATATCAGCGCCTTATGGTCACGTCTTTTATCGAAACTCTGTTTTAAAAATCTAAAAATGATATTAAAAAAGAGATTCGCGCCGGTCATTTTTAAAAATGTAAAACCTGAATCGGCTCGCCGAGGTCAGCAATCGAAAATGTGGATAACTTTAACTGTATTTTGGGTGTGCCAGCAACGGGCTACCATATATGGGGCTTCACCGCCTCTGCGTAAGCTTTTTCTTACGACTATTTCGCGATAACTCTGAGCAGATTAAAAAAATTTGCTCATCGCAAATCCACCACTTCTACACCTTCCGGAATTTGGAAATTGAAAAAATCGGCGGTGAGCTTGATGTTTTCCTCAACATTTCGAACCCAGTATTTGTTCAAATTATCGTTGATGTCTTTTTGCTCGATTTTGACCGTCAGCCACGAAGCGGCATCCACCCAGATTTTCATACTTTTGACAAACGCTTCCTTATCTTTGGGGACGAGATTTAAAACATAAGCCCTTTTGCCGTCCACTAATTCTTCGCCCACCAAGTGCGGCGTATATTCTTCCGAGTATTTGAAGAGCAAGTCTTTGGGCAGCGGATTTTCTTCGGTCGCCCTTAAGTGGTCGATGATGACTTGCTGATTATCTTTGGAAAAAGTCCACACGATTTCGCCGTTGGTGACGATGATTTGATTGTCGCTCTCGATGCGGTAGTGGTTGCCAGTTTTCAGATAGAGCGCGCCCTTCAGTTTTTGCGTTTCTCCCGCCAGCTCCCAAACGTACTCCTGCTCGAAGTCGGCCTTCAGAGACTGGAGTTGGTCGTATTTTTTTTTGACGTTTTTGATGATCTCTTTGGCGTTTTGCGCTCGTGCGAGGTGCACACTCAAAGTGAGGAATGCGGCGATCGCCAGAAGAAATCCAATCGAAACTTTTTTCATTTAACCCTCTTACTCAGTTGAATCCCATCTCGGTCAATTCTGTTTCGTCTCCGATCAAGACCTCACGCGCCTTGCTGCCGTCGAAGGGGCCGACGACGCCGGCTGCCTCCAGCTCGTCGATGAGCCGCGCGGCGCGGGCGTAGCCCACTTTCAGCCGCCGCTGCAAAAGCGAAATCGATCCCTGCTGGTGGCGCACCACCAATTTCGCGGCTTCGTTAAACAACTCATCGCGGACGCCGCCCAGGCCGTCGGCCTCAAACATCGCCGCCGCTTCTTCTTTGCCCATCGGCAGTTTGTGTTTCGGATACTTCGGCTGTTTACGAATGTGAGCAATGATACCCTCAATTTCCTCCGTGGAAATAAAAGCGCCGTGGAGACGCACGGGCTCCGGCCGGCCGGGCGGGATGAACAGCATATCGCCCATGCCCAACAACTTTTCTGCGCCGTTGGCGTCGATGATGGTGCGGGAGTCGGTTTTGGAGGCCACTTGAAACGCGATGCGCGCCGGGAAATTAGCTTTGATGACGCCGGTGATCACGTCCACCGACGGGCGCTGAGTGGCGACAATTAAGTGAATGCCCACCGCCCGCGACATTTGCGTCAGCCGCGCGATCGGCTCTTCCACCTCGCGCGCCGCGGTCAGCATCAAATCCGCCAACTCGTCGATGATCACCACGAGATATTCCAGCGGCTCGAACGGCTCCTCGCCCTCCGCCGCCTGCAACTGGCCACTTTGCAAGCGCGCGTTGTAATCTTTGATATTTCGCACTCCGGCGCGCGCCATAGTTTCATAGCGCTGTTCCATCACCAACTCAACACTCTTTAGCACCGAGATGGCGTTGTTGGCGGTGGTCACCACTTCCTCGTTCAAATCCTCGCGATAGGTGAGATGATGGTGCCGCAAATTATTATAGATCGAAAGCTCCAGCCGCTTGGGATCGATCAGCACCAACTGCAGTTGCAGCGGATGCGCTTTATAAAGTAAACTGGCGATGATGGTATTGAGGCAGACGCTCTTGCCGGAGCCAGTGGAACCGGCGATGAGCAGATGCGGCATCTCATCCAAACGCGCAACGTAGGGCTCACCGGCGATGGTTTTTCCCAGAGCCAGCGTCAGCGGCGAGGCGGAGCCCTGAAACTCATTCGCGCTGAGGACTTCCCGTAAATAAACCGTTTTGTGGGTGCGATTGGGAATTTCCACACCCACCGCGGCTTTGCCGGGAATGGGCGCGACGATGCGAATGCGCTTGGCGCGCATCGCCAGCGCCAGATCGTCCGCCAGCGAGGCGATGCGGCTGATTTTGATGCCGGGCGCCGGCTCGTATTCGTAGCGCGTGATCACCGGCCCCGGGCTGATTTCCACAACCCTGCCCTCGACATCAAACTCCCGAAGCCGATCTTCCAACAACTGCGCGTTCGCTTGCAATTCTTCTTTGGAAATATCGTCGCTATCCGCCGGCGGCGGCGACAAAATTTCCAGCGGCGGAAATTGGTAGTTGCCGGGATCAAAGGGTTCGTCCGCTGATGACAGCGATTGGTGATCCCCCTCCTCGCGCTCTCCTGCCAGCACGATTTCCAATTGCTCGTCCGCTGGCTGCGAGGGGCGGAGTCCCTCCAAGTTGTCGCTTTTACTTTTTTCAACCGGCGCCGGCTTGACCACCGAATTGATGATGGCCCCAGGTTTAGGCTCGGCAGCGGACATCGCTGGCTTTGAGCGCGGAGGTTTTTGCAGCACTTTGCTGAACTGCTTTTTACCCGCAAGATAAACAGCCGTTACACGCAAAATGAATTCGTCCAGCAGTTCCGCAAAACTAACTTTGGTGGCGCCAATGACGGTGATGATAATCACCGCTAAAAGAATGACGATACTGCCGGCGACGCCCAGGTAATTAAAAAGAATTTGCGCAATCACACCGCCCACCAAGCCCGACAGCGCGAAGCCGAGCTCACTTTTATTTTTGGTGGAAACTTCTGGAATCGCTAAAATTATTGAAGTGTAAAGCGCGAAGGCCAGCAAATAGGCGGATGACCGCAGGGCTTTCGATAAATCGTTGTCGCGAAAAATTGTCCAGCCTAAAATGAAAAGGATGATAGGAAAAACAAACGCCGGGTAGCCGATCAGCCCCTGCACCAGAAAGTAAGAGATGTAAACACCGGCGATTCCCAGCCGGTTTTCGATCTGGCCGATTTTGATGTTTTCGGGCTGCTCGTGGGGGCGGTAGCTGGCGAGGCTCAAAAAAATCAAAATCGCCAGCGTCATCAAAAGGATGCCGAGAATTTCTTCCTGTTTGGAATCGTTGAGGCGCTTGTTCCGGCTCATAATTGCGCTCGCGAAATTTCTTTGAGACGATGAACTTTGACGACGAACTGTTTGGCGCGCTCGCAAACGTCGCTGCTATCCAGTAATCCAGAAATTATGGCCACCCCATCGGCGCCAGCTTCGATCACCGGCTCGAGATTTTCAACGGTGATGCCGCCAATGCCGACCAGCGGGAGAGTGGTGAGTTGGCGCAATTCTCTAATCAATTGGATGCCTTTCGCCGCCAATTCAGTTTTAGTTCGTGATGAAAAAATCGTACCCACTCCGAGGTAATCCGGTTGACCCGCCAGCGCGGTTTCAAATTCGTTCAGATTGTGAACGGACGCGCCCAGCAGCATCTCGCTGCCGATGAGCTGGCGCGCGTATTCAAAAGGCAAATCATCCTGACCCAGATGCACGCCCGCGGCCTTCACGGCCAGCGCGATGTCCACGCGATCGTTGATGATGAGTGGAATGCCGAAGCGATCGGTAATCTGTTTGACCTGCAACGCCTCGGTGTAAAATTCTTGTGCGGAAGACATTTTATTTCGCAATTGAATGATGCCGGCGCCGCCGGCGATGACCTGCTCGGCGATAAACTTGAGGTCGCGCGCGCCGAGGGTTTTTTTATCGAGAATGGCGTAGAGCGACCAGTCGCGAATTATCATCACCAATTATTTCGAGCTTTTGGTGGCGTCAATGCTAATATAAACTAAAACAGCAGCAGCAATAAAAATAACGAGCGCAACTATCCATTCCATATTACATATCCTTCAGTTCTCTGATTGTTTTTCTTATAGATTTATTCAACAGAAATATGCTAATGAATACCGCCCGATTGTGATGATATTCAAGACAATCAAGAGGCGCTCAACGGTTTTGTAGTTGGCAACTAACCAGCTAATCAAACTGATTAGGGTCACAATAATGATGCCTAACCACAGCTTCAGATACGCAATTTTCTCTTTTGCGCTGTCAATTGCTGGCATAATCAATAGGGGCGCTGGTAGAACGGCGTTTTCACCACCTCGGCGTCGGCCTCTTTGCCGCGAATCGAAATTTGGATGGGCGCGCCAATTTCGTGAAACGGCGTGTTGACGTAGCCCATGCCAATGCCTTTTCCGAGACTCGGCGACATCGTGCCGCTGGTGACGTAGCCAATCTCTGAGCCGTCTTTTAAAATCTTGTAGCCGTGCCGCGGGAAGGCGCGCTCTTTCATTTCAAATCCCACCAGCTTGCGGGTGGGGCCGGATTCTTTGACTTTCAAAATTGCGGCGCGGCCGATGAAATCGCCCTTTTCGGTTTTGGTGATCCAGCCTAGCCCGGCTTCAATCGGGTTGGTGGTTTGATCGATGTCGTTGCCGTACAAACAAAATTTCATTTCTAACCGCAGGGTGTCGCGCGCGCCTAAACCGATGGGCTCGATTTCAAATTCTTTGCCGGCGTCCATGATGGCGTTCCAAACTTTTACAGAATGTTTGGCATCGAACCCGATCTCGAAACCGTCTTCGCCGGTGTAACCGGTGCGCGAGAACACCACATCGACGCCGGCGAGTTTGCCTTTTCCAAACCAATAGTATTTGATGGTGGACAGATTCAGGTCGGTAAGTTTTTGCAGCGTCGCTTCGGCGTTGCGGCCCTGAACCGCCAACAGGGCATAATTATCGCTGATGTTGGCCAGCTCCACCTCGGGCAGCGCGTGGCTTTTCATCCACTCCCAATCTTTTTGCAAATTCGCGGCGTTGACGATCACCATGTAATGATCATCAAAACGATAGACGATGAGATCGTCCACGATGCCGCCGTCTTCGTAACAGAGGGCCGAGTATTGCGCCCGCCCGGGCACGAGCTTGCTGACGTCGTTGATGGTGAGCCACTGCAAAAATTCCTCGGCACGCGGGCCTCGGATGAGAAACTCGCCCATGTGAGAAACATCGAACATGCCTACCGAGCTGCGAACTTTTTTGTGTTCTTCAATAATACCGCGGTACTGTACCGGCATCCAGTAGCCAGCGAAATCCACCATTTTTGCGCCAGCGTTTTTGTGAATTTCGTAGAGGGCGGTTTTCTTCGGTTCCAAGTTTGAATCCTCGCGTGCGGTTACAAATTTTTCAGCGACTTGCGGATGCGCTCCAAGCCCTTTTCGATGTTGGCGATGGAGTTGGCGTACGAGACCCGCAGGTAACCCTCGCCGTATTTGCCGAACGCCGTTCCCGACAGCACCGCAACGCCCGCCTCGTTGAGAAAATGGTGCTCTAATTTTTGCGACGGCATGTTCAACTTTTTGACATTCGGGAAAACATAAAACGCGCCTTTTGGAGTAATACAGCTCATTCCGGGGATGTCGTTGAGGCCGGCCACAATGAAATCGCGGCGCTGGCGGAATTCTTCCACGAAGGCATCGACTTCATCGGTGGGGCCTTTCAGCGCCTGAATGGCGGCGTATTGCGAAAAGGTGGAGGTGCAGGAGTTGCAGTTGATCATCAGCTTCTCCACTTTTTTGGCCAGCTCCTCCGGCATCACGCCCCAGCCCAGGCGCCAGCCGGTCATGGCGTAAGTTTTGGAAAAGCCGTCGAGCAGGATGGTGAGGTCTTTCATGCCCGGCAGCGAGTAAAAACTGACGTGCTCGCCGTCGTAAATGATGTTTTTATAAACCTCGTCGCTCAGCACCATGATGTTGCGCTGGCGGGCCACCTCGGCGATGACTTCCAAATCGCGCCGGGTTAGAATGCCGCCGGTGGGATTTTGTGGGGTGTTGATGATAATTAATTTTGTACGGTCGGTAACCAGCGATTTGAATTCATCGGGATCGAACCGGAAATCTTTTTCCTCCAGCAGCGGCAGCGGCACCGCTGTGCCGCCGACGAAATTGATCACGGATTCATAAATTGGAAAACCGGGATTGGGGTAAATCACCTCATCGCCCTTATCGATGAGCGCCGTGATCGTAAAATAGAGGATGGGCTTGGCGCCCGGGGTGACCACCACTTCCTCCACTTTGGGTTTGACACCGCGCCGCTGGTAAACTTCTTCGACGATGGCCTCGCGCAGGGGGCGGATGCCCGCCGCGGGCGAGTAGTGGGTCTGGCCTTCGCGCAGCGCCGCCACCGCCGCTTCGATAATGTGTTTCGGGGTGGTGAAATCGGGCTCGCCAATTTGCAGGTGGATGATTTCTTTGCCCTGGGCTTCGAGGGCCTTGGCGCGCGCCATCACTTCAAACGCAGTCTCGGTTCCTAAACGATTCATGCGGTCGGCAAATTTCATAATCCCGTCTCCATTAACTTAGTGGTTGCCACAGCATTGGGGTGTATAGCTTCTAAATGGCGGAAAAAGATAGGAAAATAATTCGCGAGAGTCAAGTCTGGGCAAGAAAAAAATCAGCGGCTTAGGCGAGGTTCATTGCAATCGTGATGACACCTCAGAACGAATCGTGAGCGGCTTGATTTCGCCGCGCCATTCTTGCACGATCTGCCCGGCGGGGTTCAACAAAAACATGGCCGGGATGGCTTTCACTCGGAAGGCGGCCCAGGCGGGATCATTTTTTGAATCGAGATAAATGGGGTAGGTAAGCTTTCGCTTCTCGATAAATTTCGTCACCTTCTGCGCCGCGTCTTTGCCTTCATCAATTGCAACGCCGATGACGGCAAAGTTGCGTGCGGAAAATTCCTCGTGGAGTTTTTGCAGGTGGGGCATCATTGTCTCGCAGGGCTTGCACCAGGTGGCCCAAAAGTCCAGCAGCGCCCATTTTCCTTTTAAGCGATCCAGGGTCAGGGTATCGCCGGTCAAACTTGTTACGGCGAACTCGGGCGCGGGCCGCGGCAAAACCGGCGGCAAAAACGCCGCGGGATCGGCGTCGAATTCTTTTTTGCAGTTGTCGGAACAAAAGAAATAGTGCGCCCCCTCGTGTTCGCTCCGGGCTTTCACTTTCTCCGGCTCCGATTCGCCGTGTAAGATGGCGCAGACCACACAAACCGCTGCTTTTGGAACTTCCGAAGTTTGCGCAAAAATCGTTTGGGATAAAAGTAAAAATAGAATGACTGAAAGGCTTCTCATATTTTCCTCATTTATTTCGCGAAGAACTTAAAATCCAAAACTAAGCGAGAGGCCGAATTGTTCCAACCAGACATACATCAAACTCACTCCAAAGCGTTCAGCGAAATAATTCAGCAGCAGATGCGAGCGGTCGCCGTCAAACATGTAGCGCGACGAGACGCCGCCGCCAAACTCTAAATTCGCTCCGAACGGAAAATTGAAACCACTATCCCACTCTGAATAATTCAAACTAGCGTAAACCGACAGCGGGGCGACGTGAACAAATTTCGAGGCCGTTAAAAAATATGACTGTTTGCCTTTCGGCGAGCCGATGCGATCGGAACTGGTTCCCACAAATAACGCCGGCCGCGTCTCGGATTCGGTGAACAAAAACAGCGAGAACAGCGGGCCGATTTCTTCGGCGGCGGGATTGATTTCCGCGCCCAATTGCAGACGATGATGCAGCCGGTAATGGGCCGTAAAGCGCCAGCGCGGACGTTCCAATTCCGTATCCACGTAACGTGCGGAGAAAATCCATTTGGTATGAATGCCGCTTCCACGAAGCGGTGCGCCCTCGCCGGGTCAGCCGCTTCAGGTGGGCGCGTGAGAGGTGGGACGTTTGAGCGCCGGCCGCAGAGAATCCGCACTCGGTGTCTGCGCGCTCAGAGTGAGGCAAAAAAACAGCACGCCGCAAAAAGTAAGTAAACGTGCATTCATGGGAACAAAGTAAGAAATGAATTTCTACACGTCAAGTTACTTTTTGCGGCGGTGATCAAAAGGAGTGTAAAAATACGTCCTGCGGACTCAATTTAACACTCCTTAAAACCCTTAAAAGCGGAAGCCCCAGCCAAACGCAAAGTTCAGCCCGCGGCCGGAGAACGCGCCATCGCGGCTGGCCACCGCGAAATCCCAGGAGAACAGCGAGAAATCGAGGCCGAAGCCGGCGGAGGTGGAAAGGCCGCGCTCGCCGCCGGCGGCGATTCCGCCGCGCAGCGGCAGAAAGCCAATGAGACGCAGCTCGGTTCCAAACGCCAGCCGCGGCAACGTGGAGACGCCCACGCCTTTTTTCAATCCCTGCTCATAATCGAACGCGAAACTCAGGCGTTTGCCCACACGCGCCAGGCCTACCCGTAATTGCGCGGGCAGCCTGGTGGAAAAGGACTCGATGTCAACAGTTTCATCGAAATCGCGATAGACCGAGTCGATGTCGGTGTCTTCGATCCGCTGGATGGAAACCGAGTCCGCATCAAATGAATAGGTGAAGCGTTTGGTTTCATCGCTCCAATTAATGGAGTTGATGGCGTTGTTCAAACTGACGCTCAGCGACCAACTCGAATTCAACATCGCCGCCGCGCCAAAGTCGAAGCCGAGGCCGTTGCCGCCGAGGGCGTGATCGATGACCACCCGGCCCGAGCCGTGCAGTCCGTCGATATCGGTGGTCAGCGTGCTGGTGGCTTCGACGACTTTGCCGTAAGCCAAACCCCGCAAATATTTGGCGGAAACCCCTAACGCAAATTGATGGAAGAACGGCACCCGAAACGGAATCCCCACGGACAGCGCGAAGCTGGAGACGCCGTAACCCTCGCCGCTGGTGGCGCCAATTTCATAAACCCGATCAAGCTGGTTGCCGTTCAGAACCAGATCCACAATGTCTTTGGAAAGCAGGAAATCGGAGCTGCCCAGCGCCGAGGCGGTGAGCGCGACGTTCCCAAAATTCAAACCGAAGGCCTGAACCTCGGTGTCGAAATTGCCGCGCAGCCCTTCCGCCGGAATGGCCGCGAGAATATCCTGCTTATCCTGCTCGGTCAAATAACTGCCGTTGTACAAATCGTAGTGGTTTTTGTTGAAGCTGTTGTTGTGAAATCCCAATCCCACCGAAATCAAATTAAAGCGATATTTCCTGGCGCTTTTGATGCCCAGGTTGGCGGGGTTCCAGGCGGGGGCATCCACGCCGCGCGCCAACGCCGTGTAAGCGCCGCCCATGGCGACGCTGCGGGGATTGGAAATGCCGATTTGCGCCAACGCGGTTGCAGCGGTTAAAGAGAACGACGCGAAAACTAAGGCCGGCGCCCCAACGAATTTCGTCCAGTATTTTTTCATGGTCATCGTGTCCGTTTTTAATCTTGATTGACTTTTACTTTGATTTTGCCGTACGACTTGACGTGAATGTAATCGCTCGCGCGCACCCGCACGAACTGACCGTTGCTGCCGTCCACATTCACCCGCACGCCGGCGTAAAGCGGCGTGAGGGTGAACGTCTGCATTTGTTCTTCGGTTAGCGAAATATTGACTTCGGTACCATTCGCGCTCTGCACATTGCCAGCCCCGTCCACCAGGCCGGAGTTAGCGCGAATCGGTCCAATGCTCAAGAGCGGGTTATCGTAAACGGTGGTGTCCTGCGCGAAGACAATTTCCACCGTCGCGCCCATCGGCAGGTGGTTGGAAATTTGCGCGTAGAAACTGCCGCCGGCCAAATTGTCGATGATGTCGTCTTTCACGTCCTCGTCGATTTCCACGTCATCCACTTCGGACTTGATGCTCTGCGCCGGCAAACGAACGGCAAAGGGCGCGGTGATGCGAACGACGCCGTTGACGCAATCGTCTTTGGCGACCGTGCCCACCCAGTTGGGATCGCCGAGCCGGATGCTGCCGTTGACGCGCAGCAGCGACGGCAGGATGCTGACGAACTCGCTGATGTTGCTGTTTTCGCGATTCAGCACAATCCGCGTCTCCGCGGGCTGCCCCGGCTGCTGCGCCGGCGCCGCCGCGCTGTTGATGTACAATTGCGCGGTCGCGCCGGATTTGCCTTCGCCTTCAATCATCAAATTCAAACGCGCGGGAAAGTTGATGCCGTTGTTCAGAATCAACTCCATCTGCGCGGTTTCGAAAAAAATGCTGTCGAGATCCGCGGGGATATCGAAGTCGATATCGTTTTGGGCGACGTCGATCTCTGTGTCGCCAATTTTGCCGGTCAATTGCGAAAAACGCAATTCATTAAGATAAAAGATCGCATTGAATGCATCGTTGTTTTTCACTAAAACCATCTGACTGCCGGAAGCCGCGGTGCGGGCGCTCCAAACGAAGCGCACTTTCTGCGCGCCAAAATTCGCCGGCTGCGGGCGCAAACGGTGGTTGTTCAGGGGAACGCGAATGTTCGCGCTGCCATTCTGGGAGACGAACACCGAGTCGGCAACCGGGTTGCCGGACGGTGTGATGAAATCCGGCAGTTGATATCTGATCCAAGTATCCAGCGGCAAACGGCCCTGAATGAACATATTCATTTCCCCGGCCTCGATGTGAGAATCGGAGATGACCAACGAATCCGTGATGACGCTTTCGTTCTGATTGTTGATGACCTGCGCCGGCACGATCGCCCGCGCCTCTTTCACCTGCAGCGCGCTCACCTGCGCCTCCAAAATGAAATGGCTGTAGGCATCGACATAGATGGGGTTGCCCTGGCTGCCCGGCGAATAACCGTGCACGCGAACGGAAAGTTGATTGGACATGCGTTTGTTGCTGAGGTCGAGCTCAACGATAACCGCGCCAAAGGGCGCCACGGTCGCCAGGGTGGTGGCGCTGGCGACGAGGGTGTCGCGCGTGGTATCCCAGATTTCAAACGTGAGCGGGCTGCCCAATTGCACCGCGAGGTTGTTCGTCAGTTGCACGGAAACCTGGCCGCTCGCAATGACGACGTAGGAATAATTGCCGAAAGCTTGCAGCGGCTTTTTGGGCGAGACAAAATTAAACGGCGGCACCACGACGGTCTGCCCGTGTGCGTTATCCGCCTGCGGGTAGATTTCCCGCAGCAGGACGTTGGTAAATTGCCCGCCCGGCGAGTCAATGCTGAAGGAACCCATATCAAAATTGAAGACGTCTTCGATATTGTCGAGCGTCAATTGGTTGCCGACGGTGTAATCATCGAGCTCCGATTCGACGTTCAATTCCAGCAAGCCGCTGGTGCTATCCACGCTCAACGTGGACTCGTCTTCGGCGATCTCCGCCATCGTATAAACTTTGCTGACTAAAGGAACCGTCACTTCGACGTCCCACGAAGGCGCGCTGGGCTTTTCAAAACTGCAGCGCGTCAAAGTAAAAAACATCATGGCTAATCCGGCAAACAATAAGCCGCTGCGTCTGAGAAACGGAAACATTCGTCACCCCGTGTAGTTTGGTGTGAAAAAACAACTCTAATACAATTCACTATTAATTCGGATAAAAACGGGGAGTCTTTAGCGATGGCGAAGAATTCATCGCCGTAACGTTTCAAAGATTGAAGGTGGGAAATTATTTAAAAACTGGACTATTGTAAAAATCTTCAGATCGCCTGATGATGAATCATCAGGCTAATTGCTGAAGTCGATTGAAATCGACTATAGACAGCAGCAGCTTAATTTATTAAACTGAAGCTATTAGCTTAGAAATTCATTTCCAAGCGATCTTTCATTGACAGAAGCCATCTCCTCTAAGGGATTTCCAGTAAAAAAAGAAAAAGCCCCATTGTGTTTAAGCACAGGGGCTGCTTCTTGTAAAACTGTAGGGGTAATTCATGAAGTACCCCTACGGTTTTCGGCCGGAGGATTCCAAAATCGCCCGACGAAATTTCAGGTGCCCATTTCCCAGGATTCGAGATACTTCTTCTGTTCCGCCGTCAGCTCATCTAACTCCACGCCCATGGCTTTGAGCTTGAGGGTGGCGACCCAATTTTCGATCTCCTGGGGAACGGTGTAAACTTTGGGGCTGAGCTTGCCGGCGTTTTTGAGCACGAACTCCGTGGCCAGCGCCTGGGTGGCGAAGCTCATGTCCATCACCGAAGCCGGATGCCCCTCGGCGGCAGCGAGGTTGATGAGCCGACCTTCGCCCAGCAAGTTGATGCGGCGGCCGTCGCGCAGCACAAACTGATCGACGTTTTCGCGCACCGCTTTTCTTTCTTCTTTTGAAAGCGCCCGCAGCGCTTCGATATCGATCTCCACGTTGAAATGTCCGGAGTTGGCGACCATGGCGCCGTCCTTCATCAGCTCAAAATGTTCTTTGCGCAGCACGTGGATATCGCCAGTGAGGGTCACAAACAGGTCACCGATTTTAGCGGCTTCCTTCATGGGCATCACCCGGTAGCCGTCCATCAGCGCCTCCAAACCGCGCACCGCGTTCACCTCTGTGACGATGACATTGGCGCCCATGCCGCGCGCCCGCATGGCCACGCCCTTGCCGCACCAGCCGTAGCCGGCTACCACCACGTTTTTGCCGGCCATCAAAATATCGGTGGCACGGATGATGCCGTCGATGGTGGACTGGCCGGTGCCGTAGCGGTTGTCGAACAAATTCTTGGTAACGGCGTCGTTGACGGCGATGACCGGGAATTTCAATGCGCCGTCGCGTTCCATCGCCCGCAAGCGAATGACGCCGGTAGTGGTCTCCTCCATGCTGCCGATGACGCGCGGGACCAAATTGGGATAATCGGAATGAATTTTCGAAACCAGATCGGCGCCGTCGTCCATGGTGATCACCGGCTCGTGCTCAATGGCGGACTGGAGGTGGCTATAATAGGTTTTGTTGTCTTCGCCTTTGATGGCGAACACAGGAATCTCGTAATCTTTCACCAGCGATGCCGCCACATCGTCCTGCGTGGAAAGCGGGTTGGAGGCGCACAGCACCAAATCGGCGCCGCCGGCTTTCAAGGTGCGAGCGAGATTGGCGGTCTCCGCGGTGACGTGTAAACAGGCGGACATCTTTTTGCCCTTCAGCGGTTGCTCTTTGAAAAAACGTTCCCGCACCTGCCGCAGCACCGGCATGTCGTTTTCCGCCCACTCGATGCGCTTCTTCCCTACCCCGGCTAAATTCAAATCTTTGACGTCGTACTTCACAATTACCTCCTGCTAAAATTTAATTTCAGTATAAAATTTCACGTAGGGCTGTCCAAAATGGGTATCTGTCATTGCCTGCCTGCAGCAGGCAGGCAACCACAGGTAAATTGGATAGCCCCTACAGTTTTAATAATTATCCTCGCGCCAAATCTTTGGCCTTATCGGTTTTTTCCCACGTAAATCCCTGCTCCTCGCGCCCGAAGTGTCCATACGCAGCGGTGTTGCGATAAATGGGTTTGCGCAAATCAAGCGCCGCGATGATGCCTTTGGGCGTGAGTTCAAAATTCTTGCGCACCAGCCGGGCGATCTCTTCGTCGGGGATTTGCCCGGTGCCAAAAGTATCGACGTTGACGGAGACCGGCTGCGCCACGCCGATGGCATACGCCAATTGGATTTCGCATTTATAAGCCAGGCCCGCGGCCACGATATTTTTGGCAACGTAGCGCGCCATGTACGAGGCCGAGCGATCGACTTTCGTGGGATCTTTGCCGGAAAACGCGCCGCCGCCGTGACGGCTGTAGCCGCCGTAGGTATCGACGATGATTTTACGCCCGGTGAGGCCGGTGTCGCCGTGCGGACCGCCCACCACAAATCTCCCGGTAGGGTTGACGTGATAGGTGATGGACGCCTCGTTAAGAAAATCTTTGGGGATGACCGGTTTGATCACTTTTTCGATGATGTCGTGACGGATGGTCTCCTGGCTGACATCGGGATCGTGCTGGGTGGAAACCACCACCGTCTCCACTTTGACGGGCTTACCATCTTCATACCGCACGCTGACCTGCGACTTGCCGTCGGGGCGGATGTAAGGAATGGTTCCTTTTTTGCGAACCTCGGACAGCCGGCGGGTGAGCTGGTGCGCCAGCATGATCGGCAGCGGCATCAGCTCTTTGGTTTCTTTGATGGCGAAGCCGAACATCATGCCCTGGTCGCCGGCGCCGTCGCGGTCCACACCCAGGGCAATATCCGGCGACTGCTGCTGGATGGTGTTCAACACCGCGCAGGTCAAATAATCGAAGCCGTAGCTGGCGTCGGTGTAGCCGATTTCTTTAATCGTGCCGCGCACCAGGCTGGGAATATCGACATAAGTTTTGGTGGTGATTTCGCCGCCCACCATCACCAAACCGGTGGTGACGTAGGTTTCGCAGGCCACGCGGCCGTAGGGGTCGTCTTCTAAAATCGCGTCGAGAACCGCATCCGAAATCTGATCCGAAATTTTATCCGGATGCCCTTCCGTAACCGATTCTGACGTAAAAATCATCGAAGGCATTGAGTGCTCCTTTCACTTAAATTTCATTTATTCAAAAACAACCAGATTTTTATACCGCCCTATTTATCCGGCGCAGAAAGCGATTTTTTTATCAGATTGATATGGTCGATGGCGGTGGGATCGACGCGGTTTAAAATCGCTAAATAGAGGCTGACCAGGTCTCCCAAAAAAATCAGGGAAAAGAGGCGCGCCAGTAAACTCGCGCCGGTGCTCTCCACCTCGATAACGCCGCCGCTGTGCTGCTCGAGAATGGTTTTGGTGATCCGCATTCGCTTCAAAATATTCGGGTGCAGGTTGCGATCGCGCAAGTAGATGATGCGAAATTGGCGGTTGATTTCTCGCAGCGGTCCCCAGCCCATGATTTCGTTGTGGTTCAATTCCGGAAACAGGTTGCTGAACGCCATCACCTTGCTGTTTTCGGAAAGCTGGCATTTCCAGCGCAGCGCGGCCGGCTCAAAACCCGCTGCCGCGGTGTAGATCAACGGGACCTTTCCTTGCAACGAATAGGCGATTTCTTTGGCGCGGTTCGACGGGACGTTCGGGTTGTATTCCTCCGCCAGCGATTTCAGAAGCTCGATGGTCTCCAGCAAATCCCCTTCCG
Organism: bacterium; assembly: GCA_037446635.1. Lineage (GTDB taxonomy): Bacteria > Zhuqueibacterota > Zhuqueibacteria > Oceanimicrobiales > Oceanimicrobiaceae > DASWHH01. The sequence continues at coordinate 36,594 of JBBIIG010000028.1, forward strand.
GATCGGAAACGATGCCGGCGTAAAATAAAATGTAAAACACCGGCGCCATCAAATAACCCAGGGCCGCGCGCGGAGGATATCCCCCCGGAACCAAAATCACGGAATGGCCGTTGGCGCGCGCCTTTTGCGCCAGGCTACCGCCAGCGGTCACACACACAATCTGCGCGCCCTTAGACCGGGCGTCGTCATAAGCCGCAAGCGTCTCCTCGGTTTCGCCGGAGTAGCTGCACGCGATCACCAGCGATTTTTCGTTGACGTATTTTGGCAGCGAATAATAACGGCAAACGGCGATGGGAACGCCGGCGGCATCGGAGAGCACGGCGCGCGCGATGTCGCCGCCGATGGCCGAGCCGCCCATGCCGGCAATGCAGACGTTGGAAAAATTAGCCGCGAGCTTCACAGAAGCGGCGCGCGAAATTTCGAGGGCGTGAGCCATTTGCTGGGACAAATTTAAAATCCGCTCTAACATGCCCTGGGAATCGTACTGCGCGATCTCCTGCGCGGTCAATTTCGGCTGCGGGGTCACAACACGACATCCTTGAATTTTTTGCGCATGATTTTCGTCATGAAGCGCTCCACCTCCGAAGCCTTTTCGAACTCCAACGCTTTGCGGGCGATACGCACCGCTTCCTGATGGGTGACCGAGCGGATGATGCGTTTGATTTCCGGCACCGAGAACGCGGAGACGCTGAATTCGTCAAGATCGAGGCCGAGCAGAATAAGCGTGGCCAGGGGGTCGCCGGCCATTTCGCCGCACATGCCGACCCACACTCCCTCCTGGTGGCCGGCGTTGATGATGTGCTTGATCATCCGCAGCACCGCCGGGTGCAAATGCTTATAAAGGTAAGCGATGCGCTCGTTGCCGCGATCCACCGCCAGCAGGTACTGCACCAAATCGTTGGTGCCGATGCTGAGAAAATCTACCTCGCGGGCGATTTTATCGGCCAGCAGCGCCGCGGAGGGCACCTCAATCATTACGCCAATTTCGATTTTTTCATCGAACGGCAGCTTTTTTTTGCGCAGCTCGTCTTTGGCCTTTTCTAACTCGGCTTTGCACTCGATGACTTCATCCAGCCCGGAGATCATGGGAAATAAAATTTTAACGTTGCCCTCTGCGCTCACCCGCAAAATGGCGCGCAACTGCTCGCGGAAAATTTCCTTGCGCTCCAGCGAGATGCGAATGGCGCGCCAGCCCAAAAATGGATTTTCCTCCGGCGGAATCAACATCGCCTGCGGCAGCTTGTCGCCGCCTAAATCCATGCTGCGAATGATCACGGGATCCGGCGCGATGCTGGCGACGATTTTGCGATATTCCTGGTACTGTTCCTCTTCGCTGGGCAGCTCGCTGCGGGCGATAAAAATGTAGTCGGTGCGGTACAAGCCCACGCCGCGCGCGCCGTGCGCCAGCGCCGATTCCACTTCATCGGAAAATTCCAAATTGGCGGAAAGCTCGATCTCTTTGCCATCGAGGGTCACGCACGGCAGGTCGCGCAGCTCCGCGAGCCGGCGCTCGGTGGCGTAATATTTTTCCTGCAGATTGCGGTAGTAGTCGATGGTCTTTTCGTCGGGCTGAATCAACACCTTGCCTTCAATGCCATCGACGATGATGCGGTCGCCTTGCCGCGCCAGCGCCGAGATGCAGCGCAGGCCCACCACGGCCGGCACGTTCATGGAGCGCGACATGATGGCCACGTGCGAGGTGCGGCCACCTAAATCGGTGGCAAACCCCTGAACTTTGCGGCGATCCAGCATCACGGTATCGGAGGGGGTTAAATCGCGGGCAACGATGATGGCCGAGCCTTCAAGTTTGCTGAGGTAATCGGTGCGATCACCCTGAATGTGGCGAATCACCCTGCGCTTGACGTCCTTCAGGTCGGAAATCCGACTTTGGAAATATTCCACGGCGCTTTCGTCGAGGGTGTTCTGATATTTCTCGATGGTGTCGTAAAAAGCGTTTTCGGCGCTTTTGTGCTCACGCTTAATGCTGCGGATGGTTTCTTCGATGACGACGCTATCTTCGAGGATCAACTGGTGGACATCGAAAATGCGGGCGCTCTCCTGGCCGATGCGCTGCGCCACCCGGTTTTGCAAAGTCTTGAGCTCGCTTTTGGCCTTTTGAATTGCTTTATGAAATTTCTCAATCTCCGCTTCCACCTCGCTGTGCTCGATGCGGGTGCGGTTGATCTTCACGGCCTCGCCTTCCAGCACAAAGACTTTGGAAATAGAAATGCCCGGCGACGCGCCGATGCCCTTCAACACATAACTTTCTTTTTGCGCCTTAGCCATTATTCCTCGTCAAACTTGTTCTCAATGAGATCGACCAACGCTTCCATCGCCGCCTCTTCGTCCTCGCCGTTTACGGTCAGCACTAGCACGCTGCCCTGCTCCGCGGCCAACATCATCACCCCCATGATACTTTTGCCATTTACCTCGTGCTCGTTGCGCCCCACAAACACATCGGATTTGAACTTCGCAGCGGTTTTCACAAACTGCGCCGCTGGACGAGCGTGCAGTCCTAATTTATTTTTAATCTCAACCGAACGTTGAATCATGCCTTGAAGGTTTCGTGATTTAGCTTACCTGCCATTTTCAATATCGGAAACAGTTTTGATTTCAAAAGCATCCGGCTAAAAAATCAAGCCGGCCGTGAGTCCTAAAAGCAGCAGCATCGCCAACGCCAAGGGCGCCGCAATTTTCCATTTAATAAAAATGATCATTAAAATCAACCCACAAATAAACGCGCCGGCTTCCGGTAAGCCGCCGGCGGTTTTTTCCGAAATTAAAAAATAAACAACCAAAAACCCGCCGACGAAGCTGCCGGCGTTGCTCAACAAATGAACGGCGAATTGGTACTTTGCTAAAGGGATGGTTTTGACCAGTTCCCCCCCGCTGCGATACCCGAACGCCAGACCGTGTCCGCGCACGAAAATATGCGGCAAGTTATAAACGATCAAAAAAGCCGCCAGCCCAGTAAACGCGTCGTGAAGACTCAAAATCATACCCAGCATCGCGGAGAGGGGTTTGAGGCGGCGCCACATCAACGAGTCGCCCACTGCGCCCAGCGAGCGGCTCAGGTGTGTTTTGATTTTTTCGATCTCCGCCGGCGCAACTTTCCCCTTTTGCGCCTGCTCCTCCATTTTCAAAGACGCGCCCAGGACGTAACTGGCAAAATAGGGATGGGTATTGAAAAACCCCAGATTGCGCCGCAGGTAGTCGCCCCGCTGGACGGTAGTTTGAAAAATTTTTTTGATACGCGGCACTGCGCTGAAACAGAAGCCGAGGCTCAACATGCGCTCACGGTTCCAGGATGCCTGTATGAACAGCGAGCGCCAGGTGATGTGCAAAAAATCGATAATGTTTAGTCTCATCAAATGATCAGATCAAAAATTAAATAAACCGCGCCCAACCCAGCGCCGAAGATCATGAACCGCAGCGTGCGCCGATTCACAAAAAGCCAGAGCGCCGCGCCAGCGCCCGCACCCAAAAGCAGCGGCGGAATGAACTCGCCGCGAAAGCTCACCGCCGAAGTCATCGTCGAAAAAAAAGATTTCCACAAAACCACGGCGAAGAGAAAAAACAAACCGCAGAGCGCGGCCCCAAAAACCAGCGCCAGTCCGGCAGCGGAATACTGCAGCCGCGAAATTCTCTGCAAATTGCCGTCATCGCCAGCGGCGTCGGCCTTCTTCACCAAATGCAAGTTAATGCGCCGCAAGCCATCCTGCAGGGGGATGCCCACCCAGCTCACCGCCACGCCAATTAATAAAGCATAAGCGAACGCGAGATCATATTGCCCGGTCAAATGCACCGCAACGCCGGCGGCGAGATATGCGCCGACGTTTCCCAGCGCCACTTTAGTGCCGCCCACCGGAATCTCCACCAAGTAGGGCAATTGCAAAATCAGACCGACGGCAAGACCCAGCGGCCAATTTCCCAAAATGGCGCCGGCGGCGGTGCAGGCCGCCAACGGCTGCGAGATCATGAACTGGCCCACGGCGTCGGTATCCAAATAAACCAGCCCGCCGATCAGACAAAAAAGCGCGAAGTCCCATCCCATGGCTATTTCAGAACCGTCGATTTGAGATGAAGGCTATCAGATTTTTGAGCTCGTTTTTTGCCTCTGAAGCGGGCAGGATATCGAGGCTGGCGGCCGCCGCGTCTAAGTATTGCTGGGTGCGCTGCTGCGCCGCGGCCAGAGCGCCGCAGCGCTGGAATAACTCTTTTACTTGTAAGATGTCAGCACGCTCGATGGTGGGTTTCAGGAAAATTTCCTGTAACTGCGCCGCGCTTTGGGAGTCGCCAAGGGTCAAAGCGTGGATGGAAAGGTAGGTTTGCTTTTTGCGCATGACGTCGCTGCCGTTGGTTTTGCCCATCACCTCCTGCGCGGAGGTGATGTCCAGCACATCGTCCTGGATTTGAAAAGCGAGCCCGAGATTGGCAGCAAATTGACCCAGTGCCTCCACCTGCGCCGGCGCGCCGTTTCCGATGATCGCGCCGATGCGCGCTGACAGGTCCAGCAAGGCGGCGGTTTTTTTACGAATCATGATCAGATATTCGTCCAACGAAACATCGCGCCGGCTTTCGAATTCGCGGTCGAGCGCCTGGCCCTCGCAGATTTCGATGAGGCCGTCGGTAAAAATCGCCGCTGCCTCCGCTATTCGCGGCGAGGGCGTTCGCAGCAGAGCCTGATAAGCCAGCGCCAGCAAGCCGTCGCCGGCCAGCAGCGCCACCGGCACGTCCCATTTTTTATGAACGGTGGGCCGGCCGCGGCGGGTGTCGTCGTTGTCCATGATGTCATCGTGTATAAGAGTAAAGTTATGAAGCAGCTCCACGGCCACGGCGGCATAGGTGGCTGCTGCCGCAGCGCCGCCAACCGCTTGGCAGGACAGGATGACCAGCACCGGCCGAATGCGCTTTCCGCCTCCCTCCAAAACATAACGAATGGGCTCGTAAAGGCTGAACGGAGTGTTACCGGCAAAAAGCTGTTTTAGCTGTTCGTTGATGAGTTTTTGCAGGCGATCCAATTTAGACAGACCCTTCATTAGTCGGTTAATTTTTTAACAGTTAGATTGACGCAAAAATCGAGAACGAAAATAGAGATTTCGGTCTTCAGAATCAAGCAAAAGTTGGGGAAAAATTGCTTGCCAGTTTTGCCTTGCTTTCCTATATTGTCATCGTTATTCGGCTATGACTAAAATGTATTCACGCGAAGAAAACATATAAGCTGCTCGATTATTTCGAGTGGCGAGTCTCGCCACTCAGAAGGATATTTACGAGCTAAAGCTGGAAATTGAGAAGATTCGAACAGAATTGCAGACGGATATCGAAAAGGTCCGGGCGGATTTGCTCAAATGGCATTTTGGGTTCCGGCTCAGTCAGGTGGCGCTGTTGACGGAAATTTTGTTCAAATTGCTGGGTTAATGCAAAATGTACTCTCGAGAAGAAACTTTAGAGATTCTAAAAGAAAAATTTGAAATCGAGAAAGCGTACAAGCTGCTCGATTATTTCGAGTCGCGAGTCCGAACTGACGTTGCAACCCAAAAAGACATCTATGAATTGAAGCTGGAAATCGAGCGTGTGCGCGCAGATATTGAAAAAGTTCGAGCAGAATTGCTGACGGATATCGAAAAGGTGCGGGCGGATTTATTAAAATGGCATTTTGGATTCTGGCTCAGTCAAGTGGCGCTGTTGACAGGAATTTTGTTTAAGGTTTTCAGTTGAACACTGATCACTCGTACCGCAGTGCGGCAATCGGATGCAGCCGCGCCGCTTTCGCCGCCGGATAAATCCCAAAGAAAATTCCCACCAGCGAGACAAATCCCAATCCCAAAACAATCGACCACACGGGCACCGCTGCCGGCAGCGAAGTAAAAGTGCTGACCAACTTCCCAATCCCTAACCCCAGCGCCACCCCAATCAGGCCGCCGATTTCGCAAATAACAATGGTTTCCACCAGAAACTGCGTCAGGATGTCCCTGCGCCGCGCCCCCACCGCTTTGCGGATGCCAATTTCCCGGGTGCGCTCGGTAACCGAAACCAGCATGATGTTCATCACGCCGATGCCGCCCACCACTAAGGAAATCCCACAAATAAAAACGGCTACGAAAAAAACAATTTGCGTGAGATTTCTCCAGGTCTCCATCAACGAATCTTTGGTGAGCACCTCGAAATCGTTGGGCTCGCCGGGGGCCACGCCGCGATTCACCCGCAAAATGCCGGTGACCTCGTCCATGGCCTCCTGCAGCAGCAGCGGGTCGCTGGCCTTGATGGCAATACCCAACGAGCGCTTTTCGCCATAAATTTTTTGAAAGGTCGAGACCGGGATCATCACGATCATATCGCGGTTCTGGCCGAAGAAGGTGCCCTTTTCCTCAAAAACGCCGATGACCGTAAACCGCCGGCCATCGATGAGCACATCCTTATCCACCGCTTCCTCAAATGGAAAAAGTTTTTCGACAATATCCAGACCCAGCACACAAACCTGGCGCTTCTGCTGAACATCAAATTCTGAGATGAAGCGGCCTTCTTCCACAAAAAAGCCGTTGGTGGATTGCCAGGACTCGGTGCCGCCGCCAATGAAAATGTTGGGGTTGGTTTTGTTGCGGCCGTAACGAACGGTGGCGCCAAATTTAAAATCTTCGGGGGCGACCAGGTTCACCAAGGTCGCCAATTTCTCGATGGCGCGCACGTCGTCCATGGTGATGTTTTTGCGGTTGCGATATTTGGAAATATCGAGGGTGACCGCCGGATATTTCTGGACGTAAAACGTGTTGCTGCCAATAACCGACAGCTCGCGATTCACATTATTATTCAGCCCCTCAATAAATGTTTGCATGGAGATGACGGTGAGCACGCCAATCACGATTCCCAAAGTGGTGAGAATCGAGCGCAGTTTGTTGGCGCGAATGGCGTTGAGGGCGATGATGATGGTTTGTTTTAAGTCCATCGCAAAATTCGAAAAAGTAAATTTTCTTTTGGCACGTTTAGGTTAAAACTAAAATCCGAAATACGAATGCCGAAACTCGAAACAAATTCAAAAACCAAAATTCTAAACATTGTCAATCCGCTTTCTCGGAAAAGCAACCTTGCCAGCGGGAAGGTGCTTCAGTTTTCCCCATTAGATATTCGAAATTTTGGATTTGTTTCGTATTTCGAGTTTCGACATTCGGATTTACAAAAAATAACGCCATGAGCAATCATTCATTCGTAGCGCAGCGCCTCAATGGGATCGAGGCGAGCGGCTTTGTACGCCGGGTAAATTCCAAAAAAAATCCCCACAATGGAAGAGAAAAATAGCGCGACAAAAACCGACGACACTTGAATGTGAGCTGGAAGCGGCGAAATGGCCGCAATGACTTTCGCAACTCCAAACCCGAGGGCCATCCCGATGAGCCCGCCCACCGCGCTGATCACCACCGACTCGATGAGAAATTGCCGCAGCACATCCCGCCGGCGCGCCCCGATGGCCTTGCGCACGCCAATCTCGCGGGTGCGTTCGGTCACCGCCACCAACATGATGTTCATAATGCCGATGCCGCCCACCAAGAGCGAAATAGCGCCGATGCCCACCGCCACCGCGTACAGGCCGGCGGTCAGGCTTTTGTACAAGTTGGTGAGCACATCCTGTTGATTGATGGCAAAGTCGTCTTCCTTCCAGGCCGGCACTTTCCGCACCCGGCGCAAAATACCCCGCAGCTCATCTTTGGCTTCTTCAATAATTTTCGGATCCACCACCCGCACGCGAATCATCAACGAGCGGCGCGTGCCATAGGCTTTGTAAAACGCGCCAATGGGGAGGTAAATATTGGCGTCCAAATTCTCGCCTAAAATCTCTCCGCGCTTCTCCAGAACCCCAACCACATAAAACGGGTGGCCGCCCACAAAAATTTTCTTGCCCAAAGCATCTTCATATTCAAACAGCTTTTGCGCAATCTCCCAACCCAGCACGCAAACGTTGCGGCGGTGTTCGACTTCGAAGGCGGTCATAAAACGGCCGTATTCCGGGTAGGCGTTGGCCACGTCTTTGTACTGATCGTTGGTGCCATTCACGTTCACACTGCTGAGAGTTTTGCTGCCGTATTCCACCGTGCGATTGGCCCAGGCGATGGGCGCCAGCGCCCGCACCAGCGTGGCATTTTGCGCAATGGCTTCCACCTCTTTCAACGTGATGTCTTTGCGATTACGGTATTTGAAAAATTCCAGGCCGACCGTCCAAGGCACTTTGGTGATATAGAGGTTATCGGAGCCAAGATTGGAGATTTGATCGGAGAAAGCGCTATCGAGACCGTTGATAATGGTGAGAATGATGATGATCAGAGCTACGCCGATGAGGATGCCCAGCGTAGTAAGAATGGTGCGCAATTTGTTGGCGCGCAGGGAGCTGAACGCCATCTTGATGCTCTCCCAGTGCCAAAGCCAAAAAAGGATGCGGAGGAAGCGCAGGATCCGAGAGGGAATGGGGGAATCCGTGTTGGTCATAATCTTACATCGTGATCAAATAGAATGGAGTGTTGGATCAATGATCCATTACTCCAATACTCCAATACTCCATTACTTCAGCACTCCAACTCCAAAAACTTCGATCTGCATTTTGGAAATAAAACCAGCCAGGCCGCGCCAATCACTACCGATGTTTGCCGTTTCTCTTACTCGTTTCATCGCTCTCGATAAGCCCGTCGCGGAGGCGGATGATGCGGTTGGCGTGTTCCGCGATATACTCTTCGTGAGTTACTAAAATAATAGTATTGCCCTGTTCATACAGAGTCTTAAAAATTTCCATAATTTCTTCGCCGGTCTTGGTGTCGAGGTTGCCGGTGGGCTCATCCGCGAGGATAATCGACGGATTGTTGATCAAAGCGCGGGCAATGGCCACCCGCTGACGCTGGCCGCCGGAAAGCTCGTTGGGTTTGTGATTAACCCGATCCCCCAGGCCCACCTGCTCAAGCGCCTGCCGCGCCAGCTCTTTGCGCTTGCTCGACGGCACGCCGCTGTAAATTAACGGCAGCTCCACGTTGTGCAGCGCCGAGGCGCGCGGCAGCAAATTGAAGGTTTGAAACACAAAGCCAATTTTTTTGTTGCGAATGGCGGCCAGCTCATCGTCGTCCATGTGGCTGACGTCCTCGCCGCCAAAATGGTAACTGCCCGCGGTTGGGGTGTCGAGACAGCCCACAATATTCATGAGCGTGGATTTGCCGGAGCCAGACGGCCCCATGATCGCGACATATTCGTTTTCAGCGATTTCAACATTCACGCCGCGCAGCGCTGGCACGTCGACGGCGCCGAGGGTGTAAATTTTTTTAAGATTTTTGATATCGATTAACATACTGGCTTTCTCCTCAAATCTTCTAAAAAACGGAGTGCAATGCTTTAGCATTGCAGTCATGATTCATCACAAAATCCCCAACTGAGTTTCGGTTCAAAATACACGGCTGCAAAACCTATGGGATCGGTTCGAAGGTTCTGCAAGCTCAGGACTCCCCCCCTTCTTTTTTGGTAAATTTTTTGACTTTATTATTGATCTTAATTTTGCTGCCGTCTTTCAACAAATTACTTAACGCGCGGAAGCTGCCGGTGATCACCTCTTCATCGCCTTCGAGGCCGCGCACGATCTCCACATTCTTGTCGCTGCTGATGCCGGTGTCCACCGGTTTCATGGCGGCTCGGCCATCTTTGACGACGAACACCACTTGCACCAGCTTCTCTTTCTCGGCGTCTTTCTTTGCAGCGTTGCCGTTGGCGCCTTCGGAATTATCCGGACCCCATAGCTCTGCATTTTCATCACGGGTCGAACCCTTTTTACGGCGCCAGGTTTTTTTACTAAACTCGCCGACCGCGCTGGTGGTATCGATGGGCTCGCGCATGGTGATGGCTTGAATGGGAACATAGAACACATCTTTATGAGTCTCGGTTTTGATGTCCACTGTCGCCGACATGCCGGGCCGCAGTTTCTCCACGTCGCCGGTGATAAAAATTTTCACATCGAAGTTGGTGACTTCTTCCTGAGTGCCGCGGCCGCGGGTGGTTGCGGTGTGGGCGATTTCGCTGACGAGGCCGCGAAATTTCTGATCGGGCAGGGCGTCCACGGCAATATCCGCGCTGTCCCCCAACGACACCAGCACCACGTCGTTTTCATCGATTTCCGCCACCATCTCCATTCTGGTGAGGTCGGCAACGGTCATAATCACGTCCGCCTGAAATTGCGATCCCAGCGCAATCTCGCCCTCCTCTTTGTCTAATTTGGCGACGATGCCATCAATAGGCGAAGTGAGCCGGGTTTTGGACAAGTCATCGCGCGCCTGCTTCAACACCGCTTGCGCTTGTTCCACGCCGCTTTCAGCCAATTCATAATTTGCTTCGGCTGTCTCCAGCTCGGCTTCGGAAAACAGTTTCCTGGCGAACAGCTCTTTTGCGCGGCTCAACTCGCTCTGAGCTTTTTTGAGATTGGCTTGCGCCGATTTTAAATCGGACTTGGCGCGCTCGAGGGCGGCTTCATAGCGGTTGCGATCCAACTCCACCAGCAGTTGCCCGGCGGCAACCTGATCGCCTTCTTTCACATGCAGCCGTTTGATCTCGGCGCTCACAAACGCCGAGATCTTCACTTCTTTTTGTGGTTGAATTTTTCCGGAACCGGAAACCAACTGGGTGATATCCCCGCGCGCCACTTTAGTGGTTTGCACCTCGATGACGTCGCCGCGCGCCTTTTTTAAATTAACAAAGACCAGCACGGCGATTGCCGTCAACGCGCCGACGGCAATCAGCAACTTCGTCTTTTTCGACATAGCACCCTTTCTCCCAATATAGTGAACTCATTTTTTTTCACTTTGCACTTTCAATCGTTCCCATGGCCGCCTCTAACTGTGCCTGAGCAATTAAGGCATCATACCTGGAGTTGACCAAATTCACACGGGCGCGAGTCAAAGAAACCTGCGCCTCGGTCACCTCCAACTGGGTGCCAGCGCCGACGCGGTAGCGCTCCTGCGCCAAACGATAATCTTCCTCCGCTGAGCGCAGATTTCTTTCATTGATTGCCGAAATTTCCTGATAGGCTTTAAGATTCAAATACGCCTGTTTGACCTCGAGGCGCAGCGTGCGCTGACGGTTGAGATGGCTTTCGCGGGCAATGGAATAATTGGCCGTCTGCCGGCTCACTTCCGCTTTATCCGCGAAACCATTAAAAATGTTGAAGTCGAGACTGGCGCCAACGTTGACAAAATAGTTTTCGCTAAAATTACCATACACTCGGCTGAATTGCTCGTTGTCGCGCGAATAAACCGCGCTCACCCCGATGGTGGGCCAAAAGCGCGCTTTGGCGGATTTTCTACCCTGCTCAGCGCTCTCCATCTCATACTCGAAGCGTTTGAGATCCGGGTTATTTTGCTCGGCGGTGCGAATGGCCTCCTCCATCGTAAACGCTGGCGGCGCGGCCGCAATTTCAACGTCTTGAATCTCGATCGCCTCCTCCGGGTCGCGGCCCATCGCCACATTCAAATTACCTTTAGCAATGGCGACCACGTTTTTTTGATTGATGAGACTCACCTCGTCCGTGCCCAAAATGACTTCCTGGCGATAGACATCGATCTGCGCGACGGAGCCGATTTCATACATGCTCTGGGTGCGGCGAAGCTGCTCTCGGCTGCGCTCCACCGCCAACTGGAATTCCTGCTCCAGCTTTGTGGCCTTCAACAACTCCAGGTAGCGTTGATGGACGGTGGCATACACCGCATTTCTGGCCGAAGCCAAATTTTGAGACGCGGCCTCGAAGCCGGCTTTAGCCTGTTTGATGGTGTGAATGCTGCGGCCGAAATCCCACAACGTTTGATTATAACTAATGGAGAATTGATGGTTGTTGAACGATTGGGTTGGCGAGGTGCTCTGAACGCGCTGCACAACTTGTTGTTGAGTTTCCGGATCAATCAATGGAACGAAAATCGTGACTGGTTGCCCATTGACATCCACAAGCGTCGCTTGCGTAACCTGCGGTATATTCCGCAAATTCGTGCTGGCCCCCACCGTGGAGCGATCGGATTGGAAACTGCTGTTGATGCGCGGCAAAAACGTCGAATACGAGGCGGTGACATCCGCGCCCGAGCGGTCCACCTGATAAGCAGCGTTTTTATATTCCGAATTATTTTTTAAGGCAATCTCGACGCACTGCTCGAGGGTGAGCGCCTGTCCGTTTTGGGCATAACCATAACTCAGACTTAAACCTAAAACCAAACCCGCGATTGCCATAAACTTGAAAGACTTCATTTTTAAACTACTCCTTTTTTAAATATTATGAAAATAAACCGGCCAATGCCGAGGCAACCACCGCGTAGGTGGCATACACTGCCGTCACGGCAACGGCGACCTTTTGCGTCTTCATTTTGTAAATAACCGCCAGCCCAATCGAATATACCGCAATCCACCAGATGTAGAAAAGATCGATCTTGGCTAAGAGTTGATATAAGAAAGTGGTTCTTGCTTCATCGGACATAAACGTCGCCAGCGAAAAATTGACCAACATGGTTTCCTTGGCTAAAATCAACGGCAGGAGGATCAACCCGTACACGCTCAAAATTAACCACGACCAGGCGGTCACCGCAAACACCTTTTTGAACGTTGCCTTGCCGCCGAGGATAACGTTGCCCACAAACATCATCACGCCTGCGATGATCACTAAAATGATCATCGGGACCACCACGCCCCAGACTTTCATAAACGGCCCGGACATAAACTTTTGGGTGGATTCCAGGGTTTGGTCAATCTTTTCCTGATCGACACCGCGTTCCATCATGGTTTTTTCTTGCTGCTGCAGCGTCTCGTTGAGAATCACCTCGCCGGCGACGAACATGAAAACCAAATTGATAGCGGCAATGATCACCAGAGGAATGATCCAATTGGGGTTGGCATCGATGCGGGCAAAGGTTTTAGCGGGCGATGTAAAAACACCAATGATCGTTTGCAAAACGTTGAGGGATTCGCCGGCCGGTTTCTCAACCACGGTTTCGGTGTTCATAATCCTCTTCTCCATCCTTAAGATTTTTAAATTGTTTGGACACTGGTGATTAGCCGAGAGTAAGAAACGAACATGGTTTTAAAAAGTTTCGACAATGATTTTCTGGTGTAATATACAAAAATACTGATTTTTTTCAAACCCTTTAATCCAACACCGTCTTCAAAATCCACGGTGTCAAGTTGGGCAGCCGCGCGCCAACGGCAATCAAACGCTCGGCAAGCCACCCGCTTTGCAACGCCGGCGAATAAATTCGATTCGCCAGAAAACGGCTTCTGATTTTGAATTTTGGAATCGCCGCTCGCGTTTGAAATCGCGGCAGCAAAGTAAGCGCGGCCTGCACCCCGTCCTGCAGCGCGAAGTAAACCCCTTCGCCGGTGAACGGCTCAACCGTTTGGCGCGCGTCGCCGATCAGCAGCGCGCTGGGGTGAGTGAGAATCCGCGCGGCCGGTTGAATGGGAAAGGTGACGGCCACCTCGCCCAGCGGCCGCAGGTCGTCAAGCTGCTTGGCCGCGCCGGGGTGTTTCATTATCGTCCCGGCAATAAACTTTGAAAAATCTTTTTTTGCGATCTGCGCCCGCTGCGCGTCGGCCACCATCGCAATATTGGCTTGAGTTCCGCTCACATTAACTACGCCAAAATAGCCGGCTTCGAACAGAAACAGCTCGATTGCGGATCCGATCTGCGGCTGATACCGGCCGTGCCACTGCACGCCCACCCGCTGCGGCCTTTTGCTTTTCGCGCCGCGATTGTTTCGGGCGACCAACGAATTCCGGCCGTCGGCGCCAATGAGCACGGCGCTGGTAAACGTCTCTTCCGCCAATCCCTTGCGCCGCGTGACCACCCGCCAAATTTTACTTTCCCAACTCGCCTCCACCACCGCGCGTTCATTCAAAATGACCGCGCCGGCGCGCTGCGCCTGCTTTTGCAAAATCGCATCCAAAATGCTGCGCTTGATGGCAAAGAACGGCCGCTCCGGCTGATTTGAAATGGCAGCAGTCAACTCCACTCCTTTTTTGTTGGTAACTCTAACCCAGTTGATTTGGTTAAGATTTAATCCGCGCAACTCCAAATCCACCCCCAGCAATCTAAACAGCTCCCAGCAATTGGGATTGATACAATCGCCGCAGATTTTGTCGCGCGGAAATCTGGCTTTTTCCAAAACGAGGACCCGCACACCCGCAGCCGCCAGCACCGTCGCGCAGGCGGAGCCGGCCGGCCCGCCGCCAACGATAATCACGTCAAATTGAGATGAAGCATTCACGGCCGGTACCTTCCCAAAACAATCGCTGAATTGATGCCGCCGAATCCGAAGGAGTTGGATAAAATATAATCCACCGCCGCCGTTCGGCCAGCGTTGGGGACGTAGTCGAGATCGCATTCCGGATCGCGGGTTTCAAAATTAATGGTGGGCGGAAGGAAATCTTTCTCCAACGCGATCACACAGATGGCCGCCTCGATGGCCCCCGCCGCGCCCAGCGAGTGGCCGTGCATCGACTTGGTGCTGCTGACGGGAATTTTGTAGGCCGCTTCGCCAAACACTTTTTTGATGGCCAGGGTCTCGGTTTTGTCGTTCAACGGTGTCGAGCTGCCGTGCGCGTTGATGTAACTAATTTGCTCGGGCCGCACGCCGGCGTCGGCGAGGGCGTCGGCCATGCAGCGCGCCGCGCAGTCGCCATTCGGGCGCGGCGCCACCATGTGAAACCCGTCGTTGTTGCAGGCGTACCCGAGCGCCTCGCAGTAAATTCGGGCGCGGCGCGCAATGGCGTGTTCCAATTCTTCCAAAACCAAAATGGCCGCGCCTTCGGCCATCACAAAACCGTCGCGGTGCAGATCGAACGGCCGGCAGGCTTTTTGGGGATCGAGGTTGGTGGACATCGCTTTGATCACCGCAAACGCGCCGAAGGTCAGGCCGTAAAGGGGCGCCTCGGCGCCGCCGCAAATCATCACTTCCGCGTAACCGTTTCGAATATAACGAAAAGCCTCGCCCACCGCGATGGTTCCCGAAGAGCAGCTATTGGAGTTGGCGTTGCTGGGCCCGGTGAAACCGTAGCGAATGGCGATGTTGCTGGTGCCGGCGCCGCCAAACACAATCAGCGCCAAACTGGGATCGACGGCGCGCAGCCCGCTTTTGATGTAGGCCTCGTGCTGCTTTTCCGCGCCGGCCACGCCGCCCAGCGCGGTGCCGACGGTTACGCCAATTCGGCTGTTCGGATTTTGTGGGTCGGGCGCGAGCTGCGCATCCTGAATCGCCATCTCGGTGGCGGCCAACGCGAACTGCGCAAAGCGATCCATGCGCCGGCTGAGCTTGGCGTCAAAAAAATTCAACGGGTCGAAATCAGCGATCTCCCCTCCCACTTTGGTTTTCAAATTCGAGGTGTCGAAGCTTTGAATCATTTTTATGCCGCAGCGACCCGCGGAAATCCCCTGCCAAAGCCCTTCTTTGCCGTGGCCAATTGGGGTAATCGCGCCGAGGCCGGTAATCACCACTCTTCTATGCTTCATAAGTTTTCTCCACGTAGCGCTTCATGTGCTGCAGCGTCTGGTTCGCAACGTAATGAATGAAGAATTTGCCAACGATGAATTCGGCAATAAAATTTCCGATGACGGGAATCGCGCTGTTCAGCTCGTGCTGAATTTGCACCTCGACGCCGTCGGGCGCGGGCGTAAACGTCCACACCACCTTCATGCCTTTGGTAAACGCTTTCAGGTGATAAAACCGTACTTCTTTTTTTTCAAAATCGATTTCCTGAATTGACGTCCATTTTATCGGGAGCCATTTTCGGCGCGCGGCCATTTGCACCAAATTGCGGCTGGGCGACTTTTCCAAATAATGAATCCAGCGGTAGTGCGGCAAAATTTTTGGCCAGAGCGACAAATCCGACGCGACGCTGAAAATATAATCGACCGGCGCGTTCATTTTAATGGCGTTCTTTGCGTGCATCACGCTTCTCCTGTTAAAATTAAGCGAAAGAGAAACCGTTTTTTGATTTTGAAATTTTTGACGCCGGCGGCTTGAGCGATTTTCTGCAGCTCGTCGGCGGTGAAGGCGCGCAAAACCGAGAGGTACGAATCGTTCAACGTCATCGGGTTGCGCGTGGTGAGGTGGGTGTAGAGCCAGGCGGTCGCGGCCGCCAGCCAACTGCGGCTCAAATCATTCAGCACGAATCCAACCCGGCTCAGCCGATTCATTTCTTTTAGCAAGCGAACCGCGTCGTCCCAGGAAAAATGATGAATCACCAGCGAAGCCAGCACGATGTCAAAACTTTTGTCTGGATAGGGCAAGGCCAAAATATCCCGCTGCTCGAGTTGGATTTGTTTGAACGGTCTGGTACGTTCACGGGCGATGGCGAGGATTTGCGGATGCTTATCCACCGCGGTTATGGCGACTGGCCGCTGCACTTTTTGGGATAGCTTCAAAATGGCCAAAGGATGATCCGCGGAACCGGTGGCAAGATCCAAAATTTCTATTTTGTCTGCTTTGCTAATTTTATCAAACAGCCGAACGAGCTCTTTTTTTACTGCGGACAAGCCGCCAAAATATTTATTGATGGTTCTCAAATTTTTCAGATCATCATCCAGCACCGCGGGATCATTATTCGGCAAATCGATCATTTCTGGAAGGTTGACGCTAAACCGGCGTTGAGGGACAAGAAAACTCATTGGGCAGCTTTAAAAAAATTACCTCGCTTTTTGATGAACGGAATATAACAAATTATCCCCAAAAAACAGCAAAAATTTCGCTGGCAGCCAGGCTTTGCGAAATAAACCACGGGTGGTTGTTTGTTTGAATTTCACAAACCATCAAAAGGAGGAGATTTTATGTCATTTCGAGCTATCGTTTTTCTAATGAACGTCATTTTCGCCGTGGGCGCGGCGGAAATATGCGCCCAAAGCACGACGATTAATGTGTTAGCGAGTAAAGATAACACGCTCTACCAAAGCGCCACGGGCACCGTGAGCAACGGCAAGGGCATCCATTTTTTTGTTGGCCGGACGAACGGCGCCAGCTTGCGACGAGGCGTCATTGCGTTTGATCTGTCACAAATTCCAACCGGCGTGGTCATTCAGAGTGCTGCCTTAACGCTTCAGGTCACTCGAGTTCCACCAAATGATATTAGCCGGACGATTGCGCTGCATCGCGCGACCGCCGATTGGGGCGAAGGCAACTCCAACGCTGGTTCGGTTTCTGATGGCGACGGCGCACTCGCGCAGCCCGGCGACGCCACCTGGCTTCACCGCTTTTTTGACACCGAAAACTGGGAAACCATCGGCGGCGATTTCAACCCCACCGCCAGCGCGTCTATTTCCGTAGGCGGCGTCGGCTCGTACACCTGGGGATCAACCTCGGGAATGGTCGCCGACATCCAAAGTTGGATTGACGATCCCTCCAGTAATTTTGGTTGGATCATCATCGGCAATGAAACGGTCAACGGCACCGCCAAGCAATTCGCGTCGCGGGAAGCGAGCACGAATCCGCCGCGGTTGTCCATCACTTTTCTGACCACCGCTGTCGAAGACGACGACCCCGAAATTCCGGCGCGCTTCAGCCTTTCGCAAAATTATCCCAACCCCTTCAACCCCAGCACGGTGATTGAATACACCCTGCCGCAGGCCGTCGAAGCGGATTTGGAGATTTTCAACATGCTCGGCCAAAAAGTGCGGACGCTGGTGCGCGGCCAACAGCCAGCCGGCAGCCACCGCGTGCAGTGGGACGGCCGAAACGACGCCGGCGAACTGCTGCCCAGTGCAATTTATTTGTACCGGCTGCGGGGGGGCGGTCGCGTCGAAACCCGCAAGATGCTGCTGGTGAAATAGTATCAAATGACACAGCCCCGCAACCTGCCCGCCTGTCTGCACAGGCAGGCGACCAACTCAACCGCAAAGTTCGCTTCGGAGACGCAAAGGAGCGCGGGGGGAAAATTATTTAGCATCGTTTGCGCCAAGCCTGGTGTTCTTTGCGGTTTAAGAATTAACGCCGGGAGGAGTCAGTGATTGCTTCTCCCGGGGTTTTCATCGTTTTCTGGTTTCTTTCCATCTCAAATCTGCAAATTCCCCTTGTATTTTTTTCTCATTTTTGATAATTTGCGCACGTGCAGCGCGTTTTCACCAAACAATTTCTCGACATCGCCGGCGGCGTCATCGTGGCCCTCAATCCGCGCGGCGAAATCACCCTGATTAATAAAAAGGGCGCCCAAATCCTCGGCTACCGCGAAGACGAGTTGTTAGGCAAAAACTGGTTCGACATCTGTATCCCCGAGCGCTACCGCAGCGAAGTTAAAAAAACTTTCAACAAAATCGTCAATGGAGAAATAGCCGAAGTGGAGCACTTTGAAAATCCGGTGCTCACCAAATCCGGGCAGGAGCGCTTCATCACCTGGACCAATGCGCTGCTAAAAGATGAGAACGAACAGATCATCGGCACCCTCAGCTCCGGGCTGGACATCACCGAACGTCAGCAAATGGAGGAATCCCTGCGGGAGAACTCGGCTCGCCTCCACGCCATTGTGGAAACCGCGGTGGATGGCATCATCACCATCAATGAAAACGGCATCATCGAGTCGGTGAACTCTTCGGTGGAAAGACTGTTCGGCTACACCGCCGCGGAACTGGTGGGCCAAAGCGTGAATATGCTCATGCCGTCGCCCTATCGCGAAGAACACGACTCGTACATCGCCAATTATATCAAAACCGGTGAGAAGAAGATCATCGGCATCGGTCGTGAAGTGGTGGGGTTGCGCAAGGACGGCTCCATATTTCCCTTGCGACTGTCCGTGAGCGAATTCAAAGTTGGCAACCGCCGCCTGTTCACCGGCATTGCGCACGACATTTCGGAACAGAAAACTTTACAGCACCAGATTCTGCAAACCGAGCGTCTGGCCATCATCGGCAAAATGGCGGCAAAAGTCGCCCACGAAATTCGCAACCCGCTTTCCTCCATCAGTTTGAACGCCGAGCTGCTGCAGGACGAAATTTCCGGCTACGACTGCAACGACACCAGCGAAGCTGCCGCGCTACTGAAATCGATGATTCGCGAAATTGATCGCGTCAGCGCCCTCACCGATGAATATCTGCAGTTCTCGCGGCTGCCGGTTTCGCAGCCCATGAAGGCCAGCTTCGATGAGATCATTCGCGACATGAAAGAATCCATGGATGGCGAGCTTAAACAGAAAAATATCCAACTGGACTTTCGGCCGGCGCCCGTCCCGCTGCAGGTGCGCATCGATCGCGCGCAGTTCCGGCGGGCGGTGCTCAACATCATCCGCAACGCCATTGAAGCCATGCCCCACGGCGGCAAGATTGTCATCTCGAGCGAGCAGAAAAACGAAAAAGCCGTGCTTCATATTCAGGACACTGGCGTCGGCATTCCGGAAGAGATGCTCGAAGATATTTTCGATCCCTTTTTTACCACCAAAGATTTTGGCACCGGACTGGGGCTGGCGGTTACTCAGCAAGTGGTGAGCGAGCACGGCGGCAACATCACGTGCAGCAGCACCGTGGGGGTAGGGACGACATTTTCCATTGAGCTGCCGTTGGAGACCAAGTGAGCAAAGCAGAGCTTTGCATTACTTAATTTGAAATGAGGGTGCGGGATTGCAAGCAAAATCCGTTCTAATCGTGGATGATGAAGCCAGCGTTCGAGAGTCGCTCGAAAAAGTTCTGAGCAAAGCCGGCTACACCACCCATTCGGTTGGCTCCGGCAATGAAGCAAAAGCAGCGCTGTCCCGGAAAACTTATGACGTGGTGCTGTCCGATTTGATGATGCCCAACGGCGACGGCTTCGCGTTGCTGCGCAGCATCAAAAAAAACTTCCCAAACATTGAAGTGATTTTGCTCACCGGCTACGGCACCATCGAAAAGGCGGTGGAGGCGATGAAAGAAGGCGCGTACGATTTCATCACCAAGCCCGTGAAAAGAGCGGTCATCCTCAGCACCGTGGAGCGCGCCCTCGAGCACCAGAACCTCACCCAGGAAAACAAATACCTGAAATCGCAATTGGGGAAAGCTGAAGTTTATGACGAAATCATCGGCGCCAGCCAGGCGCTGCGCGACGTGCTGGAGATGGTGGAGCGGGTGGCGCCGCTGGTTTCAACGGTGTTGATCACCGGCGCCAGCGGCACCGGCAAGGAGCTCATCGCCCGCACCATCCACAAAAAAAGTCCCCGCGCGAAAAAACGCTTTGTGCCCATCAACTGCGCCGCCATCCCGGAAAATCTCATTGAAAGCGAGCTCTTCGGCCACATCAAAGGCGCGTTCACCGGCGCGCTGCGGGACAAAAGCGGCTTGTTCAAAGCCGCGGACGGCGGCACCATCTTTCTCGACGAAATTTCCAGCGTCCCGCTGCCGCTGCAGGTGAAGCTGCTGCGCGCCATTGAGCTCAAAGAAATTTTGCCGGTGGGCAGCACCACCCCGGAGATCGTGGACGTGCGCATCATCGCGGCCACCAACAAAAATCTA
>JBBIIG010000029.1:0-56460 GCA_037446635.1 bacterium
AACGCCGCTTCCATCGAATCGACGATTTCGAATTTGGTGCCAGCCTTTTTCGCGTTGGCGCGCGCAGCTTCGAGGGTAGGTTTCATCAGCGTGTATTCCGGCGGATGCGCCAGCACCACATCCAGTCCAAAGCGCGGCATCAGCATAATCAATCCCTGCGGTACCGACATCGGTTTGGCATACGACGGCGCGTAGGCCCATGAAACCGCGATTTTTCTTCCGCGCAAATTTTTACCAAAAATTTCGCGAATGGTCATCAAGTCCGCCAGCGTCTGGCAGGGATGATCGACATCGCACTGCATGTTGATGACCGGCTTGTCCGCCCATTTGGCGATTTCGCGCATGTAGCTGTTGCCTTCGCCGGGGACGAGATCATGACGCACCGCGATGCCGTGGCCGTACGACGACAGAATGATGCCGGTGTCTTTCGGGCTTTCGCCGTGAGCAATCTGCGACGTGGAGGACTCGATAAAATGCGCGTGCCCGCCCAACTGCGTGATGCCGGCTTCAAAGGAGTTGCGGGTGCGGGTGGATTTGTCAAAAAATAAGAGGAAGATGGTTTTATCGGGCAAATAGCGATGCGGCACGCCGTTTTTGAATTTGCCTTTTAGATCCGCGGCGGTGTCTAACGCCAGTTCGATTTCCGCGTCGCTCCAATCCTGGGTGGAGATGTAGTCTTTGCCTTTGAGGGTTTGGTTCATGAGTGCTCCTTCCAATAATTAGTCTTCATCGTCAAATAAGCTTGGCTGAATTCTCTTTGAGAGATCCAGGGTCTCGGGCTTAAATTTCATAAGCTGTTTAAGCAACTCTGCTTGGGTTGCTTTATTACTGATATTAAATGCCCACCCAACTTGAGTCTTGTAGCTCATGCATTTTCTAAGCGGTTCATCGAAAGCACTCGCTACGTTCATAAGAAAATCTTTAACGATCCTTCTTAAGTGTTTCTTAGCTTCGTTATCTTCCCAAATCTCATAGAGTCCGAAGGTAGCAGAATTTAGAAATCCCTCAGTTGTGAACACCAGTGAAGCCGGCATATCCGCTCCACCTATCTCACTAATGATATGACTAAGGATTCTTTCAAACAATATTCTTCGACAGAATTCCTGTTCTTCTTTGGACTGCTGATCCATGCAGTTTGGATCGTATGGAATGAAATACAAAGGGCGGGGATCGCTATCTTCTTCGAGTTGAATAACTTCAACAGGAGATGGTCTTCCAAGACTTAGATGGCGTTCAACCGTTTCGGAGAATTCTAAAAAAATCCCAGTCTGAGACGAAGTTAAGCCAAAACAGCCATGGGCTCCGGGTTCTAGCTTTAGATTTCTAATTTCTCGTGAAAGAATATCGAAAGTCTCGTCCATTAATTGCATCTGCGATGAGCCAATCAAATAGCACAGTAATCCTAAATTTTGGCCTCTTCCTCCCAAACCCAAAACTTCAAAGACGATTGGCCCGGCAAGCAATAGTAGTGTTGTTGCCTGCTTTGCATTTGATGACGCTGAGCTGAAGGACGAGGCTTTGCATTCGAGGATACAGTATTTCTTGGATGCCTTAATAGACTCTAAAATTAAGTCGGGTCTCGCGCCATCTTGACAGTCCAACTTGTCTCCAATAGAAATTCTAATATCTGGCGGCAATGCGAGCAGCGGCCCTATTGAATAAATATTCAATCCGGATTCATAGAACAAAGGATAAACATAGGAGTGCTCCCGAGCTTGTGGCTGCGTTAGCCAAATTGCCAGATTCAATTGAAATAAAGCGTCTTTGCAAAGCTCGTCGATACTAGGGTTCATACTTCACCGCCTTAGACGACTGCTCAACCATTTCCTTGTATTCGACATCTCCAATGTAAGCCTTGGCGGATGGATCGATATACTTCTGAATATTGCAAATGAGACGGTGAATTGTGTTTCCACAGGTTCCCTTGGGCAATATGGCCATTAAATGTTTGTCGGTTAATTCAAGAAAAATGGGCTTCCAAAGATGTCGATCTATTCCATAAACATGAACTTTTTTGGGCCCGAGAATGATTGGATTACCCCAAAGTCGAAAGCGATTATTTAATCGTCCGAAGCTCGATTTGATCCAATAATCAAAAGTGTCTTTGCTCAGAGATTCACCAAAAATGATTGTCACGGGCGAGCCGATTATTTTCTGAAATTGACCAGGTTTGGCAACGGTTTCATTAGAATACCATGCTTTCTCTTCCGTCATCTTCATTAGGCGATCGTAAATCCTTTGCACGTAGATAATATGAGACCTGTGATCTCTAAAATTGCCACTCCTGTTTGTGACTTTGCCGTTGTCAAAAAAATCATGTCCACCTCTTCCAATAGGAGATGGAAATCTTAATTGACTTATTGCATAAAGTGGTGAATAAAGATTTTGAAGCTGACTTAGTTTTTCTTGGACAACCGAAATTTTGTCAACAAGTTTGAACTTTGATGCTCTTCTTTCAACAATTTGTGTCAGCTCCTCTTCGTCATGAAGCAAGGAGTTTTCGTCCTCATCTTCGAGTTCGTCGTCGTGAGCTTCGGAATCAATTTGATATAAACTCTCGTGCACAAATAATATACTGGCATATCTATGAGGTTTACTTAATTGGACCACTCTTTGCCATAACACATTAAACGTAAGTCCGCTTAGCCACACATGATCCAATTCCGGCGAATGGATTACAAGATGTTTTACCCACTTATCAGCGTCTTTGCTTTCGTGCAGCGTATAAAACACAAAATATCTATTTGTCAAAACTTCAATAAAGCCTATGCCTTTGCCATTTTCTCTTTTATCAAAAACACTGAAGAGCGATTCCTCAATCTCTTTCAACTCAATTCCGAGAGAGAATAAAAGCTCTTGAATCTGCCTTTGCCTTCCAGTATGGCCCGTATATTCAATCATATAACTTTTGACCAATGGCCGCTTCACTTTCCGTTCATCCAATTCCTCCATACGTTCGGATGAATATCCGTCCAGATAACGAATCATTCCCTCTCGTGAGTTTATGGATTTTATTTCTTTGAAAATATCAATACCAAGCATTTTTTCTCCACAAGTGGGTGGTTTAGTTTTTATGAAACGTGCGCATCAAAATATAAAAAACGAGACCAAAAAGCAAATGCCGATTCCGTTAAAACGGACTGGAGAAAATTTGTGAAGGCAGGGGGCCCTCCTGACCGCCACTATTTTTCCGCGACGCAGATCCGCTAAGCGGACAAAATCGAAAATTTGGGAAGGAAACATTCTCACAAATAATCTTTTCGCAGCAGCAACTTTATCATCCCCGGCACGGCGCGCAATCTCTTCCAAATTGTATTTTCGTGGAGAAATTCCAACAGTGAGCTAAACCCGCACGGCAAATCTCGATTGTACCGAAACCACCAGAGATCGTTGTCCACCAAACGCTTGACGGCCTTTCCCAATATCCTATTAAAAAGCGGTCGATCTAAATTAATGTATTTTGGCCGAACCAACTCCATGATGCCCCAGGGGCCATGACTGACGCCGATGGCGCTGTTTTTGTATCCGGTGTAGGGCGCTTCGCTTTGCGCGATGTGTAGAAAAATATCATTGATGAGCACCGCACCGGCCTTAATTTTTTGCGCAATCTTGAGGCCGCGCTCACGGTCCCGCGTCCACACGCTGGCGGACAAACCGAAGTTAGAGTCGTTGGCGAGAAACGCGGCTTCATCATCGGTGATGAACGGCGTGACGATCATCACCGGCCCAAAAATTTCGTCCCTGGCAATGTTCATTGCAGCGGTTACGTTCGTGAGAATGGTCGGCTCAAAATACCAACCTTCCTGATTGCGAACGGGTTTGCCTCCCAAACGGACAACGGCGCCCTTTTGGGCGGCGTCGTTGACCAGCCGTTCAATTTTAGCCAACTGCTGGTGGGAAATTAAAGACGAAATCTCACCTTCTTCCGAGTCGTTCGCTTTCAATCGCAGCGCGCGCGCTTTGTCGATCAATTCTTCCAGAAATGGCTCGAAAATGGACTCTTGAACAAACAGCCGCTCTACCGATAAGCACGCTTGGCCGGCGTTGGTGAATCCACCCCACAACGCGGCGTTCACCGCGCGTTTCCGATTGGCATCTTCCAAGACAATCATCGCATCGCTGCCGCCGAGTTCCATGTTGACGGGCGTCAAATTCTCCGCCGCAGATTGATAGATTTTTCTGCCCACTTCCGTGCTGCCGGTGAAGCAAATCTTGTCAACTTTTGCGCTGGTCAACGCGCTGCCGATATCGGCCAGGCCGGTGACGATCTCAAGCACACCTTTGGGCAAATAGCTGCGATCAAACACTTCGCGAATCTTGAGTCCCATCTGAGTGGCATGTTCCGATGGTTTATGGATTACCACATTTCCCACCAGCAGCGCCGGCACAATGTGGTGCATGGCCAGCAAAAAAGGAAAATTCCAGGAGGAAATCACCAAGACGACGCCCAGCGGCTCATAGCGCACGTAACCCGTTCTAATTTTCAGCAGCGGGTTCGAAGCGGCGACTTTCTGATCTTGTAAAAATTTCGGGATGTATTTGAGGTAGTATTTAAAACAATCGAGCACCACCAGAACTTCGGTGTAGGCTTCAACAATATGTTTGCCAGTTTCCTCAGAAATCAAGCGCGCAATTTCATCCCGCGCCAGAAAGAACTCGCGATGGGCTTTGCGGAACAACTCCAAACGGGTTTGCAAGCTCAGCTCCGACCAGGTTTCAAAAGCGGAGCGGGCTTTGGCAAGAACGGCTGGTATCTCCTCAGGCGGGGTGCTGGCGAAGGCGGCAATGGTTTGTCCGGAGCCAGGGTGGATGGAGAAGAGTTTGCCGGCGTCAATTTTAAGCGCCATAGCGGAGGCCGGTTTGGAACTCAGTTCAAATTCAAAAATTTGAGCATTTCGTTGTCAAGAAACCGGCTGTGCTCGTCGTTCAGCGGGTCGAGTCGGTACTCGTTCATGAGCATGAGCTGCTGGCTCACCCACGCCTGCCAACAGTCGCGGCAAGTTGCGGCGAGAATTTTATCGCCCAACTCATTTTTGAAAGGGCGCTCGTCTAACCCCTGCTTTTCATTACCACAGCGAGCGCATTTTATTTTTGACATCCTGCCTCCACACTTTAGTTGATCATCTCTGAAACGCGCACCAGTTGGTAGCCGCGCTCCCGCAGGCCGTCGATAATCTCGGTCAGTTTGTGATGGGGAAAATCATCCTGGCGCAGCGTTCCCAGGTGCATGATGATGATGGCGCCGTTGGCGCCGCTCTCCGAGCCGTTGCCGAAATTGAGAATCTTATTGAGAATTTCTTCCGCCGAACGGTACGACGGCGAGGTGCTGTCGGCAACCCAATCCATCGTGTCCATGTTGCCTTCCCAACCGTTTCCAATAGTCCAGCCCACGTGGCGATAGCCCAGCTCTGCCGCCCAGCGGCGAATCTCGAGGTTGTGTTCGCCGTAAGGCGCTCGCCACAACGGCGCAAATGACGCGCCCGTCAATTTTGTAAATTCCTCAGCAGCGGCGTTCAATTCCTGGTGCAAAAACTCGCGCGTTATTTCCGGGCGGGTTACATGAATGCGATCGCTGGTAAAATTGGTGAGGTGAGGATGGCGATTGGTATGGTTGCCGATCTCGTGGCCATCTGCAACCATGCGCATCACCACCTCCGGGAATTTGCGAATAAAGGTTCCGGAAAGGAACATCGTGCTCCTCACGCCCCGCGATTTTAGCGCGTCGAGAATTTCGCCGCTGGCGTTGGCGAGATAGCCGCCATCGAAAGTCAAAGCGACCTTGCGCTCGGAGAAGTCGCCGCGCGTGATATCTTTGGATAAAAAATTCAGCGTCGGGTTGGAGAAATCGAAACGCACTGTCTCCATCGCGGTAACCTCGCCGTTTTCTGAAATCGCGCGAATCGTAAACGTATTTTTGCCGCGATGAGCTCGGACACCAGAAAATTGAAAGCGGCCGTCGTGCGGCAAAGTCACGGCTTCGATGGCATCGTCTATCGTCAGCGTGATGATTTGATTTTCCTCGGCCTCGCCTTCGATGGTGATGGTGTTGGATACGACCATGCCGCCCGGAGTCGGCGCCAAAATCGCGAGGGGCTTTCGATTCACCATCGGTGCACTTTTTCCGTTGCGGCCGTTATTTTGGACGGCGAGTTGGGCTTGCAACGAGTCGAGCCGTTTACGATAATCGATTTGCAGCCAAAGCACAAACACCATCAGCGAGAAAAGCGACACGTGCACCAGCAACATGCGGTCGAGCTTCCGCCAAAATTTGAAAATGGATTTGAGCGATTGCGCAGACCGCCGCGAAGATGGCTTCGTTTTAACGGCACCGGGAGGTTCCGGGGGTGCGGGAGCGACGGCGTTTTGCTGATATTGCTTAAAACAGGCGAGGCTGCAAAAGTAATGGCGTTCAGCGAGAATCTGGCAATCTACACAGATGTAGGATTGGCACTGAAAGCATCGACGCTTGGAAGATATTTGTGGATGGTTTTTGCAATACCCTTTCATGTCCCCACGTTAGTTGAAAAAAGTGTTGTGAGTTTAGAACTAATTAGCAAGAAAGTCAAGCAAAATTACAGCGGCGCAGCAGTGGGTGCGGAAAAGAAAGCAGGGTTTAAAAAATTGAGCTTTGTACTATGCTGAGACACTGTAATGAACTACAACGTCGATTTTTCTAAAAAAATTTTTCTTAAAGCAAACGATCCCTGAAAAGCGGCAATTGTAATTTTATTTATTTAATAGATGTTACCAACGTGTGAACTGCAGATGATGCGACTCGCAAAAAACTGGCATAATAGTTGATAAAATAGAGGCAACGTTGAATGCGAAGCAAGTTTACTTGCTGACAATAGATTCTCCATCCACCCCTCCTTTCCCGAAACGGCGGAGCTAACGTTCCGCCGTTTTGGTTTTTGGGGCTGCGCGCAAGCGTTCCAACAACTGCTTCATATCGTCGGGAAGGTCGGAGTCAAACCGCAGATACTCCTTTGTTACTGGGTGCAAAAATCCCAGGGTTTTGGCGTGCAGCGCCTGACGCGGCATGATTTCCAATAGCTCGGCGGCGAGTTGGCGCTCGCGGCTGGATAGTCCACCCAACTGGCGATTGCGACCACCGTACGTCAAATCGCCGAACACCGGATGCCCGATAAACGCGAGATGAACGCGAATCTGGTGGGTTCGCCCGGTCTCCAATTTGAGACTCAAAAGCGACATCATTCCAAATTCCTCCAACACCTTGTAAGTGGTGGCGGCTTCTTTACCGCGGGTATGCACCGTCATGCGCTTGCGATCTTTTGGGCTGCGTCCAATGAATGTGCTGATGCGATCGCTTTTTTTCTTGAATTTTCCCCACGCGATGGCCCAATATTCCCGCTCGGTTTCTTTGGCAGAAAATTGCTTGGACAAATGTTGGTGGGCGTGATCGTTTTTAGCGATGACCATCAACCCGGAGGTGTCTTTGTCCAGGCGGTGCACGATGCCGGGGCGCTGCTTTCCGCCAACAGAGGACAAATCGCCGCAATGGTGCAGCAGCGCGTTCACCATCGTGCCAGTGTAGTTGCCGAAGGCCGGATGCACCACCATTCCAGCAGGTTTGTTGACCACCAGCAGGTTTTCGTCTTCATACAAAATATTCAGAGGGATGTCTTCCGGGAGGATGTCGTGCTTCTGCGGTTTGGGAATGAGAATTTCGATTTTTTGATGGGGCGCGACGAGATGCCTGGCCTTGGCCGGAACGCCGTTGACCGTGACCTTGCCTTCGGCGATCACTTTTTGGATGCGCGATCGCGAAAGCGAGCCCAACGTGTGAGTCAAAAAAAGATCGAGGCGCTCCTTCTGTTTGCCGGGCGGGACGATGATTTCATAAAATTTGTCCTCCTCCATAGGGATCGAGGTGGTGGGTTGAATCAGGTGAAAGAATGGGGCTGCCTTTGCGCCACGGTTTTCTCTTGCCGCTCACGCTTAGGTTCTTTATCGAACAGCACCAGCGCCGCGAGAATGATCATGCCAATGGTCACCGCGGCGTCAGCGAAATTGAAAATATACCAGCGGGTATTTTTGACGCCGATGTCGATGAAATCAATCACTTTGCCGTAAAGAAAGCGATCGATCAAATTGCCAATGGCGCCGCCTAAGATCAGCGCCAGCGCGAACCGCAGGGGCGTTTTTTCCGCACGTGCTTTTACAATATAAATGAAAATCACCACCGTGGCGATGGCGGCGAACAGGGTGAAAAAAATCTGTCCGCCCACCTGAATCCCAAACGCCATGCCGGGGTTCTCGATGTAGGTCAAACGAATGAAATCGCCAACGATTGGACGGGATTGGCCGTACTCAAAAAAATAGCGAACCAACAACTTCGATATTTGATCCACGACCACCACGACCACCGAGATGAGTAAAACACGCAAGATGACCTTCAGGCTTTGACTTTGGTTTTCTCTTCGTTGGATTTGCAAGTGATGCACAAGCGCGCGTGCGGCACCGCTTCCAACCGCTCTTTGCCGATGGGTTTGCCGCATTCCTGGCATAATCCGTACGTTCCCTTTTCGATGCGCTCAATCGCCTGCTCGATGTGGTATAAAAACCTTCCCTCCTGAGTCGCGAAAAAAAACGCCTTCTCCCGTTCCATGTTATCGGTGCCCACGTCGGCCATATGGAAGGAGTACGCGGAATTTTCGCCGGCGGAATCCTTCACCGTCGAGGTCATTTCCTGCTCTTTTAATTTTCCCAAATTGTTGAGGATTTCTTCGCGTTTTGCCAACAATATTTTTTTGAAGTGATTCAGTTCCGATTTAGTCATCCAAACCTCCGTATCCGAAATTTATCCCGTGTGTGAGTTGTGGCTTTAAACTTTTTCTATTGCAATGACCGCCTTTCGGCCATCGATCTCAAATTCCTCGTTGTAACCGTGATTTCCAGAATTCCGTGACAGCGCCTCGGCGAGCGTTTCGCTTAAGATGTAAGCCGATTGCGCTAAAATCGCTTTCTCCAATGTATCATCCGTTTGATAAAAAATTTTGATGCGATCAACTACCTCGAAACCCGCCTTTTTGCGCATATTTTGGACGCGATTGACGAACTCCCGCGCCAGCCCTTCCATTTCCAACTCGGGGGTGAGACGGGTATCGAGCGCTGCCGTCAAATCGCCGTCGCTTTGTACCGCCAACCCCGCGGCGCTCTCGGATTTGATTTCAACGTCGTCGAGAGCGACCGTAACTTGCCGACCGTTAAACTCGAAGTTGAACGCGCCATCTTTCTGTAAAGTTTCAATTTCAGAATGGGTCAGCGCGCGGATACGCTCAGCGACGGCATTCACCTCTTTGCCGAATTTCGGTCCGAGCTGCTTGAATTTCGGGTTGGCGCGTTTCGAAACCAATTCCCGATCGTCGCTGACGAAGTCGATGCGTTTGACGTTCAGCTCTTCGAGAATCAAGTTCGTCATACCGGAAATTTTCTTTTGAAACTCGGCGTCGCGCGCCACCACAATCACCCGCGGCAGCGGCTGCCGCACTTTGATGGCGACTTCGTTGCGCAGCGCCCGGCCTAAAACGACGACTCGCCGCACCAAGTCCATCCTTTCTTCCAACTCTGGATCGCGGTACGTAAAAGCGGTGGCTGATTTTTTGGGATAAAACGTCAGGTGGACGCTTTCGGATTCGCCCTGCTTTTCGCGCGTCAAATTCAAATACAATTCGTCAGAGATAAACGGAATGAACGGCGCCATCAATTTCGAAAGCGTGTACAAAACTTCGTACAACGTTTCGTACGCCGCCAGTTTGTCTTCGCCCATTTCCGATTTCCAGAAACGGCGGCGGCAGCGGCGGACGTACCAGTTGGAAACGTCGTCGATCACAAAATCCGAAATTGCGCGGGCGGCTTTGGTGAGATCGTAACGACTCAAGTAGTTTTCTGTTTTCTCGACGAGATTGTTCAATGAGCTCAAAAGCCAGCGGTCAATTTCTGCGCGCTTTTCAACGGCGACGGTAGATTTTTTATAGACGAATTTATCGACGTTCGCATACACCGCAAAAAACGAGTACACATTCAGCAGCGTCCCCAAAAACTTGCGAACAACTTCGGTGACGCCATCAACGTCGAAGCGTGTGGGCACCCACGGCGGACTGACGGTGAGCAGGTACCAGCGCAAAGCGTCGGCGCCCTGCTCATTCAAAATCAGCCACGGGTCCACGGCGTTGCCTTTGGACTTCGACATTTTTTGTCCGAACTTGTCAAGAATCAGATCGCTGGAAAGGCAAATCTTATAGCAGGGTTTATCGAACAGCAGCACGGAAATCGCCAGCAGCGAGTAGAACCAGCCGCGCGTCTGATCCACGGCCTCGGCAATGAAATCCGCCGGGAAACTCTGTTCAAATTTCTCGCGATTCTCAAACGGATAATGCCACTGTGCCACGGGCATGCTGCCGGAGTCGAACCATACGTCCAGCACCTCCGGCGTGCGCACCATCTGCCCTTGGCATTTCGGGCAGGCAATGTGCACGGCATCGATGTATGGCTTATGCAGATCGATGTCTTTATTTAAACCTGAAAGCTTTTTAAGCTCGGCCACACTGCCAATGCAGAGCGCATGTTCGCATTTGCTGCACACCCAAAACGGCAGGGGCGTCCCCCAGTAGCGATCGCGCGACAGCGACCAATCGACGTTGTTTTCGAGCCACTCGCCGAAGCGGCCTTCACCCACTTCTTTGGGAAACCACTTGATGGTTTTGTTGTGATGAATCAGCCGATCCTTTTTGGCGGTGGTGCGGGCAAACCACGATTTTTTGGCGTAATACAACAGCGGCGAGCTGCAGCGCCAGCAGTGGGGATAGCTGTGCAGATATTTTTCGGATTGATAAAGCAGCCCGCGAGATTTCAAATCTTTGATGATTTCCGCATCCGCGGCTTTGACAAATTGCTGCTTGAAGAGCGTCACCTCGTCGGTGAATTTGCCGCTTTTATCAACCGGCTGCAGCACCGGCAAATTGTATTTCAGTCCCAGTTGATAATCGTCTTCGCCGAACGCCGGCGCCATGTGAACAATTCCGGAACCATCTTCCGTGGAGACGAAATCGCCCAAAACGGTGTAGTGCATTTTCTGTTCGGCTTTGCAGAAGGAATAAAGCGGCTCGTATTCTTTGCCGGCCAATTCTTTGCCCGAATAACTTTCGACGATTTCGTACTGGTTTTTTAGCACCGGCAGCCGCGCTTCGGCGAGAATCAAAAACTCGTCGGCGGTTTTCACTTTGACGTATTTGATATCCGGATTGAGCGCCAGCGCCACATTGGAAATGAGCGTCCACGGCGTGGTCGTCCAAACTAAGAAAGAAGTGTCTTTCTCCCCCTTGATTTTCATGCGCACATAAACCGACGGGTCCTCGACATCTTTGTAGCCCAACGAAACTTCGTGGCTGGAGAGCGGCGTTTCGCAGCGCGGACAGTAGGGCACGATTTTGTGGCCGCGATAGATCAACCCCCTTTTCCAAAACTCGCTGAGAATCCACCACACGGATTCGATGTAGTTGTTTTCGTAGGTGATGTAGGGGTGATCGAGATCGAGCCAAAAGGCGATGCGGCGGGTGAATTCGTCCCACTCTTTTTTGTATTTCCAAACGCTTTCGCGGCATTTTTGATTGAATTTTGCCACACCGTATTTTTCGATGTCATCTTTGCGAGTGAACCCCAATTCCTTCTCGACTTCGATTTCCACCGGCAGGCCGTGGGTATCCCAGCCGGCCTTGCGCTCCACGCGATAGCCTTCCATAGTTTTGTATCGGCACACAAAATCTTTGAGGGTGCGGGAAATCACGTGATGGATGCCCGGGCGGCCGTTGGCCGTAGGCGGGCCTTCGTAGAAAATGAACGGCTGGTTCGCATCCCGGCTTTCGACGCTCTTTTTAAAGATGTCGTTCTTTTCCCAATACGCCAGAATTTCTTCTTCGATGGCCGGGAAGTTGAGTTGTGTCGATAGTTCTTTGTACAACTAATTGTTCCCCGCTTCTACAAACCAATCAAGCACTTTCGGATTTTCATAAACCAGCACCAAAACATCCAATCCCTGCTCAAGTAACATCTCCGTGCAGAGCTTGCTGGTTAATTGAGTTATTTCTTCTTTATTGTTCTCCGAAGTAAAGACTTCAATCAAGGTTGTGTCATTCTTCTCGTATTCATTGATAAATTTCACATTCGGAAAAATTTCGATTACTCGTTTTTTTAACTCTGAGATTTTTTTTCCCTTCGTGCTTTTATTCATGACTGACATGCTTGGAAATTTCCTTGATTAACTCGTTGGCTTTATCTAAAGCTTATGCAATCCATTGAAGCAAGGGTGCAAATAGTTGCACTTTCATAGCGCTTCTGTAGCAGCGCCCTATGGTTTCGTCTGGCGTCTTTTTTACTAACTGGAACTGGTCTGTAATCAGCAATTTCTCTTAAGCTTCTCAATTCATTCAAATAATTTGAAAATTTTGATGAAAGGACTTTCTTTCTTTTAATAAAATTGACAACGAAATTTGCTTGCACCCAAGCATGATCAAAATCTAATTTCGGCGACTTGATGCCAAATTTTGATAATAAAGAAATAGTCGCTTGATATGCAGCAAAGTATGAGCGATTCGCGCAGGCATTGTACCTCGCATTTCTAAACGCATCTTCCGCATCGTTTATGTTCTCAACCGCTTTCTCAAAAAAGTCTAAGTGCAAAGCAGAACTCGCTGCAATTAAATCCTCTCCACCACCCGCTTCATCAGCAGCGTCAACTTTGGTTCGGCTTCCGCGGCCACGCGCAAAATTTCCTGAATATTGACCGGCTTGAGCGCATCCGGAAAGCAGGCATCGGTGACCACCGACAGCCCCAGCACTTTCATCGCGCTGTGCACCGCCACAATCACTTCCGGCACCGTGGACATGCCGACGACGTCGGCGCCAATGGCGCGTAGGAAACGATACTCGGCGCGGGTTTCGAGGCACGGCCCGCTGAGCGCCACATAAACTCCCTTTTGAATTTTGACTTTTTCCTCCAACGCAATTTGCTCCACCAGCTCAATCAGAGATTTGGTGTAAGGCTCCGACATATCCGGAAAACGCGGCCCGAGGGAATCATCATTCAAACCGATCAAAGGGTTGTCGCCAAAGAGGTTGATGTGATCGGTGATGACCATGATGTCACCGGGCGCAAACAGCGGATTCATGCCGCCGCAGGCATTGGAAACCAAAAGCGTGTGCGCGCCCAAATTTTTCATCACCCGCACCGGAAAGGTGATCTGCTGCATCGAGTAGCCTTCATAATAATGAAAGCGGCCCTGCATCGCCATCACCGGCTTATCCGCGATTTTGCCAAAGATGAGCCGCCCCGCGTGGCTTTCCACAGTCGAAAGTGGAAAGTGCGGAATTTGATCATACGGGATCACGGCCTCTTTGGAAATTTCCTCGGCGAGCTTCCCCAGCCCGGTGCCAAGTATAATTCCGACTTGCGGTTTGATCTTGGTTTTTGATTTAATGAAATCGCTGGCTTCTTTGATTTGCGCTTTTAGATCCTGCATCCGGCCTCTTAAATTTAAAAAATAAGCTGATCGGAAATGCGCGAGCGTTTTTCCTGGAGCTCGCTGGTTTGCTCATCACTATTTTCTGGAGTGGGCTGCGTCCAATTCTTGGTCGAATTTGCTACAGGGTTGGTACCTGGCGATGCTTCCGACTTTGCGGTTATGCGTTTGCTGATCATTTCTTCGATGCTCTCGAACTCGATCTTTTCCTGATTTTCGGCAGCAGAATTGGAGGAAGGCGAGTTAGCGGCGGCAGGGCGTTTTTCCTCGAATTTGCCGTAGCCCAGGTCGTCCGATTCCAGCACATCAATCAAATCAATCTGCGAAGTCAGCAGATGACGCAGCCGGCGAGCGAACGATTCCTTTTGCGACTTGACCAGCACCAGCTCGTTTTTCAGTTCGGCCAACTTAATTTTGGCGTCTTCCAAAATTTTCTCGGCTTTAATTTCGGCCTCGCGCACGATCAAGTTGGCCTGGCGCTGAGAATTCTGCCGCGATTCAGCGATGGATTGCTGGGCGGTCATCAAGGTATCCTGCAGCGCCTTTTCGACGTTTTGGTAATCGCGCAATTGGGTCTTGAGCTTCAAGGCCTCGTCCTGCAAGCTATTTTTTTCTCGAATCACCGCCTCGTATTCTTCGGCAACCATCTCTAAAAAGGTTTCTACTTCGATGGGATCATAGCCGCGCATTGCTTTCTTAAACTCTTGCTTCTTAATGTCTAACGGTGTTAGCTTCAAACTACCACCTCCTAAACTGAAGTTAGTACAACATCCACCATCGGCTCCGGTGTCGAAAAATAAGTAAAAAATATACGCCACTACTCTATAAAAATCAATAAAAAATTTGGAAGAAAAATTTGGAAGGGTTGAAATTACCGGCAACTGGTCGAAAATGTGAAAGAGCGGAGCTAAAGCCGGGCTGCCAAGACCACGCTCTTTTTTTCGGAGAGCACCACGCCGGCCTGAGCATTCAAAGCCTGCAAATAAACCACGTAAATGCCCATTCTGGCCATTTGATTATTATAATCGCGGCCGTCCCAGCGCAGGGTTTTCTCGGCGCCGGCGGGTTCGTTGTTGGCGAGAAATCGAATGAGCCGGCCGCGCAGGTCGTAAATTTTCACATTGACTGCCGCTGTGGTCACCGGTAATTTGAAGGTGATGAAAGCAAAATCATCGTGGCCGTCGTCATCCGGCGAGAAGGGATTGGGGGAAATAGTAATCGCCGCCTCGGAAAGCGGGAACTCGGCAAAAATGCTGTTCTGTGCGCCGGGGGTGCCGCCAGCAAAAACCACGCAGGTGCTCCAGTTTATGCTATCGTTAGAAGCAAATTGCGGGTTGATTCTTTCGAGGGAAAACCCTCTCTCGCCGCCCCAATTGCTGCGATAATCAACACGATCTATCTGGTTGCCGCTCAAATCATACAGGACGACGCTGTCGAACTCGTTATTCAAAGCTGGCCAATTTTTTAAAATCGTAAACGTTCCAGCCGGCAAAGTAAGCAAGCCGGTTAAGGTGTCTTCGGCCAAAACAAAATAACCGCCCGGGGGGATGACAATTTCATTTTCTACAAAGGCGCTCGCGCCGGCATCGGAATCCGTGAGGCGCCAGCCGCGCAAACTCACCGTTTGCGAAGTGGGGTTAAAAACTTCCACCCATTCGGGCTCGCTAGTTAAAGGAGAATACATGATTTCATTTAATACGATGACCCCGGCTTGGTGGCCCACCCGCAGTTCTTTTTGAGCGAGATTGTTGGCGAGATTTTCATCTTCAGAAAATTCGATGGCGGCAAAAAATAAGTGGCGGCCGGCGGCAATATTTTCGAAGCGAAACTCGAAGCGGGTGGAATCGCCGCTGGCGAGGGGCTGGGTGACTTCAAACCTGGCCAACTCTTCTGCGCCCTCGGGCTGGCCGTTACTATTTTGATCCTCGGACAAGATCACGGAATAATTGTTGGCCGGCAGCAAACCGATATTTCTAATTAAACCTGACACGCTTATACTTTCGCCGGCGCACACGCTTTGCGGCGAGAAAGCCAGGTCGTCCGAGAAAATTGCGAGATCGTGATCGAGCGGCGAAACGCTGTTGCGCGCTCCTGGTGTGCCCAATTGCACGCGGCTGTTTGCCCAGTTCTCCGGCGTGTTGGGACCGGTGAGGTCAATTTTTTCATCCGAAAAACCGGCGGCGTTGTCGAGGGAGTAGGTGTACTCCGAAACGGTGAAGCCAAAGGCGTCAATCAGAGAAATGGTTTCGGGAGTGGAGTTGGACAAACCGGCGCTGCCAAAAGCGGAATCGCCGATTTTCAAAATCAGACTGTTTTCTGGAATCAGGCCGTCGTAAGCGGTGGAGTTGCCGAAGTAGGAGCCATCGAGAATGACGGCGAACTGGCCGGGTTGCAGGATCAAGCCGCTGGCAACGGCTTCAATGGCGTCGAAGCCGGCGCCGTCGCTGAGCTGCCAGCCGGCGAGATCGATGGAATCGGTTTCGGAGGTGTTATAAAATTCGACGAACTCATCGTGGGCTTCGTTGCCCAAGGGGTCAAACATGATCTCGGATAAAACCACCTGCGAGCAAGCTTCTCCACACAACACTACAAAAAAAATAAATAGCCACCCAGACTTTTGCTTCATTCTACTTTTACTGATTCGATATGATAACCAGAAGATGTGATGCTATGCGGGAGGAGGCGTTTTAGAAGATCTTAATCAAAAATTAGTTAGGTCCACCAACACCATATTTTATGTTGAAAAAACTTTCATAGATGATGGCATAGTCAGTTTCAAGTATGTGGTATTTTTTGACGAAATCTTTAGCAAGCTCTAATCTTTTTTCGGGAGGAGAATTCCGAATAATTTCTTGCTGTTTTTTAATTGCTGAAGCCAGTTCAAGCGTCTGACTTGAAGTCAAATTTTTTAGGCTCATCAGGCGTAAATAAGTATTAATATCGATCTCAGGATGTCTATTAGAAACAACCATTATCAACCCGTTAAAATCTTTTCGCAATTCTTTGAATTCTTTGCCTTGATAATCAATTTTTTGATCCATTGTTTTAATTAAGTCAGACAGTCCGCTAATCTGACTCGATATTTGATTAAAATCCGTAATATCTCGACGTTGTTTATCATCTATCGCTTCGACTTTTTCAGCTATCCTTTTCAGGTCAACTTTCATTGAACCGAGTTCTGATTTTAAAAAATCAATATTCAACTGGTTCTCTTTAACAATCAAAATATAACCACCAAATGAGATAATCAAAGCCGATATTATTGAAATCAAAACGGGTTTAATAATCTCATTTACTTTTGTATGTTTTCCCATGTAAATCCACCCCTCCTCGAGAAACTGAGAAAATCCTTATTTTCATTCTAATTCAAAATAAACTTGACCGGATCTTGCTGCTCGCCGTCGATGATGACTTCATAGTGCAAATGCGGCCCTGTAGCCAGGCCGGTGTCGCCCACCAGTCCTATCGGTTTCCAGCGGTCAACTTTGTCGCCCTGTTTCACCAACACTTTGGAGAGGTGGCCGTAGAGGGTTTCGACGCCGCGGCCATGATCGATGATCACATGTTTGCCGTAACCGCGGTGGAGGTTATCGTTGACGACCTTTTTGACCACGCCAGCCGCGGAGGCCAGAACTTCGGTGCCGCGGTCCGAGGCGATATCGACGCCTTTGTGGTGCTGGATTTTGTCGATGATGGGGTGCAGCCGCAAGCCAAATTTATCTTTGATGATGCCGTCGATGAGCGGGCGAATGGAAGGAGTGTGTTTGAGAATCTGCTGGTTTTCGTCTAATTTCCGTTTAATCTCGTCGCGGCTGGTTTTGGTGAGATCGATTCGCCGTTCTAATTTGTCTAACAACCGTTGGTGTTCAAAAAGCTCGGCGGAGAACGGATCGGGCGCAACCGGGTAGTTGACATTCATAATTCCGCCGACGCCCACATCGCGGGTGTCGGCGTCGATGCGCGGCAAGTTAGCGACGATGCGCAGTTGGTCGTCCTCTTTCTCCAAATCCAGAATGCGTGATTGGACTTCACGGACTTTGCTGGTCATTTCCACCAACTGATCCTTAAGGACCGCGTTGCTTTTGGTTAGAGAGGCGATTTGAATTGAGTGGTAGAAGTCGGTGAAAAGGGCAATGGTTGCAGATACAATGATAAGCAAAAGAATGAACGCCGTTAACAACAGCGATAAAAATTTCCCCCAGGATAACTCCAGCTGCTTTGCCTCGGAATCGGTAGCCGAAAAATAGATGATCTTAACCTTTTTGTATTGCATAATACATAACCCTTCCTCAAATAGGTACAAATTCCAATTTCAGACCGACTGCTTACGAGAGGTGCCAAAACAAGCTGACGCTTTAGAGAACCTAAGTTTAAGATAAGAAACCGATTACCTGTTTCCTCAAATCAAAGGTAGGAGTGGATGAAGCAATGAAACTGCGCACAATCTAATAAATTAATTGCCGTTTGTCAAGTAGAAAATATCTTTAACTCTTAAAATTTTAATATTATGTATTCGATGATGAACGAGTTCTTCAACCCAGAAAAGAGCGCAGTGGTTTGCTGCGCGAAGAATGCCGCAGCCTCTTGATGGCCTTTTCTTTGATTTGGCGAACTCGTTCGCGGGTCAGCTTAAAACGCTCGCCGATTTCTTCCAAAGTCAACGGGTGCTCTTGTCCCAGGCCAAAATAAAGGCGAATCACTTCCGCCTCACGGTTGGAGAGCCCTTTCAAGATCGCTTCAATTTCTATTTTCAGCGATTCTTCTAAAAGAATGCGATCGGGCGGCGGAAGTTCGTCGTTCTCCAAAACGTCGAGCAGGCGGCTTTCGGCGTCTTCGTTTAACGGCGCGTCCAGGGAAATCTGCTTGCCAGAGATTTTCAGGGTATTGATTACCTCCAAAGCCGACATCTGCAGCGCCTCCGCTATCTCCGCCTCCGAAGGCTCGCGCTCATATTCTTGTTCTAAATTACAAAACGTTTTACCAATTTTATGGAGCGCCCCCACGCGATTGAGCGGCAGCCGCACCACCCGCGACTGCTCCGCCAAAGCCTGCAGAATGGACTGCCGAATCCACCACACGGCATAAGAGATGAATTTAAATCCGCGCGTGACATCAAAACGGTAGGCGGCTTTGATCAACCCCAAATTGCCTTCGTTGATCAAATCCCCCAACGACAGCCCTTGATTTTGATATTGCTTCGCCACGCTAACGACAAAACGCAAATTGGCTTTCGTGATTTTGTCCAGCGCCATCAGATCCCCCGCTTGCACTTTCTTCGCCAACTCGATTTCTTCACCCGGAGTCAAGAGCGGGACTTCACTGATTTCTTTTAAATAGCGGTCCAAGTACTGCTCGGAATAACCGTTTTTTTTTGAAACCATAAATTTGTGTTCAGACCCGGCTGAATGTCAAATCAAAACTGAATTTGATTTTATACTATTACCCAAATTTGAGGAAAATGAAGACTGTCGATGTGCACTATTTTTGAACGCGAATATAAAGATTATTTAAATTCCAGTCAACTTTTTTGTATTTAACTATCGTCCCTGGTGTTGAACAACATTAGCTTTCAAAAAAATCCTTCAGCAGTTTTATTTTCCCCACACTTGTTTGGGAGTGAAATCCTGTCGCAAAATTCGAAAAGGAAATTGAATTGCATTAGTCGTTGATTTTGTGGATGTGCGCTAAAAGCATGCGGGCATGACTATCAACCAAAATCGACTTTTTGGGCAGCCCCAAATGGGCGGAAGATTCTCTGAATTTAAAACAACCGTGCCTGAACCTGGTTGCGTGCTCTTTTTTTAAAAAAACTCCCGCATGGCGTTGAAAACTTCCGCGGACGGTCCCGCGACGATTTTACACCGCGGCAGGGAGTTGAGAAAAATGCGGCCGTAGTTTTTGGTCACCACCCGTTTGTCTAAAATCAACACCGCGCCGCGATCGCTTTTGCGGCGGATGAGCCGTCCAAACCCCTGGCGAAATTTGATGGCGGCCAGCGGCAGCGCAAACTCCAAAAAAGCATTGCCGCCGCGGCGTTCAATCGCCTCTACCCGCGCCTCGACGACGGGTTCGCTGGGCACTTTGAACGGCAGCTTGGTGATAATCACCAGCTCCAGCGCCTCGCCGTGCACATCCACTCCCTCCCAAAAACTGTCGGTGGCAAACAGCACCGACGACACATCGTTCTTAAACCGCTCCAGCAAGCGGTGGCGATTCTCCTCTCCCTGGCGATAAACGTTGTAGCCCAATTTTTCGATTTCAGGTTTGAGGCGATGGTGCAGCAGGTTCAGCAAGCCGTAGGCGGTGAACAGCACGAAGGCGCGGCCGCGGCTGATTTCGATGGCGGGCAAAATCAACCGCTGCAGTTCATCCACAAATTGCGATTGTTTAGGATCGGCGATATCGGTGGGGACGGCTACCAGAGTTTGGCGCTCATAATCGAAGG
This sequence comes from bacterium, assembly GCA_037446635.1. GTDB lineage: Bacteria > Zhuqueibacterota > Zhuqueibacteria > Oceanimicrobiales > Oceanimicrobiaceae > DASWHH01. Next base: position 19,984 of record JBBIIG010000029.1, read on the forward strand.
GCGCCGGCAGCGCCTGTTCGATGATTTGCTGCGGTTTGAGCCGGTCGAGGCCCAGGCGATTTTTCAGAAAATCAAAGCGCTGCTCCACGGTAAGCGTGGCGGAGGTCATCACCACGTTTTTGAATTTGGAATAAACCTGCTCTTTCAAAATTCCCGCCACCTCCAATGGCGCCGAGCGCAGCCGCACCACCTTCGATTGCTTATAACCCTCGCGCGCTTCAATCCAGCGGATGTTCGCGTCGTCTTTCACCAGCAAAATCTGCTCGATGGTGTTGGCGGCAGCGTCGAGGCGGTCGCACTGCGCCTGCAGATCGATGGTGAGCGAAACGGTTTTGGGGCCGAGTTTGTGCTGCAGGGCTTCCACTTCTGGCAAGAACGTATTCATGCGGCTGGTAAACCGCCGCAGCTCCTGCACTAATTTTCTGACTCGAATCAGCGTCTCGTTTCGCCACTGCGGCTGAGCGGTGAAGGCCGTGGTCAATCGTTGTTTGATCTCGCCGAAGTCGCTTTCCGCCTGGCGCAGAAGCGTAAAATAGATTTGCTCAAAAGTTTCGGTCAGCAAAAAATTCAAGCTTTCGACGCCGCGAATCGCCTCTTCTTGAATGAATTTTTGGGAAGCGAGGAATTTCTCGTGGGGCAAACCACCGGCGAATTTCGTCAGCTTGCTGGAGAGAAACGTGAGCAAGCCTTTTTCCTCATCGCCTTTTTTGCGATAGAGACGATGCAGCGCGCGCTGCAGCCCGGTGTAGGTGACGGCGTCGCCGAAATAGTTGGTGGCGGCGTCTTCGACGTGGTGGGCTTCATCGAAAATGATGCGGTCGTAAGTTGGCAGCACGGCGTTTTCCGACGCGCCGAACGTCGCGCGCAGCGCCAAATCCGAAAACAAAAGATGGTGATTGGCCACTAAAATATCCGCGCTGGCGGCCTGGCGCCGGGCGGTGTAAAAAAAACATTCGTTGTAAAATGGGCAGCGGACTTTGAGCGAGGTGTCGCTCTCCGATTGAATTTTTTCCCAAACCTCGGCGCGCGGTTCGATGTTGAAATCGGATTTGCTGCCATCCTGGGTGGACTTCGACCAGGCGATGATCGCCTGCAGCTCGCTGCGTTCGCTTTCCTCGGAAAAAAGATCGAGCCCTCCTTCGGCCTCGGCTAACTTGCGTTTGCAGGCGTAATTGGTGCGCCCTTTCACCAGCACCGCGCGAAACTTTTTCTCGAAAATCGACGCCAGAAACGGCAGGTCTTTGTGAATCAACTGTTCCTGCAAATTGATGGTGTTGGTGGACACCACCACGCGCTCCTGATTTTGCAGCGCATGTTGAATGGCCGGCAGCAGGTAGGCCAAAGTTTTGCCGGTGCCGGTGCCGGCTTCCACCACCGCAATTTTATTTTGATTGATGGCGCGGCTCACGGTTTCGATCATCTGAATTTGCTGCGGGCGGAATTCGTAGTTTTCCAACTTTTTTGAAATGGGTCCGCCTGCGGCGATGATCGCAATCAAACGCTGTGCGTCGATGGCAGTTTTCTTTTTCTCGGTGAACGGCTCCACCACCACAAAGATCTCGGAAACCGGGTTGTTGACGATGTAAAATCCCACGCCGTCGTTGCCGAGAAGGGAGGCCACGTGGATATCCGGCTCTGAGGGCCGCAGCGTTCCGGTGGGGTGATTGTGAATGACTACGTCCCCCGGGCGCGCCACTTGTAAAAGCGCCGGCGCCGACGTTTCGTTGCCGCGGGCGAACACTTCCACTGCCGCCACTAAACGATCTTCGTTTACCTTACCCAAAAGAAAAACTTCGTTGCCGCCGGCCTCAATGATGTGCCGGCGAAGGGCTTCCACCGCATCAATGGATAAATATTTTTCTATCTTGTTCATAAACACCGTAGGTGTAGGCCGACCAGACTGGTCGGCCTACGTACGCGACTCACCCCGATCAATTCCCCCTTTCAAAGGGGTTAGGGGTTGTGCTTTGAAATGCAAATTTCAAAATACAAAATGAAAAATGCAAATAACATTTTGAGTTTTGCATTCCGCATTTTTCAGGTTTCACTTCTTCTCTGCGCAACTCCCGGACAACCCCCTTCCGCGAAGCGGATCCGCTTTGGCGGAAAATCCCCCTTTTTTCAAAGGGGGACTTTCTTTTCCCCCTTTCTTAAAGGGGTCAGGGGGATTTCCTGCTCTCCTCCACGATTTTGATTTCCTCCTCCGTCAGCTCGTACAGCTCATAAACCAGCCGGTCGATTTGGTGGTCGGTGGCGGCGATTTGGCGCTCCAGCCGGGTGAGGGTCTCGCCGGTTTGGATGGCGGCTTTTTGTTGGTGCAATTGTAACATGCGCTCCACCAGCGCGACCATCTGGTCGTGGCGAACTGAATGAGGTATTGCTTGCATTTTTAACTCTGATTTTCTACTTTGTTTTAAAAAAACACAAGGCGCCAGAGAGACCCAAATGCCAGAAGTGAGTAGATTCTTTGGGATAATAATCAGAATGTTTTATGATGAGCATCCGCCGACACATTTTCACGCTGAGTATCATGGAAGCAAGGCGGTGTTTGATTTGTCTGGGAACGTGATGAAAGGGAACTTAAAGTCGAGAACGGCGACGAAGCTGGTGAGGGAATGGCTTGATCTTCACGTTTCCGAAATTGAAGAAAACTGGGAGTTGGCCAGAAAAGGAAAAGATCTGAAAAAAATTGAACCACTTGAATGAGGATAAAGATATGTGGGACATGAATGACGTTACTAAAATAGAATATAAGGATGGGTATGTTTACCACATTGTTTTTGATGATGGCTCATACGGTGATGTTGACTTTTCGGAATACCTCGGCAGGGGGCCGGTATTTGAACCGCTGAGAGATCTCGAGTTCTTTAAAAAGGCAAAGATTGAGGGTGGAACAATTTGTTGGCCTAATGGAGTGGACATCGCGCCGGAAACGTTGTATGAAAAAATAAGTTGTCTCAAAAGTATTGACACATAGTGGGCTGGCAACTACTCACCATTTCAACTATGATTACTTCGTGCTCTCCTCAACGATTTTGATTTCCTCCTCCTTCAGTTCGTACAACTCGTAAACGAGGCGGTCGATTTGGTGGTCGGTGGCGGCGATTTGGCGCTCCTGCAGGGTGAGGGTTTCGCCGGTTTGGGCCGCGGCTTTTTGTTGGTGCAATTTTAACATACGCTCCACCAGCGCGACTATCTGATCGTGGCGGGCTTTGTCTTTGGGATTGGAGAAATCGATTCTGCGAATTGGAAGCTGCTCAAGAATTGTTGGCTTGACTTGGGCTAAAACTCGTCCCTTCTCTATAGCTAAAAGTCTATAAACAAAAACGAATAGACTTGAGTTAAGAATACCCATCAAATAGTAGGGATTCACAGAACTCTTGAGTCCAAATAAATACAACCCATCAGTAGCAAACGTCTGCATCTCATCCATGGCAACAGTAATTTTGTCACCAGTGATTACGCCTACCAGCTTTTTGTTTTTTGTGAATATCCTTTCTTCTCTCGGACGATGCAGAGAATACAATGGGTGCTTCTTTTGGCGGACTTCACTGCAAGTAATTTCATTCTTGAATTGATCAATATAACCACAGATGTTAGGCAGCTCCCGAAAGTTATCATCTCGTCTTGTGTAAATTAGCCACAGATCAGGATACTCAATGAAGTAACGTTTTACTTGTTTTCCTCCAGTGAGTACTTCTCGTAGCTTTGATTTTTCCAGATCATATTTTCTGACGGTTTCACTTTCAACAATGAATGCCTTTTGTAAGTCCGGGCTAACGCCTCGTTGAATTCCATCATCGTCAACAAGATTCTCTAAACGTTGATGAGGCACTTTATTTACCCTGTTCCAAATGAGATACCTATCTATCTGCGATGTCACGAAAAGCGCGCCGGGAATTTCTAACAATTCTTTCTGTTTAATTTGCTCATAGTATTTTTCATCAAATAGTGCAGTTCTCTTTTCGATTTTTTCGAATTGAGAAAAATCAGAGATCCTAATTGAATTCTCGTTAAAAGAAACATTTTCGAAAACTAAAATTGAAGTTGGGCGAGTCACTTTTTCAAAAACGTTTCCCATGTTAAAGACGGAATTGATTTTATAGTTCATCAACAAATGACGGCGAAGCTTCTCATTGTCTATTTGATACAAAATCACATCTGGAAGAATCATTCCGAAGTAACCGGCGGCCTTGAGCTTTTCACTCATTTGAAAAACAAAATACATGAATGAGTCGATCATTCTAACAATGATGGGTCGATTCCTTTTTCTGAGGTATTCGAGTTCATCCTCGCGAAAGTCGGCTCCCCACGGCGGATTCCCAATCACCGCATCAAACCCGCCCGCTGCCATGATCTCCGCAAACTCCCGCTGCCAGTCAAACGCGTTGATGCGATACATTTCATCTTCACTCAGCAAATTGAGCTGTTGGCCGTCGTAAAAATCCGGGCCAATGAGCGAGTTGCCGCATTTGATGTTGCCGCCCAACTCCGGCAGCACGCGCTCGTGAAAAAACGCCAACTGCCGCGAGATGCTCTGCTCGTCCTCGCCTTCCAACACTTTCAGCAGCAGCGAAAGCTTGGTCACCTCCACCGCCTGCGGGTCGATGTCCACGCCGTAAATGTTCCTGAGCAAAATGCGCTTGCGCTCGTCGCTGGTCACCCGCCATTCGCCGTGATCGTTTTTATAAATGCGCGGGCTACGGCCGGCTGCCCATTTTTCCGCGCCGTCCGACAAATAGGCGTCGAGGTGCCAGTCCAGCAGAAACTGGTACGCGCCCAACAGAAACGAACCGGAGCCACAAGCAGGATCGAGAATGCGGAGCTGGCTGACTCCGCCCCGAGGCCCGGGCTTTTTGCCCTCCACCAGTTTGCCAACGGTTTGCCGCACAATGTAATCGACGATGTAAGTCGGGGTGTAATAAACGCCGCCGGCTTTGCGCACCTCGGGCTTGTCCTCCACCACGGCACGGTGCCCGGCAGTGAGGCGAATCACTTTGCCGAGGAAACGCTCGTAAACCTGCCCGAGGATGTCGGCGGGCAGCACGGAAAATTCGTACGGGCTGTCGGGATAGTAGAGGCTTTTGATGATGACCTTCAGTACCTCGTCATCGATGGTGAGATCCGGCGTGAGGTTGTCGATGCTGTCGCCGGGGCGATCCTTTTCTGGCTGAAAATGGAAGAGGCCGGAGTTGAAGCGCTCGTCGGCGCGATAGAACATTTCCACGAGGCGCGGGTAAACGCGGGCGCCGTTTTGCAGGGCGCGCAGGGTTTCATACTGCTCGATGCCGCGGTCTTCGCAAATGCGCAGAAAGACGATGCGGTCGATGGTGCGCTGCACCGCAAAGTTGAGATCGCGCTGGCTGAGGTGAGGATTGCGCAGGGCGAGGTTACGGGCGAGGCTTTCGCGCCAGTATTCGATTTCTTCGAGGAAGGCTTCGTCCACTTCGGCGGCGCCGCGCTTGCCCTTTTTGGCTTCCACGAATTTGTCGAACGAGCCCTTCATGATGGCGTCGGGCGAGAAGATGCTGGCGAGCTCGTCCCAGCGCTCGGCGTAGTCGCGGAAGGTGAGGTAGAGGATGCGGGCCGCGGCGGCTTTGTCGGTTTGCACCGGTTTGATGCGGCAGTCGTACACGGCGAATTCTTCGAAATCGGTGAGAATGCTGACGGGCAGCTTGGCGCTCCACGCGTAGCGGCGCAACTGGTAGGCCGGGTGAATTTCCTCTTTGATGAAAACCGACGGCTTCTTGGCTTCGAGGAAGAACTTGCGCACGCCGCCGATGCGGAAGGAGTAGTCGGGCGCTTTGGTGGCGTGCCCCACTTTTATCGCGTCCTCGTGCACGACCTCTTTGTAGGCCTCGGCGTAGCCTTTGGCGTTGTCGATGTCCCAGCCCAGCGCTTTGAAAAACGGATCAATGAACTCGCGACGGACTTGGGCTTCGTTGTAGCGCCCGGCTTTGTATTCCTCGAGGTTGCGCTCGAAGCGGGCAATGAGGTCAGAGATGGTGGTTTGGTTTTTCATGATGTTTCCGATGGTGTTGGGTTTTATTCCCACTTAAAAAAGGGGGTTAGGGGTTGTGCTATTTGTTGCCGCCACTGCCGGACAACCCCTGTGGTCCCCTTTTTTTAAGAGGACGATTTTGTATCCCCTTTGCTAATGGGACTTTGAAAGCGCCGGCGTTTTGAAAAACGGGTTTACATTAACCGTTCACAATTATCAATTGTGAATTGCCAACTGCCAACTGATATTTCAATACCCTGCGGCCTGGCCATCCTTCCGCGACTCGGAGGCGCCGTAGTAAACTTTGTTCTGCCAGTCGTACATGATGCCCTGGTAGCCGCCGTAATTGCCGACATTGTAGCCGACTTTGTGTCCCATCTTTATAAGTTCGCGCACGCTTTCGTAGGGGATGCCGGTTTCCAAAAACACCTGGCCGCCGTCGGTCATCACTTCGCCGGTGGGTTCGGAGGAGCCTTCGTGCAAAATGCGCGGGGCGTCGCCGGCTTCCTGAATGTTCATTCCAAAGTCCACGATATTCACCACAATTTGCACGTGACCCTGCGGCTGGGTGGCGCCACCCATCACGCCGAAACTCATGAAGGGCTTGCCATCTTGGGTGATGAACGCCGGGATGATGGTGTGAAACGGACGCTTGTGGGGCGCATAGGTGTTCGGCTTACCCTCTTCGAGATCGAACAGCTCGCCGCGATCATGCAAGATGAATCCGAGTCCGTCCGGCGAAAGTCCGCTGCCCATGCCGCGGTAGTTGCTTTGAATCAGCGAAACCATGTTGCCTTCGGAATCCGCGGTGCAGAGATAAATGGTGTCACCTGCCTGCGCCGGATTGCCGGCGTCATATCGCCGCGCGGCGCGATTGGGATTAATGAGCTTGCGGCGCTCCGCGGCGTATTCTTTAGAGATGAGCTGCTTCACGGGAATTTCGGTGAAAGCCGGATCGGCATAAAACTTCGCGCGATCTTCGAACGCTAATTTTTTCGCCTCCACAAAAAGATGAATGTACTCGGCGCTGCCAAATCCCAGTGACTTGATGTCGTAGCCCTCGAGAATGTTCAGCATCTGCAGCGCCGCGATGCCCTGACCGTTCGGTGGCAGCTCCCACACGTCGTAACCGCGATAGTTGGTGGAGACCGGCTCCACCCACTCGGAGGTGTGATCCGCCAAATCTTGATATGACAGAAATCCGCCGACCCGTTTCATGAACGCATCGATAGTGCGGGCAATTTCTCCTTTATAAAAAACATCGCGGCCGCCGCTGGCGAGTTTCTCCAACGTGTTGGCGAGATTAGGATTTTTGAAAATCTCGCCTTTCTGCGGTGCGCGCCCGTTGGGCATGAAGGTCTCTTTGAACCCCGGCCACTTTTCGAGAATCGGCACGCTGCGCTGCCAGTAGTATGCGATCAGCTCCGAGACCGGAAATCCTTCGCGGGCATATTTGATGGTCGGCGCGAGGATGGCTTTCATCGGCAGCTTGCCAAATTTTTTGTGCAGCTCGAACCAGCCATCGACGCAGCCGGGGACGGTCACGGGCAGCGGGCCGTAACTGGGGACGCGCTTGTGTCCCTCTTTTTTGAAATGGTCGAGGGTGAGCGAATAGGGCGAGCGGCCGCTGGCGTTGAGTCCGTATAGCTTTTGCGTGTTGGCGTCCCACACCATCGCAAACAGGTCGCCGCCGATGCCGTTGCCGGTGGGTTCCATCAGACCCAGCGCGGCGTTGGCGGCAATGGCCGCATCGATGGCGTTGCCGCCGGACTTCAAAATATCCAGCGCGATTTGTGTTGCCAGCGGCTGGCTGGTAGCGGCCATGCCGTGCTGGGCGATGACTTCCGAGCGGCTGGCAAAGTTGCGCCCGGTGATGCGGTCCTGGGCGTGGAGAGATGTGGAAAAAAGTAGAATTGAAAGTGAGAGGAATACAAATCGTTGCATTGAAAACTCCTTTCAGGTTTGAGGAACACTAAGTGCCAGGCACCTTGAAAGTGCCTGGCACTTCTTACTTAATGTGCCTGGCACTTCTTAGTCAGTCGAATAAATACTTGCTTAACCCCTCTTGAATTTTCTTTGGGGAAACGTATTCCAAAACAAATCGCTGGTAGTCGATCGGGGATGGAAACCGGGATTGTACAAACGCCCGATCAACGAGCGCGCCATTTCTTTTGCCGATCCATTCTAAATAGTTCGAGAAGGCCCAACCTTCCAAATTTGAGACCAACCCTGCTTCAAACGGATTGCGATGAATATAACGGCAAAGATGGATTAAGTAGTTTTCCTCGTCCACATGAAGACTTTTGTATTTTCCCTCGAAGAGAGTTCCTTTGCGGTTGTACATTTTATTGAATGCTTTCGAGTAGCTATTGAAAAGCGCTTGTATCAAATCACTGATAGGGATATCGCTATTCTGTCGGAGCAAAAAATGATAGTGATTGGGCATCAAGCAATAGGCAATGACGGTGACGAGATTGGGTTCAAAATATTTTCTTATCCGTCGCAACAAGAAGAGATAATTCTCATTGGTTCTGAAAATGGCTTCTCGGTCGCATCCGCGGTTAAAGATGTGATAGTACCCACCGGGAAAGAATTGAACGTTTCTTTGCGACATGGCGTTTCCCCTAAGTGCCAGGCACCTTTAAGGTGCCTGGCACTTGAATCCGACCGTGCCCAGGCACCTTTAAGGTGCCTGGCACTTGAATCCGACCGTGCCCAGGCACCTTTAAGGTGCCTGGCACTTGAATCCGACCTTGCCAGGCACTTTGAAAGTGCCTGGCAATTATTAGTTGCGATCCCTCAGCAACTTCGCTCCCCGAAACAGCAAATACATCGCTCCCATTTGAATGACGTGATAGAGATCGTTGTGATTGAAATGCGAGTGAATAGTAAATCCGCTCTGCTGCACGCCGGCGGCGAAAAACGAAACCAGCACGCCGGCGACGATCCAGCGGGCGGCGGGATCGCGAAATTTGAGATGGGCGTAAATTTGTAAAAGCAAAATCGCGAGCATCGCCGGAGCATAATCATAAATCACGTACTTAAACTCATTGTGATTGATCATCCAAAGCGCATAAATCAGAAATTTCAAAGCCGTCGCCGCGACCAGCCAGGTTTGCAGCGGTGGTCGAATCGCGGCGATGATCGTCCCGGTCAACAGGCAGAAACTGGCGGCGCCAATGGCGTACACCGTGGCTTTCCAAATAACGGTTTGCGAGAAATCATTAAGATAGAGTACAAAGCCGTGGGCTGTTCCGCCTGCGATCGCCGCGAATGCGGTCACCAGAAACGCGGCGCTCCAGAGTTGCACCGCGCGCTGCCCGGTTTTCTTTTTCAAAAGTTGCGCCGCAAAGTAGATCGTCAGCAGCGCCAGAGCATAATCGGTGAGCAAGGTGGTGGGCTCGGTGATCTGCATGTCGCCTCGAAATATGGTGAAAATTTTGACCGGATTTTTTAAGATTGCAAGCAATATAACAAGTTTCCAGCCATGATCAAGCGTTGGAATAATTTTCGAGCGCTGCGATATTTAATTAACCAAAAATCCTTCTAAACATGCGCGCCCACTTTTTCTTTCTGCTGATTGCGAGTTGCAGCTTTCTGACTTGCTCGCAGAAAATAATTACGCCGGACTATTACAAACTGAGATACGCCCCACCTGAGTTAGCCAGCCGGATTGAACCCGATTCCATTAATTTCGAGCTGCTGGAATACGCGATTTTTTTAGAGAGCAACTTGCAGCGCGAGCGGTTGGGACTGTGGCCGCTGAAATTTGAACCCCGGGCGCAGCTCGCGGCGCGACGGCATTCGGAAGAAATGGTGACGTTCACCTATTTCAGCCACACCTCGCCGATCTCTAAGAACCGCACCGCAAAAATGCGTTTAAGTCAAGCCGGCTTGCGAGAGGGCACGGTCGGTGAAAACATTGCGATTCATCCTGTTTACAAACGGCAGGATATCCTTGTTGAAAAACGCACGTCGCAGTTCGAACTTCCTCGGGATTTTTGGAGGAATCACGGGGTTCATTTTACTTATGGTGAGTTTGCCAAAACCCTGGTAGAACGCTGGATGAACAGTCCCGGACACCGCAGCAATATTTTGAGCAGCTACTTCCGCTTTTTAGGCGTGGGGTGTGCTCTGGGAAAATTGGTTGACACCGACGTATTTTATGTGACGCAGGATTTTTCTTCGACGAATTATTGAAGTGAGACGGCAGATGGCAAACGGCAAACGTGAAAGTTATTGGTCAACTATTATTAAGTTATATTAAGTTATTACTATTAATTTGGTGAATCCATTGATCCAATCCATCAATCCATTACTCCAATACTCCATCACTCCCAGGATCCATCACCCGAAGGTTGTCCACGTCAGGAATATTGCCGCAAAAGGAAGAAAATCGCGACGCCCGTCACGGAAACATACAACCACAGCGGCAACGTGATGCGGGCAATTTTGCGATGGGCGGCGCGCTTGTCGCTGAGTCCGAAATAAATCGTGGAAAGCACCAGTGGGAAGACAATCATCGACAGCACGATGTGCGTGATCAAAATAAAAAAATAAACCGGACGAATCCAGCCTTCTCCTAAAAATTTTGTGTCGCCCACCTGACTGTGATAATAAACGTAGCTGATCAAAAACAGCGCGGAAACGATGAACGCCGAAATCATCAAATTTTTGTGCAAAACTTCGCGGCGATTTTTGATGGCCCAGTAACCCACCAACAGAATCACCGTGCTGGTGGCGTTGAGCGTGGCGTTCACCGCCGGCAGTTGTGAAGCCGCGGTGCTGCCTTCGGCGACGCCTTCGCGCAAAAAAAGCAGCCAAATGAGAAATGTCATCGCGGCAAAGGTGATCGCTGCGTTCCAGAGATAGAAATTTTTGTTGGAAATGGTAATCATGCAAATTTTGGAATTTGAAATTTCGATATTATTTGAGATTTGGGAGTTGCGATTTGAAATTCTCACCTGATCGCACAAAGAAAAAGTCCACCCCGCGTTCTTTACCATTCTGGTGGCCCTCGATGCGGGCGTGCAGTGAGCCATCATCTTTCAGTTGATAAATGATCCGCTGCGGGAAATCGTGATCGACATTTTCAAACGTGAACGTCTTGCCTTCGCTTTTTATCAGCTTAAATGACACGGGATATTTGTTGTGTGACACGCGCGACGTGTAGAAAATCTCGCTGCCGAACAACTCGATCCGCAAATATTCGGTGACGACTTTCTCGCCATTTTTGAGAAAGTAGCTTTCGCCTTCAAAGGTACGGTCGCTGGCGCGCGTCCAAACTTCAAAAGAGGTGGTTTTTGCGCTCACGTTTTTCCAGTCGCCCGCCAGCCAGTCCAATAAATTCAAATCCGAAAAAATCGGCTGCTGCGCTTGCATAGTTGCAATAAAAAAACAACTCAGGGCCAACCAAAACCAACGAATTAATTTCATATTTCAAACTGCTACGTTGAGTTTACTACATTTTGCGCGCGGCACGATCGGCTGGCAGCAAGCTCGCCGCAAAGCCTTGCGGATCGGCGGCGTGGCGATCCAGCATTTCCTGCAATTGCTGCAGAACTTTTTCTTTGGTGGCGAGACCGTACATATAAATTTTCAACGGCCCAATCAGTTTCAAATAATAATGATGAGCGGGCGAATACTCCGTGGTGCAAGCGCTGGGATTCTGCGCCTGCCGCAGTAGTTGTGCGAAGGTCTCGGCAAAGCGGGCCAGCAGCGGCTCGCGCTGGAGGTCGCGGGGGATTTCCGGAAACCGCGTTAGCAGCTCCTCCACCGACATCGCCGGCGAATGGGCTGCGGTTTGGTTATTGAACCTCAAAAAATCTTTCAACGCCATAAAATTTAGTTGACTAAGAATATATATTTTCTATTTTTCTTGCTGACTTTTTGAATGGAAACATACCTAAAAAATATCAAGCAATCAAGAGATTATTCAACTTGATGAATCGTTTGGCGAACACGAAAGTCAAAAAATCCAGCAGCCGCCGCGACACCCTGATTCGCCTGAAAAACGTGATTTTGGGCGAAGGCCATTTCACAGTCATCGCCGGCCCGTGCGCGCTGGAAACTCCCGAACAGGCGCTGGCCGCGGCGCGCGCGGTGGAAAAAGCCGGCGCCAAAATTTTTCGAGGCTCGCTGTACAAACCGCGAACCTCGCCCTACTCGTTTCAGGGAATCGGCCACGAGGGGGTCGAACTGTTACGGCTCATCAAACAAGAAACCAATCTTCTCATCGAAACGGAAATTCTCTCAGCTTATCATCTCGAACTTTTGGCTGAGCAGGCGGATATTTTGCGCATCGGCTCGCGCAACATGGACAATTTCGATCTCCTGCGCGAGGTGGGCAAAACCAGCAAGCCGGTGATTTTGAAACGCAACATGAGTGCGACGCTGGAAGAATTTCTGCTGGCAGCAGAGTACATTCTCGCCGAGGGCAACGAGCAAGTCATCCTGTGCGAGCGCGGCATCCGAACCTTTGAAACCTACACTCGCAACACCCTCGACATCCTCGCGGTGCCGGCGGTGAAAGAACTTTCGCATCTGCCGATCATCGTCGATCCCTCGCACAGCAGCGGCAGCCGCTGCCTGGTGGCGTCCGCCAGCCGGGCGGCGTTGGCGGCCGGCGCCGACGGCCTCATCATCGAAGTTCACCCGAATCCGCAAAAAGCGCTCTCCGACGGACAACAATCGCTGAATCTTGCTGAATTCGAATCGTTGATGAATGAGTTGCGCCAGTTAGCGCCCATACTGAAGAAAAAAATGTAAACCTCAAATAACAACCACGAATTACACGAATTTCACTAATAGAAAAATTTCGTGTAATTCGTGAAATTCGTGGTTTCATGTCCCATTCCTTTGCCGATTTACAAACCCAATCCATCGACCGCGACCAGCGGCAAAAGTACGTCGCCAATTTATTCGACAAGCTGGCGCCGCGCTACGATCGCTTCAACCGCTGGGTGAGCTTGTTTCGCGACGAAGCCTGGCGGCGGCAAACGGTGGCGCTGCTGAACGATCACAAAACCGGGGTGGTGCTCGATCTGGCCGCCGGCACCGGCGATCTCGCCCATCACGCCGCGAAAGCCGGGGCGCGCGCGGTGCACGTTTTTGATATTTCTCACGAGATGCTGCGTTTGGCGAAAATCAAAATAACCGGCGGCAACGGCCCAAAACAGCTCATTGCCTTCGAGCAGGGTTCGGCGCATCTTCTTCCGTTTAAACATAATTCCATCGATGGCATCATCAGCGGATTTGCCATGCGCAACGTCTTTCATTTTTTGGATGAGGTCCTGCACGAGATGCATCGCGTATTAAAACCCGGCGGCCGCTTTGCCATTCTCGAATTGAGCCGGCCCCAAAATGCGCTGCTGCGATTGGGATTTCGCCTGCACATGAAAACCGTGATGCCGCTGGTGGGATGCCTCGCCACCGGCAGCTCCGAGCCTTTCCGGTATTTGTACAAAACCACCATGACGTTTTTGTCGCCCATTGAATTCAAACAACGATTGGAAAAAGCTGGATTCGTCAACGTAAATTTCAAGTGCTTCCTGCTGGGCGGCATCGCCATTCATTTCGGGGAAAAGCCTTTGTAACTCAAAGCTCTGCTTTTGAATTTTCGATTCCCGCAAACGCAGCGAACTGAAGGTAACTCCCTTTAAATAATTCGACTAATCGAGGGATCGACTCATGTCAAACAAGCTTCCGAAACGAGATGTCTTTCTGATTACTTTTTTAGGAATCTACTGTTTGAGCGTGGCAGGATTTGCCATGTACTATTTCCTTGTGATGTACGACAACTTGGATCCCCAAATCGGCAATTCGGAATCCACGCTGATGAAGCTCATCGTCGCGGTGGGAGTGATCGCCGGGGTCGTCCGCGGCGCAGCGTTAGATGACTTAAACGGGTTCGATGCAACCGAAGCTCCCCCCGACTCACAGCCGGATGATAACTCCTTACCCGCCTCAAAAATCAAACGCGTCCAGAGTTGAGATAGGCACTGACGTTTCTATTGCCCTCACTCCGAATAAACCGTCTCCGTTTTCTCAGCGGCGACGGCGGCTTTGGAGGTCCTCGAATAAGCCCTCGCGTCCACTGCTTTTTTGCGAAATAACAGCGGCTCGAGGTAAGCCACCAAACCCGTCACACACAAGCCGCCTAAGACATCAATAAAGTAGTGCTGCTTGGTGGTCAAGGTTGAAAGCAGGATCGCCAATCCCCAGAGGGCAAACAGCGCAAAATGTTTACGACCGTACAATCGGAAAAACCAGGCGCTGATGGCAGTGATGGCGACGTGCAAACTTGGAAAGCAATTGTTGGGGGTATCGACATTTGCAACCAGATTCATTGCAAAGGCCACCAAAACATTGTTCTCATCCGGATAAACCGGCCGAGGGTAGGTGGTGGGATAAAAAAGAAAAAATGCGCCGCAAATAAACAACGCCCCAAAGTTCATTCTCGCCCAGGAATTGAACTCATCCCAATCCTTGAGAATCGTCATCGCGACTGCCACTAATACGTACTCGGAAAGATAAACCCAAAACGTCCATGGAAAAAACGGCGCGGCGCGGTCGATGGGCGACAGCGGCAGCAGCCGCGGCGGAGTGAGCGGGTGCAGGTTGGGATAGATGTAAAAGAAATAGTACAGCGCACAAAAAAGCGTCAACAGCAGAAGTTTATACTTCCAATCAACAGTAGGTTTTTGAATATTGGATGTTCTCATACTTAATCAAAGTCTGTTTAACGTGATCTTCTTCAACGTAGCCCGGCGATCGATCTTGCCGCTTGGCGTGGGCGCCGCCGAATCCAAATACAAAATCTCTTTGGGCAGCTCGAATTTGTTTAGCTTCTTCGCTAGCGCCGCTTTCAGTGCAGCTTCGGTTTCCGCCGACAGCCGCTGTCCCATGAACACCGCCGCCACTTTTTCGTGGTAGCGTTCATCCGGCAGCCCGCCGACAAAAAACTCACCGTGCTCCACGTTCAGCTCGTACAATATTTGCTCAATGGCTGCCTCCACTTTTTCGGCCTGCACTTTTACCCCGCCGCTGTTGATGACATTGTCGATGCGGCCCAGCCAGACGAAACCCGTTTCCGAAGTCAATTCCACGACATCGTTGGTGATGACGTTCCGGAAATTTGTAACCGCGGAATTGATGGTGAGGCAGCCGCGATCGTCCTGCCCGACTTTCACGCCCGGCAGCGTCTGGTAATGTTCAGCGGCCCGCGGACCGTTGAGCCGCCGCAGCGCAATGTGGCTCACCGTCTCCGTCATGCCGAAGGTCTGGTAAACCGGCGCGTGCAAATTTTTAATCTGATTCTGTAATGAAATCGAAACGGGCGCGCCGCCCACTAACACGGCTTTCATTTTATTCAAGAAATCTATGTGATCGGGATGGGCCAGAATGCTTTGCAGTTGCAGCGGCACCAGGGCGGTGAAATCAAACGGCGATGAGGTTTTAAGATCCAGTGCGCCAAAGGGATCGCTGCTAGGTTCGACAATCGTCAAATTCAGATCTAAAACCAAACCGCGAGCGAGCATCATCAACCCGGCGATGTGCTGGGGTGAAAGACAAACCAGCGCGCGATCGCCGGCTTTTAGATTCAGCGCGTCGCCGGTCAAGCGGGCGCTCAACGCCATCTGCTCACGGGTGATTGAGATGAGCTTTGGCTCGCCAGTGGAACCGGAGGTGGAAACGATGAATCGTTCCACTCCGGAGAGCCACTCGCCGCAAAATTTCAACGTGTGTTTTTCGGTGTCCGTGAGATTTTTATTCTCAACGGAGCGGAAATGCTGCGCAATCCATTCCCGAGAAAAATATTTGCCATTCAACGTGAAGCCTTTCATACCCGCTCCACCAATTCCAAATCATCAAGTCGGATGATACGATCGCCGCGATCCGCATACGTGAGTTGACCATTGCTGAGGTGCAGCGGCGCGGGAAAGTTGGCGCGGTAAAGCTGTCCCGTTCCCAACCCCTGCGGCATCGTCCGCGAAGTGGAGCCGCTTTCGCGGATGACCGGCAGCGTCGCGGTCCATTGGGCGATGGCATTGAGGCCGATGTTGGACTCCAGCGCCGACGTTACCCAATAGCCGACGCCGTGTTCATCCGCGAGCTTAATCCACTCTTCACACGCCGCGAAGCCGCCGAGCAGCGTCGGCTTTAAAATCAAGTATTGCGGACGAATGGCGCGCAGCAGATTCCGTTTTTCAGCGATGGTGTGGCAGTCGATCAATTCTTCGTCGAGCGCGATGGGGATGGGAGACGCCGCGCACACCCTCGCCATCTCGTCCCATTGTCCGGCTTGGATCGGCTGTTCCAAAGAATGGATTCCAAATTGACTCAGCAATTTTAATTTCTCGAATGCTTCACCGGGATTGAATGCGCCGTTGGCATCCAGCCGCAGCGTGATTTTTTTCGGAGAATGTTGCTGGCGTATTTCGCGCAGCAGCCGACATTCGTTCTCAAAACCAATCGCGCCAATTTTGATTTTGATGCAGGTGAAGCCCGCAGCAATTTTGGCGAAGGCCTGCTGCCGCATGGTTTCGTAATCCGCCATCACCACCAGCCCGTTGATGGGGATGGATTGGTAGCCGCGCGTAAAGTCGCTGAGAAACAGAATACGGTGGCCGCCAGCACTGAAATCGATGAGCGCGGTTTCCAGCCCGAAGCGAATTGCCGGCCAGTCGCGCAGATCGATCTCCTGTGGAGCGACGTCGCCATTCAAAAGATCACAGACGTCCTGCAGCTTCTCCTCAAATTCCGGCCGGTGGTCGATGCTCAACCCCGGCAGGGGCGAGCACTCGCCGAGTCCGAAGCGCCGCGGATTTCGTTGGTCAATCAAAGCTAAAATATAAACCTCGTGATCGTGCAAAACTCCGCGGGAGGTGCCCATCGGTTTGATGAACTTCAAAGTAAACTTCTTGAATTCAGCTCGAAAGGGATTCACAGCAGGATACCAATTCCAAAACTGAAGCTGAACAGCAGGGTGAGGATCGCCATTTGTTTGAGATAGGGATCGATCTCGCGGGCGTCAAATTTCAATGAGATGCCAAAGCCGTTTTTCAAAATCAGCGGGATGGTGATGAAAAACATCAACTGATGCACACTCTTAAAATTCAGAATCGTGAAGATGAGGGCGCAGACCAACCCGCCGATCAACAACAGCCAGTGATACACGCGCGCTTTGGACTCACCCAGCCGCACCGGGATGGTGCGTTTGCCGGCCAATTTATCGGATTGAAAATCGCGGAGGTTGTTGATGTTGAGCACGGCCACACAGAACAAACCGCACGAGGCAGCCGGCAGCAAAATCATCCAGTTCAAATGATGAGTTTGCAGATAGTACGAACCGAAAACTCCGATAATCCCGAAAAAAAGCAACACGAAAATATCGCCCAGCCCGGCGTAGCCGAAGGGCCGCGGACCAACGGTGTAGGTCACCGCCGCGATGATGGCCGCGACGCCGGCGGCGTGAAAATACAGGCTTTCATCTTTAATCAAAATGTAGCCAACCAGCAAACACAACCCCGTGAAAACGATCAGCGCGTTGCGCATCGCCCTCTTCGAGATTTGTCCGGACTGCACCGCGCGCTGCGGGCCTTGGCGATGGGCGCTGTCCGCGCCGTGCAGGCTGTCGCCGTAATCGTTGGCAAGATTGGAAAGAATCTGCAGCAGCACCGCGGTGGCGAAACACAGCAGAGCTACCCGTAGGTTGAATAAGTTTTCTGCTGCCGCCAAAAAGCTTCCCAGCGCGATGCTGGCGGTGGCCAGCGGCAGCGTTCGCAGCCGGAAAGCGTGCAGCCAGATTTGGATTTTATTAACCACAGATTTCACCAATTAACATACACCCTCACCCTGAGGTAAAGTCACCCTTTATCAAAGGAGAATTTTCCGCCCAAGCGGATCCGCTTCGCGAAAGCGGGGTTCGACAGCACGATCGTCCAATTAACCATCAAATCCTCCCTGTCCCTCCTTTTTCAAAGGAGGGGACTATCATCGCCACTTTTTCTAAAAAGCTTTGCCCGCCGGTTTTTTCAACAGCCTCCTTGAAGGGAGAGGGAAACATGATTACAGATGCCTCTGGAAATTCGAATAACCCGACTCAATTCATCTGCAAAAACTCAAACCACAAATTTCACGAATTTTAAATTAGTGAAATTCGTGCAATTCGTGGTTAATTTTTTTACGGGTAGCGCCGGAATTTCGAAAAATCCGGCTGGCGTTTTTCAACATACGCTTTGCGGCCCTCGTTGGCTTCCTCGGTGTGATAGTACAGCAACGTGGCGTTGCCGGCCAATTCCTGAATGCCAGCCTGGCCGTCCAACTCCGCATTGAACGCCGACTTGAGCAGTCGGATCGCCATCGGACTTTTTTCGAGAATTTTGAAGCACCACTCGACGGTGGTTTTCTCCAATTCCGCCAGCGGCACGACTTTGTTCACCAGCCCCATTTGCAAGGCTTCCTGTGCATCGTACTGATCGCAGAGGTACCAAATCTCTCGCGCCTTCTTTTGCCCGACAATGCGCGCCAGATACGACGCCCCAAAACCGCCATCGAAACTGCCGACCTTCGGCCCGGTTTGGCCAAAGCGCGCGTTCTCCGCCGCGATCGTGAGATCGCACACCACGTGCAGCACGTGGCCGCCGCCGATGGCCCAGCCGGCCACCATCGCAATCACCGGTTTGGGGAGGGAGCGAATCTGCTTTTGTACGTCGAGGATGTTGAGGCGCGGCACGCCGTCGGCGCCCACGTAGCCGCCAATGCTGCGCACCCGCTGATCGCCGCCGCTGCAAAATGCCTTGCCGCCTTCGCCGGTGAGAATCACCACGCCCACGTCGGGGTTTTGCCGCGCCAGTTCAAAGGCCTCGCCCAATTCAAACACCGTTTTCGGACGAAACGCATTGTGCACCTCCGGGCGGTTGATGCTGATTTTGGCGATGCCTTTATAAAATTGAAATAGGATGTCCTCAAATTCTTTGAGGGTTTCCCAGGGATACGTGCTTTTCATCAACCCTCCTTCATGGTCGATTTGAATTTCAAGAAAGTCTCATGGTTCAATTTTTTGTCGGTGTGCACTTCGAGGATGGCGGCGCGATCCTGCAGGCCGAAAAATTTTGGCAGTTGCTTTTCCAGTTCGCCGAACGACGCGCAGCGGAAATAATTCAAGCCATGATCCACGGCGGTGCGCTCGGCAGTCAGGCCGTGTGCGACTTCAAAAAATTGTTCCAATTCCGGCAAGCTGCCGGCGCCGTCGAGAATGCGGAAGATGCCGCCGCCGTAATTGTTGATGATGACGATGCGCAGATTTTTGGGCACAAACGAATTCCACAAGGCGTTGCGATCGTAAAAAAATGCCAGATCGCCGATAATCGCAGTCGTCAATTTAGTGGTTGCCAGCGCCGCCCCCACGGCCGTGCTGAGCGTGCCATCGATGCCGCTGACACCGCGGTTGGAGTTGACTTGCACGCCTTTGGTTTCAGACAAACCGAGATAACTGGCGAAGCGAATGACCCCGCTGTTGCCCAACTGCAGGTGGCTGTATTTTGGCAGATGACTCAGAATGGCGTGAATCGCGGAAAATTCGCAGTTGGGCAAGTCTTGCAGAAAATGCGCGAGAGATTTTCGGACGCGGTATTCCTGGCGGGTCCAGGTTTCACAATAGGCTGCCGGTGCATCGGCTAGACCTCCCCCTAATCCCCTCCTTTGTAAGGAGGGGGGACCACCCTCCCCCTCCTTTGTAAAAAGGGAGTTAGAGGGAGATTTTCGAAGCGCGAGTTGTTCAAAAAAATACTGTGCGTCTACCGGCAGAATGTGCGTCAGGGCTTGGAAGGTATCGATGCACTGGCCGGCGGGATCAAGATGCCAGTGAAGTCTCGGCTTGTGCTTTCTCAAAAACATTTTGAGATTTTTGGAAACCAGCGGGCCGCCGAACGAAATCAGCAGGTCGGGCGCCAGCTCGCGCCGAACGTTCTCGTCTTCTGTTCCCAAAATCAGGTCGGCGTGATGAAGAGCAAGCGCTTCGTGCAAATTTGAAGTGACATCAAATATCACCGCGGCGCTTTTATTCTCCTGCAAAACCCGCAGGCGCTCCGCTAATTTTGGATTAAGCGGGTGCATTCCAGCCACAATCAGCCGGCGCGGACTGGCTCGCCACGCGATCAGCAATTCGTCCCAATCGTGATCGTCCAAAACCGGACGGGGCGGAACCGTTGAAATTATTTTGGGCGAAGAATCATATTTGATTTCTGCGCTGGGATACAGCGGCTCGCGCAGCGGCACGTTGACGTGCACTGGCCCCGGCGCTGGCCAGAGGCTGGCGTGAATCGCCTCGGAGACGATGCGCTCGGCGTGCCAACGCGCATCGGGATGGGAATCCTCTGCCGGCAACTCAAAACTGGCGCGGCAGAGCTTGCCGAACACGTCGCGCTGGGGAATGGTCTGGCCGTCGTTTTGATCGATCCACTCCGGTGGGCGATCGGCGGTGAAGAGCAAAAGCGGGATTCGTTGATAATAAGCCTCCGCGACCGCCGGCCCGAAATTGAGCGGGGCGGTGCCGGAGGTGCAAACCAGCCCCACCGGGCGTTCCAACTGCTGCGCCAGGCCGAGGGCGATGAAGCCCGCGGAACGTTCGTCCACAACGACGCGGCAGGTCAAATTCGGATGTCGAACCAGGGCGAGGGTGAGCGGCGCGGATCGCGAGCCCGGCGCGATGATGAAATTGCGCACATTTTGCCGGGCGCAAATTTCGGCAAGGTTGACGACGTTTTCTTTGAACGCGCTCATCGCCGTGGCATTTCTTCACTCATCGCTTCGGCAGGAGAAAACAGAGCCACGTCCCGGCCCTCCTCAGAAACATCGAGGAATTTCAGCAGAGCGTTGAATTTAAGCTGAGTCTCCAGCCACTCCTTTTCCGGATCGGAATCTTTGGTAACGCCGACGCCGGCGTATAAAACAGCCGATGCAGACAACAACTGCAAACAGCGCAAGTTCACGAACAGATGGGACCCCCCGTCAAAACCAACCGGCCCCAGGAATCCGCTATAAAACTCGCGGTCGTGGGGTTCGGTTTTTTGGATGTAGCGCAAAGCCGCCTCTTTGGGTAGGCCGCAAACCGCCGGCGTGGGATGCAAATCCAGCAGAAACCGGTTAAGTGCGGTGAAGTTTTGGCCACCGAGGTTAGTGGAAAACGTTGTTTGCAAATGCAGCAAATCGCCCACCCGCACGGTCTCGGGGCCGCGCTCATCAACATTGTTTAGATTGTGGCGTTGAAAGCACGCGCGAATGTACTCGCTGACAATGGCTTGCTCATCCAATTCTTTTGCACCCCAGACGACGTCGATGCGCGACGCCGGCATGGTGCCGGCCAACGCCACCGTACGCAACCGGTCTGCGCCCATCGTCAGGTGCAGTTCGGGCGTGGCGCCCACCCAGGTGCCAATTTCCGGCAGAGCGACCAGCGAAACAAAGGCGCCGGGAAACCCTTCACAAAGGCGATCAAATAGATCAACGACGTCGAAGCTCGTGGGCAGGGGGCGCTCCAGCGTTCGCGACAGCACGACTTTTTTGAAATGCGACTGTTTGATGCCGGCCACAGCGTCGGCGATCATCTTAAGGTAGGTTTCTTTATTGACCGCTGCATTATTTTTTGGCGACGGCGGCACGTGCCAGCCCAAATCGGCGCTTTTGCCGTTGGCGGAGTGCAGGAGCTCTTGCAGACAGCTATCGAAATCAGCGCGGCCGCGCGACAAAACGATCTCGTCGTTTGCATAACGAAGGCGGCCAGCGCGCCAAAAAATATGCGGCGAAAGAAAGTAGCCCCTCTCGCCGCCAAAATTAATAAAGGGCGAGATGACGAATCCGCTGCGCTCCGGCTGTAAACAAATCGGTCGGAGTTGGCATCGCCCGGAGAGATCGACGAGCGCTTGCGGCGAACGCTGGCCCGGTGATCGCCAAATGGCAATCGCCAGCCGTTGGATGATGGCCGTGCGATAAAAATAACGCAAAAAATCCGGCCGCCCGCTCAGAACAACTTCTTGATCGATTTGCAAATCCACTCCTCTTTTCAAATGGCGGCACAATTTAATCAACCGAACCAATATTGTCAATGTCTTTTCGGGACCCTTTGAATTTGATATTTTTATTATCTATTTTTTATGAAACGGTGAATCGAGAAAGCGGCTGAGATGAAAAAAGAAACCTACGATTGCCTGGTGCTCGGTTTGGGCGGCATGGGCAGCGCGACGCTGTACGCGCTGGCGCAGCGGGGAGTCCGCGCTTGCGGCGTGGAGCAGTTGGGCGTGGCTCACGATCGCGGCAGCTCGCACGGCGACACCCGCATCATCCGCAAAGCGTATTTCGAGCATCCGGACTACCTGCCACTTTTGAACCGCGCGTATGATTTGTGGGAAGAACTGCAGCGCGCTGCCGGCAAGCAGCTGTTTGTACGCTGCCCGATGATGGTCGCCGGCGCGCCGGCCGCGGAGGTGATCAAAGGTCTGGAGATTTGTTATGAAAACCACGACCTCCCCCATGAACGCCTGAGCGCGGCGGCAGCGCACCAACGCTATCCGCAATTTCATTTGCCGGAGGATTTTATCGTTTATTTGGATCCCGTCGCGGGCTTTCTTTATCCGGAAACCTGCATCGCGGCGCAGATCGGGCGGGCGCAAAAATGGGGGGCGACAGTTTATAACAATGAAAAAGTCGAGTCGTGGGAAGAAAACAAAAATGGCTTTCGGGTTAAAACCGAGCGCCGGGAAATCGCGGCCGAGAAACTCATCATCACGGCGGGAGCGTGGGCGAACCGCGAGCTGGCGTCTTTGAAGCTGCCGCTGCAAATTTGGCGGCGCGTGATGTTCTGGTACGATTGCGGCAATCTCGCGGATTTCGAGCGCGAGCGGTTTCCGATTTTTTACGTGGAAACTCAACGCGGCGGCTTTTATGGTTTCCCCGCCATCGATGAGTGGGGGCTGAAGGTCGCCGAACACACGACCCCACAAGTCATTTCGGATCCGGACCTAGTGAACCGAACTTTGGCCGCCGGCGACGAGCCGCCAGTGCTCGATTTCTTGCGGGAATTTCTGCCGGGGTTGGCGCCGCGCCGAAGCAAATTTTCCGTGTGCATGTACACCATGACACCCGACGGCCACTTCATCATCGACCGCCATCCGCTTCGACCCAATCTCGTTTTTGCGGCGGGGTTTTCCGGACACGGATTTAAATTCGCGCCCGTGGTGGGTGAGATTTTGAGCGATCTCGCGCTGCACGGCCACACCGCTCATCCGGTGGAGTTCCTCAGGCTGGGGCGGTTTTTCAACTCATAAAACTCACTTCACCAGCAAAAGCTTTTTCGAGGCTTGCCACTCCCCTATCTGAATGCGATAGACGTAAACCCCCGAGGGAACCGCGCGACCAGCATCATCCAACCCGTTCCAAATCGTAGTGTAGGAACCAGGCGCGACTTCCTCGTCCACCAGCAATCTCACCAATTCCCCCCTCAAATTATAAATGGCCAGTCGCACGGTGGCAGCGTTCGGCGCAGCAAAATCGATTTTGGTTTGCGGATTAAATGGATTGGGGTAATTTTGCGACAGCCCAAATTCGGTGGGCAGCGCCCCCGGCTTGTTCTCCACGCTGACCACCACTTCCGTGATGGCGAAGACGTTGTCGCTGGCATCCATCGGCAGAGCGTCGGCGGCGTCCGAGATGCGCACCAGCGCCTGCTCGGAACCGATGTTGGCGACCTGCCAGGTATAACTGCCGGTATTGGGGACATTGCCGGCAATGCTGGTCCAACTGGCGCCGGCGTTGAGCGAATATTCAATTTTGACGAACGGGAAAACGCCGGTCGAACTCCAACTAATTAACTGCTGGCTGTTGCCCTCCCAGCTTTCGCCGCCGTTGGGCGCGAGCACGGTCAGGCTCGAGCCAATGATGGTAAACACGCCGTTGCTCACATCGGAGGGGGAATCGCCGTTGGCGTTGGCAATTCGCACCAGCGCCGCGCTCGTGGAAAGATCCGGCAGCGTCCAATCGTAACTGCCGCTGTTGCTGGCGCTGCTGACGATGGCGTTCCAGGTCGTTCCATTGTTGACGGAATAGTCCAATTTGATGGCGTTGAGGCTGCCGCTCCAAGTCCAGGTGATCTTTTTGACGCTTTCGCCGGTCCACATTTCGCCGCCGTTCGGGGAAGTCAGTGTCAACGTGGAGTTGATGATCGAGAAGGGCGCGTCGCTGATATCGGCTGGCGCGCCGTCGCTGGCGTCCGAGATGCGCAGCAGCGCCTGGTTGGTGGGGCTGTTCGGCACGCTCCACGGGTGGCTGCCGTCGTTGGGGGTGGCATGAATAATCTCGGTCCACGAGGCGCCGTTGTTGGTGGAGTATTCCAACTTCACATTTTCGATGCCGCCGGTTTCGCTCCAGGTGATGGTTTGGTTGCTGCCCACAAACCAGCTTTCGCCGCCGTTGGGGGAGGTCAGCGTCAGCGTTGAAATGGTGATGGAGAAAACCGAGTTGCTGGCGTCCGCGGGGGCGCCGTCCGCAGCGTCGGAGATGCGCACCAGCGCGGAACTGGTGGTGATAGCCGGCACCACCCAGTCGTAACTGCCAGTGTTCGGAGCGCCGCTATCGATTAGGATCCACGTCGAACCGGCGTTGGTGGAGTATTCCAGTTTCACAGATGAAATTTGGCCGGTGGAAGTCCAGGTAATTTTGTGAAGATTGCCGCTGCCCAAACTTTCGCCGCCATTGGGGGAGATCAGCGTCAGCGATTGGGTGTCGATGGTGAAGACGTTGTTGCTGACATCGGAGGGGTCGCCGTCGTCGGCGTCGGAGATGCGCACCAGCGTGTTATTGGAGTTGAGGCTCGGCACCATCCAGTTGAAAAGCCCGTTGTTCGGGGCGCTGGCGACGATCTCCGTCCAACTGCCGCCGGCGTTGGTAGAATACTCCAATTTGACGGCTGAGATCGTCCCAGCGGACGACCAGATGATGTTTTGCAGGCTCCCCCCCGGCCAAACTTCGCCGCCGTTGGGGGCGCTCAGGGTAAGGCTCTCCGCTGGCGGGACAATGGTAAACGGCCCGTCGTTCACGTCGCTGGGCGCGCCATCCGCCGCGTCCGAAACCCGCACGAACCCGAACGTCGTGTTGGTGATGGGAACCGTCCAGTTAAAACTGCCGGTGTTGGGGGCGCTGGCAACGATCGTCGTGTATTCCAATCCGTTATCGATCGAATATTCTATTCTAACCGCCGCGATGCTGCCGGCGGAAGTCCAGGTGATTTGATGGGTGCTGCCGCCGGTGAGAACCTGGCCGCCGCTGGGGGAGGTCACCGTGATGCTTTCGGTTAATATAGTAAACACACTATTGCTGACATCAGAGGGCGCGCCATCTACCGCGTCCAAAACGCGCACCAGTGCTTGAGTGGTGGCCGTCTGCGGCACGCTCCAGTCGTGGCTGCCGTCGTTGGGGGTGCTGGCGATGATCTCCGTATAACTGGCGCCGGCGTCCGTGGAATATTCCAATTTCACATTCGCGATGCTGCCCGTGGCAGTCCAGGTAATGGTGTGCACGCTTCCTGAGGTGAGAGTTTCGCCGCCGTTGGGGGAAATCAGGGTCAAACTTTCTCCTTGAATAATCGAAAACACGGCGTTGCTAACATCCGATGGGTTGCCGTCGGCGGCGTCGGAGATACGCACCAGCGCGGTGGTGGAACTGACGTTGGGCACGGTCCACGCAAAGCTGCCGTCATTGGGCGTGCTGGCGATGATGGTGGTGTAGCTGCCGCCGCTGTTCAGCGAATATTCTAACTTCACGTTGGCAAAGCTGCCCACGGAAGTCCAGGTAATGTTATGGCTCGCGCCGGCGATGAAATTTTCGCCGCCGTTGGGCGCGATCAACGTCAGGCTTTCAGTAGAAGTAATGGTAAAGACGCTGTTGCTGACGTCGGCCGGGCTGCCGTCGGCGGCGTCGGAGACCCGCACCAACGCGGTGGTGGTGCTGACGTCGGGCGCCGTCCACGAGTGGCTGCCGTCGTTGGGGGTGCTGGCGACGATCTCCGTATAACTGGATCCGCCGTTGGTGGAATATTCTAATTTTACGTTGGCGATGTCGCCGGTAGAAGTCCAGGTAATGGTGTGATTGGCGCCGCCGGCGAGGTTTTCCCCGCCGTTGGGTGAAGTCAGGGTCAGGGTAGCAATAGGGCCGCCCCCGGAACCGGTGTTTTCGTACCAAATGACGTTGCCCTGCCGGGTAATCAAAGCCAGGTCGGGATCGCCGTCGCGATCAAAATCAGCGATTTCCACACCCTTGGGCCGGGTGATGCCGGACTCGATGACGGATTCCGAGAACGACTGGCTGCCGTTGTTGAGAAAGTAACTGACGCGATTTTCAGTGGAGCCGCCATTTTTCGCAAAGGCGGCAGCGTAGATGTCGGTATCGCCGTCGCCGTCGAGGTCGGCGGCCGCCACGCCCCAGGCTTCACTCCACGCCGCCTCGATGAGACGAATCGTGAACCCCGGGCCCTGCAGCCAATCCACGTCGAAATTATCGCGCCGGCCGCGCACGATGTCCGGGCTGCCGTCGCCGTTGACATCGGCGGCGTACACGCCATACGCGCCGCCGGAGGCCACCAGGTTTTTGGTAAAGCTGCCGCCGCCGTTATTGCGGTACCAGGCGGTTCGGCCGCCGCCGCCGGCTACCAAATCCACGCGGCCGTCCAAATTCATATCTGCAACGTGCAGCGTGTGCCCGCTGTTGAAGCTGCCATCCAAAGTTTGGCGCGTAAAACTGCCGGTGCCGTTATTTTTTAACCAATAAATGGCGCCGGCCTTCCAGGCCGCCCAGGCGATATCGTTGTCGCCGTCGTCATCCAAATCGGCGGCCACCACGGCGTGGGGATGGCCGGATTCCGTATCAACCGTGTGTTTGGTGAAATTTTCCGCGCCGTCGTTTTCCCACCAGGCGATTTCGCTGGGGCCAGTCCAATCTTCGGAGCCGCCGGAACAGGCGACGATGTCAAGGTCGCCGTCGCCGTCCAAATCCGCGGCGTGGATCGACCACGAGTCCGGAAAATTGGTGCTGATGTTGATGCGGGTGAATGAGCCGCCGTTGTTGCGGTACCACTTGATGCCGGAATTCAGGGTAGCCGCCAACAAATCCTTGTCGCCGTCGCCGTCTAAATCCACGGCGTAAAGGAAAAAGCCGCCGCTGGCGCTGTTATCGATCACGCGCTTGCTGAAAGAAAGTTGAGCAAAGAGAGGATACGCCGCCAATAAGCTGGCGCAAGCCAGCGCGTAGTTGAAAACTCTTAGGTGTGAGATCATAGCGACTCCTTGACGAACGGTGGTTCTGAGCATAAGTTGGGAGAAATTGAGCGAACGAGTGCATCAACCCTCAACAACTGTTTCATTTAAAAACGCTTTGATGGGGTGAAAGACTTAACGAGCCTTAATTGGTTTAAACCTAAGATTTCTATGATTATTACTGGGTCCTTTAGTTGCGATGCGAAAATCGCGTTATCCCTTAGAATCAAATTTTAGACCAAAATTTTCGCTTGCAGTCGTTGGCTTTTTTTGTTATTTAAACCCAGATTCGGAAAAGTATGTCGAGCGACTGTCATTGCGAGGAGTCCCGATATTCCTTAATGTTTTTCTATAAAAAATCGGGACGACGAAGCAATCCTCTGCGTATAGAGGCAGGAGATTGCTTCGCTCCCGTTGGTCGCTCGCAATGACAAGACGTTTGCAATCGTTTTCAAGGCTCGTCTTTCAGTTTTCCGAATCTGGGTTAAAATTTAAAATTTTTCTAAACGGGAGTTAACGATGATCGACAAAAAATCTTTGCCCGATTTTCACGAAACCGATTTGCACTCGCCGCCCATCGCGCGCGCCGAAACCATTCCCTCCAGTTGGTACACCGCCCCCGAATTTCACGATTTTGACAACGAGGCAATCTTTGCCCGCACCTGGCAGTACGTCGGTTGGCAGGAAAAAGCGCCGAAACCGGGAGATTATTTTGTAGCGGAGGCGGCGGGAAATCCCATCATCGTGGTGCGCGGGCAGGACGACAAGCTGCGGGCGTTTTACAACGTCTGCCGCCACCGCGGCGGCCCGCTGGCCACCGAAGACGGCTGCGCCAAGGCTCTGCAGTGCAAATACCACGGCTGGACTTATTTGCTCGACGGCGCCCTGCGCGGGGTGCCGCAGTTCGACCGCGTGGAGCTGTTTGACCGCAAAGACTTCGGCTTGATCCCGGTGAACCTCGACGTTTGGGAAGGCCTGCTGTTTGTGAATCTCTCCGAAAAACCGAAACCGCTGAGCGAGTATTTTCACGGCATCGTGGAGCGCATCGCGCCCATCAAACTGGCCGGCAAGAAATTTTGCCAGCGCATCGTTTACGAGCTGAATTGCAACTGGAAAGTTTACGTGGACAATTACCTCGAGGGCTACCACCTGCCGTATGTGCATCCGGAGCTGTGCAACCTTTTAGATTATCAAAACTACGTCACCGAGACCTTTCGCTACTACTCGCTGCAGTACAGCCCGTTCACTGGAAAGGACAATTTATATCAAGCGAGCGACGGCGCCGCGTTTTACTATTTCGTCTTCCCCAATTTTATGCTGAACATTCTGCCGGGCCGGCTGCAAACCAACCTCATCGCGCCGGTCGCGCACAACCGCACTCAAGTGACTTTCGATTATTTTTATGATGACGTGGATTCGCCGGCGGCGAAAAAAATCATTGCGGAAGATATTGAATACAGCGATCGCGTGCAGAGGGAGGACATGGAGATTTGCGAGCACGTGCAAACGGGCCTGCAATCGCGCGCCTACGATCGCGGCCGCTTTTCAGTTAAATGCGAGCAGGGGGTCTATCACTTTCAAACGTTGTTGAAGGAATTTTACCGCAGCGTCAATTCCGCCTCTGTCATTTCGAGGCGAAGCGCAGCGAAGCCAAGAAATCTGAAATAGCGCCAAAATTATGCTTACCGCAAACTTTCCTCCAGCGCCGTGGCCGCGTCTGTTTTCGCGTCGCGGTATTTGATGATCACTGGCGAGTAAACCGAAAGTCCGTGCTGCTGCGCAAATTTATGTTTCAGCGGCCGCGAGCCCGGCACCACCACCGCGCCCGGCGGAATCACCAACGGCGACTCCGCGGTTTTGCGGAGGATAGTTTCGTTCACTAAATCATACACCGCCACCGAGCCGGTGAGAATCGTGCCCGCGCCAATTACCGCGTTTTCTCCGACAATCGCGCCCTCGTAAATTCCGCAGTTGCCGCCAACCAGCACGTTGTCTTCGACGATCACCGGCAGCGCGCCCACCGGCTCCAGCACGCCGCCGATTTGCGCGCCGGCGCTCACGTGCACGTTCCTGCCAACTTGCGCGCACGAACCCACCAGCGCGTGCGAATCGATCATGGTTTTTTCGTCCACGTACGCGCCGACGTTGACGTACGCCGGCGGCATGATCACCACGCCCGGCGCCACAAACGCGCCGTCGCGAATCGAGGAGCCGCCGGGAACCTGGCGGACGTTGTCAGCCACAGTGAATTTTTTCAACGGGAAAGTGTGCTTATCGAAATAGCGGAAGTTGTCGTTGATGGAACAATCCACCAACTTACCGAGGCGGAATCCCAGTAAAATACCCTTCTTCACCCAGTGATTGACTTGCCATTTTCCGCCGACTTTTTCCGCGGCGCGAATGCGGCCAGTGTTGAGCCCGGCTTTGAATTCTTCGAAGAGATCAAAAATATTTGCCGGTAGTTTTTCGGTTTCGGTTTCAAAAGCTTGTTCGATGGAGTGCTGGAGATTTTTCATGATTTTATAAAACTGAGCTTGGCAAAATAATTGAAGACAAAATAATTAAGCTCGCGACGTGTCATTCCGAACGCCGACGCTTTATGTCGGCGGAGGAATCTGGCGTGGGCATGATCCGTGTTCTACCAGATTTCTCGCTCCGTTTTCGAACTGACGCTTGTGAAGCTTACTATTCACTTAGCAAATCTTCCATCGTGAACAGCCCCTGTTTGCCGATGATCCACTGCGCGGCGTAGAGCGCGCCGGCCGCGAATCCCCGCCGGCCGCGCGCGGTGTGTTTCAGTTCAATCGTGTCGGCCTCGGAGTCGAACCCCACAATGTGGGTGCCGGGAATGAAGCCGGCGCGGGTGGAGGTCACATGCAACTGATTTGCGGCAATCGCGCCCTCCGAAGTTTTGCCGAGGGCCGTTTGTTTGCGCTTGATTTTTTCGAGAACGATTTTCGCCAGCGAATGGGCGGTGCCGCTGGGGCTGTCCAATTTGCCGCGGTGGTGAAATTCGTGGATGAACGGATCGTACGGCTCGAAGCGGTCGAACAACTCCGCGGCGTGGGCGACGATTTTAAAAAACAAATTCATTCCAATAGAAAAATTGGAGGCGTAAATCACCCCAATCTTTGCGGCGCTCACGATTTTTTTGACTTCGTTCAAATGATCGTACCAGCCGGTGGTTCCAATCACCAGCGGCTTGCCCAATTGCGCGACGGCCTTCACGTTGGCAACGACGGCGCCGGGGACGGTGAAATCAATAAACACGTCCACGGCTGGGGGCGCGCTGGCAGAGGACAGCGGCTGATCAATCTCAAACGTCGCGACAATTTCGTGGCCGCCTTCACCCGCCAGTTGCGCCACTTCCTTCCCCATTTTGCCGAAGCCCAGCAGTGCAATTTTTAGAGCCATGATCTAACCCGAATGATCTTCTGTTAAAACGAAGTCTCAACTACTTAGAAGGTGGAGTACTGGAGTACTGGAGTGATGGATCAATGAAAGGCTTATCACTATTAATCCATTGATCCATTGATCCATCAATCCATTATTCCCTCGTATTCAACAGTTTTTGTACCAATTTCACGTAAATCTCCACCGCGTCGCTCAACTCTTTTTTGGAAATTCTTTCCTGCGCGGTGTGGGCGACTTTGATTGTGCCGGGGCCGATGAGTAGCGGCTTGCCAAAATTTTTGAGATGGGGGATGTCGGTGCCGTACGGCAAAACCGTTTGCTCGAATTCCGGCAGGGTTAATAATCTTTGAGGCTCGGCGCGGGTGATGATTTCGATCTCGCCGCGGCCAGCAATCACCGATTCCAACTTTTCGAGTACTCGTGACGATGGCACGGTGATGCGAATGGAAATTTGCGCGCTGGCTTCCGCGGCGACCACGTTGTGCGCCACGCCGCCGGCAATCGTTCCAATGTTCACCGATGATTTCCCCAGCAGCGCATCTTCGCCCCAATTGGTTGTGCGGACGGCCTCCAAACTATCCAGCAGCTTGTTGATGGCCGACTCGCCCATTTCCTGCACCGCCGAATGCGCTGCCTTCCCCTTGGTGAGAATGCGCGCCGCCAGCAGGCCTTTGTGTCCCACGCCCAACTTGTTTTCCGTGGGTTCGCCCACCACGATAAAATCCGAATTCACCTTCAAGGCGTTGGCGGTTTTCGCGCCGATGCTGTCGGTTTCTTCTCCCACCAAAAATAAAAATCCGAAATCGCGCACGTTCCTTTCAGACAACTGAATTCCCGCCGCGATCATCGCCGCGAGGATGCCTTTGGCGTCGCACGCGCCGCGGCCAAAAATGTGCGTCTCGTCTTCGGAAGCCGGGATAAACGGCGGCACAGTATCCAAGTGAGTACATAAAATCACCCGCGGTTTCGGCGAGCGGCTGGCAAAAATATTTTTGCGCGCCCCAGCGACAACCTGTTCCTGCACTCGAAAATCGTGGCCCCGCAAATAGTCTGCAATAAAATCGCAGACGGCCGCTTCTTCGCCGGTCACCGAGGGAATGTTCACCAGCGACTTCGTGAGATCAAAAACGGTCACGCCAGCAGCCCGTAATTTTTCAAAGCCTGTTCGAGCCGCGTTTGGTTGGCCTCGCTCATGGGCGCCAGCGGCAACCGCAGCTCGCCGACGTCCTGTCCCAGCCGGTTCATCGCAGTTTTCACGGGCGCCGGGTTGGTTTCGTAGAACATCGCCTGGCAAAGGGGGAAGAGCTGGCGGTGCAGCTTCTGCGCTTTGGAGAGGTCGCCGGCTTGGAACGCGGTGAACAGCGCTTTCAAATCTTTGGGGACGATGTTCGCCACCACCGAAACCACGCCCACGCCGCCAACCGCAAGAATCGGCAGGAACAGCGAGTCGTCGCCGGAGAAAATTTTGATGCGGTCGCCGCAGGTGGCCGCAATCTCCGACGCTTGATTGAGATCGCCGCTGGCCTCTTTGATGGCGACGACGGCGTCGATTTTCGCCAGCCGCGCCACCGTGGCCGGCAACATGTTGACGCTGGTTCGCCCGGGCACGTTGTAAATCATAATCGGCAAATCCACCGCTTTGGCGATGGCCTCGAAGTGGCGGAACAGCCCTTCCTGCGTCGGTTTGTTGTAGTAGGGGGTGATGATGAGCGCGGCGTCGGCGCCCATCTCTTTAGCGCGTTTGGTGGCTTTGATGCTTTTGGCGGTGTCGTTGGTGCCGGTACCCGCCACCACGGTTGCTTTGCCTTTCGCTTCTTCAATCACAATTTCGAAGATGCGGAATTTTTCTTCTTCCGACAGCGTGGGGGATTCGCCGGTGGTGCCGCAGGGCACGAGGCCGTCCGTGCCGTTTTGGATCTGGAAGCGCACCAGCTCCCGTATTTTCTGTTCGTTGAGCTGGCCGTTTTTAAACGGCGTCACCAGCGCCACGAACGTGCCTTCTAATTTCATTGCGAATGCCTCCTTTTACAATTAAAGTCAACCGCAAAGTTCGCTAAGAAAACGCCAGCGGGCGCAACGAAGGTTAAAGATAAAAATTTTGAATGTCAAATAATTTTTGGAGGCTTAGAAGGCTGGGCGGAAAATGGAATGTGCGAGCGACTTCATCCTTCGACTCAGCTCAGGATGAAGCTAATTCTCTTCATGGTGAGCGGAGTCGAACCATGAATTTGTGACATCAAACATTTCCGACCAGCCTTCTTAGGCTATTCGCAATTTATGTTATTTATGAAATGCGCCGATAAGAAATTAAAACGAGGATTGGGGAATCCGGTTAGGCAACGTTCCTTCTCTTTTCGTTTTGGGGAGGAGAATTTGCACTTCTGCTATTGAGTAGGGCGGGATATTTTGTACGGAACGAACCATGCGATCGCAATTCTCAATTTTAATCGTGGATGATGAAGTTAGCATTCTCAAGCTGCTTTCCACCTGCCTGCGCAAGGACTACGAGGTTTTTACCGCGCAAAATGGCGAACAGGCGCTGGCAATTTTAAAGAAGCGCCGCGTCGAAATCATTTTAACGGATCAAACTATGCCGGCAATGACCGGACTGGAGTTTCTGCTTGCGGCGCACACAATTCAGCCCGATACCGTCAACGTCCTGTTTACGGGTTATGATGACCTGGCCGCTGCCATCGACGCCATCAACTCCCGGTTGGTGTGGCGTTACGTGCGCAAGCCCTTCAACCTCGATGATTTGGTGATCACGGTCCGCGAGGCGGCAGAGCGCGGCCAGCTTTTGGAGGAGAACCAACGTCTCGCCAAGGAGTTAATCAAAGCCAATGCGGAATTAGAGAAAAAAGTCGAGCGGCGCACCCGCGATTTGAGGCAATCGCGCGAGCAGTACCGCTCGCTGGTGGAATCGGCGCTGACCGGCATCGCGATCGTTCAAGACGATCGCATCCAGTATTGCAACACACGCTGCCGCAAAATTTTAGGTTATAAAAAACGCGATTACCTCGGCCGCGAGATTTTTGATTTCATCAGCGCGCGCGATCACGGCCAGCTCAAAAAACGGCTCACGGCGATTCTTCAGGGCCGGATTTCCCTGCGGCCGCTGGTGGTGGAGTGGCTGCACCGCAGCGGCAAAATCATCGTGTCCGAAATTTTGGGCGCGCGCATTCTGCACCACGGCCGGCCGGCGGTGCAGTTGAATTTTATCGACATCACCCAGCGCCACCACGCGCTCTGCGCCTTGCAGGAAAGCGAGCAGCGTTTTGCCACGTTGTTTGAAGAATCGCTGGACGCCCTGCTGATCGTCGATCCGGCCAATCAAAAAATTTTGCAGGCGAATCGCAGCGTGCGGCGGCTATTAGGTTATAAAAAGAAAGAACTCATCGGGCAGAGTTTTTCGCTTCTATTTGCCGAAGCCTCCAGTTCAGGTTCGGCAAATTTCGTACACGAGCTGTTGGTTCACAATGCGGTTTTCTACGAACAAAAATTTCTCAGCGCCGACGGCTGCGTCATCGCCGCGGACCTGACGGCGACGCTATTGAAATGGGGCGAGACCAAAGCTATTCTCGTCAACATCCGCGACGTCTCCGAACGCAACGACATGCTGCAGGCCATCCGCCGCCGCGACGAACGCTACGAGATGCTGGTGGAACACATTCCCGACGGCTTTTACCGCAGCACCCCGGAGGGAAAATTTATCACCGTAAACCGGGCGCTGGTAAAAATGCTCGGTTACGATTCGACCGAGGAGCTGAAAAGCGTCAACATTCCGCGCGATCTCTATTTCAGCCACGAGGAGCGCGAAATCGCCCAGTCCTCTTTCGCCCAACCGGATTCCGAAACCGTGGTGTTTCGCTTAAAGAAAAAAAACGGCGACGAAGTTTGGGTGGAAGAAAAAGGCCACATCGGCTATGACGAGAATGGTCAGGTCACATATTATGAAGGCATGCTGCGGGATGTGACCGACCGCAAAAAAGCCGAGGACGCGCTGCGCCACAGCGAGGAGCTGTTCCGCTTGATTTCGGAAAACGCCGCCGACCTCATCGCCGTGATCGATCGTGAAGGGCGCTACCTCTACACCAACTCGTCTTTTAAAACGCTGTTAGGGTATTCCGAAGACGAGCTGCGCAACCACACCATCTTCGATTTCATCCACCCGCAGGAAATGGCATCGGCGCGGCGCACCTTCAGCGAAGCGGTGGCGCTGAAAAAAGGCTGCGTTATCGAAACCCGCGTGCTGCATAAAAACGGCGAGCCGCGCGTGCTGGCGGCCTCGTGCAATATCATTTTAAACGGCGCCGACCGCGTCGATCGCCTGGTGATGGTGGCGCACGATATCACCGAACGCAAGCAAATGGAAATCGAAATGCAGCGCGCCAAAGAAGCCTCGGAGGCGGCCAACCGCGCCAAAAGCGAGTTCCTCGCCAACATGAGCCACGAAATCCGCACCCCCCTCAACGGCATCCTCGGCTACGCTGAACTGCTGCTGGAGGAGCCGCTCACCCCCGAGCAGGCGGATTATCTGGCGACCATTCACAAGTCCGGAAATTATTTGTTGAATCTCATCAACCAGATTTTAGACATCTCAAAAATTGAATCGCACGGGATTGAGCTGGAATTTGAACCGTTCGTTTTAAGCGATATCATCCGCGAAAAAATCCAGTTCATCCAGCCGCGGCTCACCGAAAAAGGCGTCACGTTGAACTACCAAGTGCAGCCCGGCGTCCCCCAAAAATTTCTTGGCGATCCCATTCGCCTGGCGCAGGTCATTTTAAACCTGCTTTCGAATTCCGCCAAATTCACCGACGCCGGCGCCATCAGTGTTGCCGTGCGCAAAGGCGATTTTGATCCCGGCGACCCGCAGCGCTTTCCGCTGCAGATCACGGTCAGCGACACCGGCGTCGGCATTCCCGCCGATAAGCACGAATTCATCTTTGAGACCTTCACGCAATTGGACAGCTCCAGCACGCGCAAAAATCATGGCACCGGGCTCGGGCTGGCCATCACCAAAAAACTGGTGGAGATGATGGGCGGAACCATCGCGGTGGACAGCCAAATTAACAAAGGCTCCACCTTTACCGTCAATTTGCCGCTAACGGTTTGCGGCGAGGCTGCAGATGCCAATTTCAGCGACTCCAACCAGCGGCTTGATCCCAATGGCAGCGGCGGCGCGCCAGCATCGGAGACTTCGCCGGCCGCCGGTTATACGCCGCGCATTCTTTTGGCTGAAGACAATGAAGTGAATTGGCGGCTCATTCAAAAAATTTTGGCCCGGCAAGGTTATGAAATCACCGTGGCGCAAAGCGGCAAAGCCGTGCTGAAGGCGCTGGCGCTGCAGAAGTTCGACCTGGTGTTGATGGACATGCAGATGCCGGAGATGGACGGTTTTGAAACCACCCAAATCATTCGCAAAAATCCGCAATTGCAGCGCCTGCCGATTATCGCCTTGACGGCCTATGCCATGGTGGGAGACGCGGAAAAGTGCAAACAAGCCGGCTGCGATGATTACCTCACCAAGCCCATCAACAAAAACGTTCTCATCGAGCGCGTGAACTTTCATTTGCAAAAAGCGCTGGCCATCGCCGAGCCGGCGCGCCCCGATTTCACGGATTGGCAACTTCAAGAAGACATCGCCGATCTCAAAGATTTTTATATCAAAAATTTAAAGGAGCGCTGCAGCCAGTTGGCCTCCGCTCGGCAAAAGAAGAGATCGACGGTCCAGATGTTGGCGCGGGTGTGTCCCGCGGG